>JAGSPR010000685.1 GCA_018262455.1 Deltaproteobacteria bacterium | reverse complement strand
AGATCTCGCGTGCCCAGAAGTACTGGTCGCCGAAATGCGGGATGCACAGCTGCGGGGTGCCAGCGCGGCAGGCCTCGTGCGTCGTGCCGGCGCCACCGTGGTGGAGCATCCCCGCGAACGCGGGGAGTACGGAGGCGTAGTCGAGGCGACGCGCCACGACGAGGACGTCGTCCCCGCCGCCCGCTGCCGGCGCGCGCCCCTGCGCGACGACGCGAACTCCGATCCGGCGGCATGCCTCGATCGCGAGCTGCAGGCGGCCGACCTCGTCGGGGATCGTCCCGAACGTGACGAACACCGCCGGCCCGGGCCGCGCCGAGAGGAAGCGCGCGATCTCGGCGTCGAGCGGCACGCGGTTCGGCGGTCCGAGCCAGTGGCCGGTGATCACGGTGTGCGGGGCCACGCTCGGCGCGGACGCGAGCACCGCGGGCGATGCCGCGACGAGATCGAGCACGGCCGATCCCTGGCGGAACACGCGGATCGGGCGCGGCGCGCGCGCGGTGACCTGGGCGACGGCCGCCGTGAGCTCCGCATCGACCTCGGCGAGCAGCGCGTCCTCGCCGGCAGACGCGTCCGGGCTCGCGAGCGGGCGCGCGTGCCAGCCGACCCACGGCACACGGAGCTCGTCGGAGGCGGCCTGCGCGACGTGGTCGATCACATTGATCACGGCGAGGTCGGCGCCGGCGAGTGCGCGGCGCGCGGTCGCGATCGCCGACGCGAGCGCGTCGGTGTGGAACAGCCGGACGAACCGCCGGATCTGCGCCACCGGATGGATCGCGCGCAGCGCCTCGGTCGTCGCGGTCGCGAGGTCGGCGTCCGTCACCCCGCCGCCCGCCTCGACGAGCTCGACGCCGGGGGGCGCCAGCTGATCGCGATACATCGCCCACGCATGGACCGTGACCGCGTGACCGCGTTCGACGAGGGCGCGCACGAGGCGCGCGAGCGGCAGAACGTCACCCATCGTGCCGAGCGTCGAGACGGTGATGCGCATGCTCGTCAGTCGCCAGTGGAGATCAAGGGACGCTCGACGGAGCCCGGCAGCAGCGGGTCACGGCCACGTCGCCGCGACCGGGAGGTCGAGGCTCGCGGCCGTGGTCGCGGTGTCGACGATCACGGCGCCCATCTGCGGGGGGACGCGCAGCACGGCCGCGAGCTCGGTCCAGCGCACGAGCGGCATCACCCCGCGGATCCGGGCCTCGCGTACGAAGGAGCGCGGGCTGCGTTGGCCACGCTCGTTCGCGACGAGGAGCGCCCCGATCGTGGGGGCGGCCCACGCGCCGATCCGGACCGGATCGATCGCCGCCGGGACGACGATCGCGACGGCGGACTCGGTCGACACCGCCGCCGGGACGATCACGCCGTGGATCGGAGGCCGTTCGTCGAGCACCGCGATCGCCTCGCGATAGAGCGAGATCCGCTCGTCGCGCCAGCGCACGAGGCCCGAGTCGGCGACCGCTCCCGTGCCAAGCGCTTCCTTCCAGTCCCAGCCGAGCACGCTGGCGAGATCGATCGGGGTCACGGTGCCGGCACCTGCGAGATACGCACCGTAGAGCAGCGCGAGCGCGTGGCCGACCGTGCTGGCGAGCCGCAGGCGCTCCACCGTCTCGTCGAGGATCCCGCGATCGATCGCCGGCGGATCGCGATGGGAGCCGGCCTTGATCGCGCGCGCCCAGCTGGCCAGCTCGGCGCGCCAGCCGCCGGGATGAACCCGGCGCACGTCGTGGGGCGCGCGCTCGACCTGCCGCGGCGCCGCCGCGACCTCCACTGGCGCGGTCTTGGCCCCGTCGGTCGCGTACCGATCGCGCCACGCCGCGAGGCGCTCGGTGATGTCCTCGCGCGTCCAGCGCGCCGGCGGGAGCTCGTCCTCGACGACGCGCGGAGGCGCATCCTCCGGCTCGTCACCGAGCGGGACGCCCCGCCCGCGCAGCGGCGGCGACTCGACCGGCGAGCCCTCGTCGCCGGGCTCGGGCGTGACCGCGACCGCGACCTTGACCAGCTCGATCGCCCCGCCCGCCGGCTTGAGCACGAGCGTGTGTCCGCGCCCGAGCCAGGCGACGTCGGTCATCGCGCCGCGCTCGATCTTGACGACCGACGACGCGCGCGTCAGGTCAACGACGTAGGCGCTGCGGGTCCGAGCGCCGATCAGCGCGAGGGTGTCCCCGTGGTCGTGCGCGTCGATCGAGGCGACCGGCTCCGGGAGCTCGATCCGGCGCGTCGAGCGCGACGTCAGCATCACGAGGTCGATGAACTCGGGCTCGCCCCGCGGGACCATCCAGATCCGCTGCGCGTTGCCGCCCACGAACAACGGGTCGAGCGGACGATCGAGGCGGAGGCGGCGCCCGGGCGCCCGCGTCTGCGCGTCCCACTCCTCGATCACGCCGCTCACCGTGAGGACGAAGCGGTGGGGCCCGATCCGGCCGGCCGCCGTGACCTCGCCGCGGACGGGCAACGGCACCGCGACCGGCTCGGCCGCGGTGACGTCGACCACGAAGGTCGTGCTACCGGCGGTCACGAGCACGTACTCCCCGGCGGTGCAGGCGATCCGTGCGGGCACGCGGAACCGCACCTCGCCGAGCTTGGTCGGGCCTGCCGGATCGACGACGTGAAGCGTCGACGTCCCGGTGCTCCGGCTGAGCACCGCGAGCCGGCCGGTCTCGCCGACGAACTCGACATCGTGGTCGTCGAGGTCGCCCGCGATCCCGAGCTCCGCCCCCGGCTCGAGGCTGGGGGCATTCAGGATCACGACCTGCCCCGGCTCGATCACCGCGATGGCCGAGCCGCGCAAGTCTCCGACGATCCGTGCTTGCTCGGCGGCGACTGCCGCGCCCTCGGGTGCCATCGCGGACGAGTCTAGCGTATCCACGTCGATTCCTGATGGTACGCTTCACCCGGTGAGTGAGTT
>JAGSPR010000684.1 GCA_018262455.1 Deltaproteobacteria bacterium | reverse complement strand
CGTCGCGCCTGCGATCCAGGCAGGTCATGCGCAGGTCGAGCAGCGTTTCGGATTGTTCGCCCCGAACCCGCGTCGCTTCGCAGGCGGTACGGCGCATCTCGATCCAGGAGCGGCCGTAGTTGTCGACGACTCCTTCGACGCGCTGGAAGATCTGGTCGCTGTCCTTGAGACCGGCTGCCGAGAAGGCGGTGCGGATCCTGCCCTTGAGGAACGGATCCCACGCGCCGGTGAGGGCGGCTTCGTTGACCGCACACGGGGTCTCGCTGTCACGGGACCACGGCCCTGCGATCACGATGGCCGAGGTCAGGACCACCGCTGCGCCGATGCCGATCGCCAGGCGGCGCCTGGAGCCCGGAGCCGCCGCGTCGCGGAGCGCGGTGAGGAGCGCGGGCATGTCGTCGTGACGTGCGGCCGGATCGACCCGCAGCCCGCGCTCGATCACGTCGCGCACGCGTTGCGGAACCTCGGTACGTGCGGGGGGCTGGAGCTCGTGACGCTCGATGGCGATGGCGAGGGCCGCGAGCGTCGAGCCCGTGAACGGTCGGCTGCCGAACAAGCACTCCCAGACGACCACGCAGAATGCGAACTGATCGCTGCGCGCGTCGACCACTGCACTCGCGAGCTGCTCGGGAGCCATGTACGCCGGTGTCCCCATCAGCGCGCCGGTCTGCGTCATCGGCGTGTCGATCGAGGAGCCACCGGCCAGCGGGACGATGGGCCCGCTCGGGCGGGTATCGACGCGCGCGAGGCCGAAGTCGCTGACGCGCGGCCGGTCGTCCTTCCCGACGAGCACGTTCTCGGGCTTGAAATCGCGGTGCACGAGTCCGGCGGCGTGCGCCGCCGCGAGCCCACTGCCGGTATGCAGCAGCAGCTCGACGATCTCGCGCCAGCCGCGCGGCGCCGCGGCGAGCCAGGATCGCAGCGTGCCACCGCGGACATACTCCATCGCGACATAGAGTCGATCGTCGACGGTCGCGACCTCGAACACGGTGACCACGTTCGGGTGGGCGAGCTTCGCCATCGCGATCGCTTCGCGGTGAAGCCGATCGTTGCCCGAGCCCGCTCGATGCACCTTGAGCGCGACATCTCGACCGAGCGACTGATCGCGCGCGAGATAGACCGTGCCCATGCCGCCGCGCCCGAGCACCCTCTCGATCACGTACCGGTCGTTGATCCTGACGTCGATCATCGAGACCTGAGGCTCGACGTCCTCCCCCGAGGCCGGGGTTCCGATCGCCGTCGATCCACCACCGAGTGCGGCCGCGACGATCACGCGGCAGTCAGGGCAGCTATCGATGTGCACCTCGACCTCGTGCAGCAGTCCACGCTCGAGCGTCTGCTCGACCATCGCCATCAAGACGTTGTCGTCGGGGCATCTCACCGCAGCCACGACCAGCATACCAGGGCATCCCCACGCGGATGCTCAGGCGCGGCGACACAGCACGAAGTAGTGGTCGAGCGGGCGTTCGCCCTTGAACGCGGCGCCGATCGAGACGTGGCGCGAGACCCGGCGCATGAAGTCGCGCGTTCGATCGTAGACGAACCGCTGCAGCCGCCAGTCATTGGGCACCACGCGCGGCCAGCCGGTCGCGACCCTGCCGTCGGGGACCTGGAAGTAGTCGATGACGATCGCGCCGCGCGCGGACCACGCCGGGCGGTCGGTCGTCGGGATCGCGACGAAGTAGCCCGGGCCGACGACGCGCCGGGTTGGCCCCTCGTTGTAGCCGAACAGCCGAGCCCCGGCGCCGTCGGTGGGCTCCGGCCGGCAGAACCGCTTCTGGAACCGGCGCAGCGGCGCGGGCAGGGGGAGGGTGTTGAGCCCGTCGTGGATCACCTCGTCGAGTGGGCGCGCGTCGCCGACGAAGTGCGCCATGTCGATCGGTGTGGCGTGCGCGGCCTTCTCGTACAGCGTTCGCTGGCGAGCGCGGTCGAGCTGACCGACCTCGCTCCACCGCGTGCTCGCGTCCAGGCCGTCGAGGTATGCGCCGATCTCCGCGATGTCGACGTGCTCGTCGTCGATCAGACCCGTGAGCCCTCGCATCCGGCCAGCGTAGCGCGATCCGACAGCGCGCTGGGCGCCACGGCCACGCTTGGGTGCTACGTGTAGCGGAACTCGAGCAGCGGCTGTTCCCGATAGAGTCCGTTGTGGGGCTCGTAGTTGAACGGCTGGTACTGGATCGGCCACGGGTTCGCGGTCGGTGCGCCGTGGCCATACTGGATCGTCAGTGCCATCGGCGTGACGGCCCGGTACGACGAGTCGATCGGGAGGTCGCAGTTGCCGTGGCCGCCGGCCGAGAACAGCGTGAGCAGGAGCTGATCGCCGAGATCGTAGAACACGTCGAAGCCGCGCTCGATCATCTCGTGGCCGCGGATCATCGTATGCATTCCGGCGCGCTCCATGAACCGCCGGAACTGGTTGCGCCCGAACGTGAACCGCGGGTTCTGGCGCTGTAGCTCGACCGGGACGTGATCGGTATGGCCGGGGTCGCTCCACATCATCTGGAAGCGCATCTCGGGATCGTTGAGGCTGGACAGGTCGAGGAAGCGCGCCTCGAAGCTGTCCTCGCGCGGGATCCCACCATGCACGAACAGCGTCCGCTCACAGATGAACGAGGTCGGCATGTGCTCGAAGAGCTGGCGATACGCCTCGAGCATCTCGATCGGTACGTACGGCACGATCGAGGCGAGCGCCTCCGCGGGGTAGACGCCGCTGGAGATGCGGTTGTCGAACCAGGTCAGCCACTCGTGGTTGCCGCGCAGCAGGATCACCTGGTCCGGCATCGCGACGAACAGCTGGAGTGCCGCGCGCAGGACGCCATCGAAGCTGAAGCGCCCGCGGTCGATGTAGTCGCCGAGGAACACCAGCTTGACGTCCGGGTAGCGCTGCGGGTCCCACTGG
>JAGSPR010000319.1 GCA_018262455.1 Deltaproteobacteria bacterium | reverse complement strand
CAGAGCAGGTTCTCCTTGCAGTAGCGTTCGACCAGCTGGACGTGGTCGTCGGACCGACCGGTGAACCGCAGGTAGGCGAGGGTCTCGGCATCGACGGGGAAGAAGCCCATCGTGGCGCCGTACTCGGGTGCCATGTTGGCGATCGTGGCGCGATCGGGGAGCGCCAGCGCGCTGATGCCGGAGCCGAAGAACTCGACGAACTTGTCGACGACCCCGCGCGCGCGCAGCATCTGCGTGACGGTGAGGACGAGGTCGGTTGCGGTGGCGCCCGGGGGCAGCTTGCCGGTGAGCTCGAAGCCGAACACCTCGGGGATCAGCATCGCCATCGGCTGGCCGAGCATGACGGCCTCCGCCTCGATGCCTCCGACGCCCCATCCGAACACGCCGAGGCCGTTGATCATCGTGGTGTGCGAGTCGGTGCCGACGAGCGAATCGGGGAACGCCAGCGGCACGGCCTGCGAGGTGTCGGTGAACACGACCTTGGCGAGGTACTCGAGGTTGACCTGGTGGCAGATGCCGGTGCCTGGCGGGACGACCTTCATGTTGGCGAACGCCTGCTGGCCCCAGCGCAGGAACAGGTAGCGCTCGCGGTTGCGCTGGTACTCGAGCTCGACGTTGCGGCGGAACGCGGCGTTGGTGCCAAACTCGTCGACCTGGACCGAGTGATCGATGACGAGCTCGGTGGGGTTGAGCGGGTTGATCGAGTTGCCGGCCAGCCCGAGCTTGACGAACGCGTCGCGCATCGCGGCGAGGTCGCAGACAGCCGGCACGCCCGTGAAGTCCTGCATCAGCACGCGGGCCGGACGGAGCTGAACCTCGTACTCGACGCGCTTCTTCGGGTTCCAGGCGGCGACCGCCTCGATGTCCTCGGCGTCGACGGTCTTGCCGTCCTCGAAGCGGAGGAGGTTCTCGAGCAAGATCCGCAACGAGAACGGCAGGGTCTCGACGTCCCCGACCTTGGCTTTGACCAGCGCATCGAGCCGATAGAGCTCGACCTTGCCGGTACCGACTGCGATCTGGGCCTTGCTGCCGAAGGTGTTCGTCTTCGTCGTCATTGGTGCTCGCAATCTAACAAAGTGTGGCGCCCTGGGATCAGGGCTTGTGGGTGGTATCGTGTGCCGTGACCGCGCTCATTGCCGAGACTCCCGAGGTCGCGGCGCTTGCCGCCGTGGTCGCCGCGTCGTCGTTGGTGACGTTTGACCTCGAATTCCTGACCCAGGATCGCCTGGTGCCGACCCTGTGCCTGGTTCAGGTGTCCTGGTTGCCGGCGCACCTGACCTTGGATGCGGCGGTCGAGGAGATCGTCTCGACGCCGCCCGAGGTCGCCCTGATCGACCCGATGACCGTCGATGTCCGGCCGCTGATCGAGGCGCTCGCCGGGCATCCATGTGTCGTGGCGCATGCGGCTCGCCAGGACCTCGGCATCCTCGCCGCGCAGTTCGGGATCGCGATGCCGGCGATCATCGACACCCAGGTGATGGCCGCGTTTGCCGGCATCGGCGACCAGATCGGGCTGGCGGCGCTCGCGAGCGAGCTGCTGGGGCTGACCCTCGGCAAGGAGCTGCAGTGGACGGACTGGGCGAAGCGGCCTCTCAGTACCGCGCAGCTCGCGTACGCCGCGTCCGATGTCCGACACCTGCCGGCGATCTACGCGCTGCTCGCGGGCAAGCTCGGCGACCGGCTTGCGTGGGCGCGAGCGGAGAGCAGCGTCGTGGCGTCCGATGCCGTGGCGGCCGCGAGCGTGACTCCCGAGACGGCGTGGCAGTCGATCTCCGGCCTCCGTGGCCTCGACGCCGTGGCGCTCGCGACCGTCGTCGAGCTCGCGGCGTGGCGGCACCGCGTCGCCCTCGAGGTCGACCGGCCGCTCGGGTGGGTGCTGAACGAGAAGACGATCATCGAGCTCGCGCGTCAGCGTCCCGACGACCCCGATGCCGTGCGTGGGCTGAAAGGGGTCTCTCAGCTCGCGCGGCAACGGGCCGACGACATCGTGGCGGCCGTCGCCTCGGCGCGGCCCGAGGATGTCTCCCCGATCCGGGTGGGTCGCGCGGCGAGCGCGCGGGCGCAACGCTGGACCGAGACCTTGCTCGCGATCACCCAACTCGTCGCCGATCGGACCGGGGTTGCCTCGCGGCTGCTCGCGACCCGGGCGGACGCCGAAGCGTTCGCCCGGGCGGTCGACGAGCACGGCCTTGCGGCCACGCAGTCGCTGCCCGCGATGCTGACCTGGCGCCACGACGTGCTCGGCGTGGCCTGGCTAGGCTGGCTCGACGGCACGCTCGCCCTGGTCGGAGACCTCAGCGCCTCGACCGGCCTAGGCCTCGTAGGACGCTCTACACTCTCACCACTCTCTCCCAGACCCGCGCTCCCAAGCATCTGAGATTAATAGGCTGTCCGGAGGACGCTCTACACTCTCACAACTCTCCGTCGAAGACAGAGTGGTGAGAGTGTAGAGCGTCCTGGGCCGGACGTGCGTTGGACGGCGGATGCGAAGTCGCCTGGCGTGTGTCGTCATTGCTGCGTGTTCCGGGCAGGGTCATCCGCCGGAGGTGGCTCAGGTGGGGACGGTGCCGATGCCGGCGTTCGCGGTCTCGGCGCACGTGCGCGCGCCCGACCGGACCCAGGCGCCCTGGACCCTGACGGCGTCAGACGGCAGCGGGCTGATGCTGGTCCGGGTGGACGCGAGGGCGGTGTTCCAGGGGCCGCTCGCGTTCACCGAGCTGCACCTCTACTTTCACAACCCCGAGGACCGGGTGCGCGAGGGCAGCTTCGCGATCACGCTGCCGCCGCGCGCCGCGGTGTCGCGGTTCGCGATGGAGAACGCCGGGCAGTGGATGGAGGCCGAGGTCGTCGAGAAGATGAAGGCGCGGCGTGCGTACGAGGACTTCCTCCACCGCAAGCAGGATCCGGCGCTGCTCGAGAAGGCGGAGGGCAACCAGTTCACCGCGCGCGTGTTTCCCATCCCGGCCAAGGGCGACAAGCACATCGTGCTGAGCTACAGCCAGGACCTGCCAGGGGAGCGCTACACGCTCCCGTTGCGCGGCCTGGCGAAGGCCGAGCGCGTGGACGTCCGGCTGTCGGTGCTGGGCGCCGATGGCCGGCAGACCGACCAGGTGCTCGCGGAGCGTAACTGGCAGCCCGATCGTGATTTCGTGTCGAATGCACCCCTCGCGGCCGAGGCGATCGCATCGGCAGGCACGTCCGGCACCCTGGTCGCAGCCCAGCTCGCGGTGCTCGATGCGTCGGGGGCGCTGGCGGCGGCCGATGCGCCCACGGCGATCACGCTGCTCGTCGATACCAGCGCCTCGAGAACGCTCGGGTTCGCGAGCAGCGTCGACACGGTCGACCGCCTGATCGGCGAGCTGCGGCGTCGTCACGGCGACGAGCTGCGGCTGCAGGTGGTGGCGTTCGATCAGGACACGGAGCTTGTCTTCGACGGTCGTGCCGCGGGATGGAACGCCTCGCACAGGTCCGCGTTGCTCGCGCGCGGGGCTGCCGGCGCCTCGGACCTCGGTCAGGCGATCTCGTGGCTGCGCTCGCATGCACCGGGCGCGCGGCTCGTCGTGCTCGGCGATGGTGTCGTCACCGCGGGCGCCGGCCCCGACGAGCTCGCGGCCGCCGTCAAGCAGCTGCGAGGCGTCGAGCGCGTCGACGTCGTGCTGTCTGGCGGGATCCGCGACGAGCAGCTCGCGACCGGGCTGGTGCGCGCGGGGACGCGGCCGGGCGCCGTGCTCGATCTCGATGCTGGCGTGGAGACCGTCGCGGCCGGGCTCGGCGAGCGCATGCTCACCGACCTCGCGGTCGACGTGAAGGGCGCCACGTGGGTGTACCCGCGGACGATCCCGTCCGCGCGGCCAGGGACCCGCGTGATGGTCTACGCACGGCTCCCCTCAACCGCCCAGACGCTCGACGTCGGGATCGGCGGACGTCGCCATGCGATCGGGCTCGTCACCGGGACCCCGGCACTCGTCGATCGGGCGCTCGCCGCCGCGGAGATCGGCGAGCTCGAGGCAAGCCTGCCGACCACCACGGGCGATCGAACCGCGGTGGTGCGCGCGGAGATCGCGAAGCGCTCGGTCGCGGCGCGCGTGCTGTCGAGTCAGACCGCGATGCTGGTGCTCGAGACCGACGCCGACTATGGACGGTTCGGGATCGATCGCACGGCGCTGTCCGACATCCTCGAGCTGGGAGCCGACGGGTTGGTGCAGCGTCACCGCAAGGCCCAGATCGCGACGACCTCACCGTGGGCACAGCAGGCCGTCGACGACCAGCTTCGCAAGCACGACGAAGACGGCAAGATGAAGAACAAGATCACCGGCGAGAAGGCCGAGGCGGCCGAGCGCGACGGCGACGGCCTGAAGGTCGCCGACCCCGTCGGCAAGGATCAGCGCGAGCAAGGCGGGCGCGACTTCAAGCAAGCCGAAACCGAGCTTACGATCACGACAAGTCCGGCCGCGCCTGCGGCCAAGCCGCTCGCCGAGCCGGTCACGACGGTCACGCCGATGCCGCCGCCTTCGCCCCCCGCGCCGCCGCGCCGGATGCGCCCGCCCACGGTGGACGGCCCCCGCGATGCGCGGATCGCGAGCGACAGCCAGGACGGTGGCGGTGGCGAACGCCCCGAAGCCTGGCCTCCACGTGATGCGCCGGCCGCGCTCCAGGGCGAGCTCGCGCTGATCTCGCGTGCGATCGCGCGGCATGACATCAGCGGAGCGCTCGACCGTGCACGCGCCTGGCATGACCGCGAGCCCGGTAACGTGCTCGCGTTGATCGGCCTCGGCGAGACACTCGAGGCGAGCCATGAGCCTGCGGCGGCGGCGCGCGCCTACGGCTCGATCATCGATCTGTTCCCGGGCCGCGCGGATCTCCGGCGGTTCGCCGGTGAGCGCCTCGAGCGGATCGCCTACGTCGCCATGCCGAACAGCGGCGAGATCGTCGCTGACGTTCGCAGGCTCGCGGTCGACACCTATCGCCGCGCGGTCACCGATCGTCCGGACCACATGACAGGTCATCGGCTGCTGGCGTACGCGCTGCTTCGCGCCGGCAACCACGCCGAGGCGTTCGCCGCGATCCTCGCGGGGCTCGACCAGAAGTACCCGGATGGGCGGTTCCGCGGGGGGGAGCGCGTGCTCGCCGACGACGCCGGCCTCATCGGCGCGGCCTATGCCGCGGCCGTTCCCGCCAGGCGCGCCGAGATCACGAGCATGCTCGCGCAACACCACCTGACGATCGCGGGCGCGGCCTCGACCCGGTTCATCCTGTACTGGGAGACCGACGCGAACGACGTCGATTTTCACATCCAGGATGCGCGTGGCGGTCACGCGTTCTTCTCGAACAAGCAGCTGGCCACGGGGGGCGAGCTCTACGAGGACGTCACCACCGGATACGGTCCCGAGTGCTTCGCGATCCCGGGTACGCCCAAGGCCGGACCGTACCGGCTATCGATCAACTACTACTCGCAGGGCCCGATGGGCTACGGGATGGGCCTCTTGCAGATCGTCAGGCACGACGGCAAAGGCAAGCTCGCGTTCGAGGATCGGCCGTACGTCATCATGGCCGACCACGCGTACGTCGACCTCGGCACATATCCGTAGGTTCAGCGCGGGCAGGCGGAGGGGGCGACGATCCGATCGCCTTCGACGGTGAGTTGCGTGGGGTGGGGACCCTTGCGCGAGAGCCGCGTCGTGCGCTCGACGATCTCCTCGAACATGCTGCCCTTGGCCGGCTGCGGGTGGTGCACGGGTGCGGGAAAGATCGCGGCGGGGTGGAGGGCCACGAGGTCGAGGCAGTGCTTGGCATGCGAGAACCCCAGGCGCAGGACCGCGGTATTGCGCTGGAGCGGAAGCGCGTTGTTGAACAGGAAGTTGCCGAGCGAGTACGCGATGATGCCGCCCTTGTAGCGCTCGAGGCGATGGAGGATGTGGGGGTGGTGGCCGATCAGGCCATCGGCGCCCGCGTCGATGATCGCGTGGGCGGCCTCGACCTGCCAGGACTCGGGGTCGTCGGCGTACTGGATGCCCCAGTGGACGACCACGAAGACGAGATCGTGATCGGCGCGCGCGGCCTTCACGAGCGGGACCACGGTGTTCGCAAAGTCCTTCTCGGCGACGAGCGGGACCTTCGGATCGCCCTTGGCCTGCGAGCGGTTGAGCCGGGTGGTCGCCGCGATGAACCCGATCCGCCAGCCACGGACCTCGACCGTCTCGACGCGGAGCAGCGGGCCCTCGGTGCGTGCGGCCCCGATCGCGGTGATGCCGAGCTCGCGCAGGCGAGTCGAGGTCTCCACGACGCCTGGGCCGTCGAGGTCGCACGCATGGTTGTTCGCGATCGTGACGACCTTGACCCCGTTACGTGGGAGCGTGGCCACTTGATCGGGGCGGGCGGCGAACCTGAGGTTGCCGATGAGCTTGTCGATCGGGATCTTGTTCACGACCGTGGTCTCGAGGTTGATGAGCGCGAGGTCGCTCTTGAGCTGCGGCGCGATCGCGGCGAGTGGATCGAAGTCATCGGGCGCATCCTGGGGCCGCCACTTCCCGCCGAACGTGCCACCGAACATGATGTCCCCGGTGAACGTCAGCTCGAGGCGGTCCGCGATCGTCCCGAACGCAACGGACGGTGGACTTGCGCCATCCGTCGCGATCGCGACCCCGGCGTCGAGCGTCGCGCCACTCGCACTGCCGCTCGCACCGGCGGCGGTCGCCACGCCGGCGGTCGCCACGCCGGCATCGCCGGTGGCGGTCTCGGGCACGGCCGACAGGGGGGATGGGATCTCTCGGGGCGGACTACCGCAGCTGGCGATCACCAGCGCGAGCCCGGCACCCATGCGCCTCGAGGGGATCGACACGCGGCAATCCTAGCCGACGGTTCGATCTGCGACCAGCCGCCCCGGGGAGGCACGGCGCCGGTACCCGAGTGTTGGTTGACACTCTGTCAGTGTTCTTGTACTGACAATGTGTCAGATATGCCGCGTCGCCCCGACCTCGCCCGACGAGCCGAGCTGGCCCACGCGGCGTTCGTGGTGCTGCGCACGCGCGGCATGCAGATCTCGATGCGTGAGCTCGCCGAGGCGCTCGGGATCAAGCGCCCAACCCTGTACTTCTACTTCCCTGACCTCGGGGCCGTGTTCGAGACCGTGCTCGAGCAGACCTACCGCACGCTCGCGGAGGAGGTGATCGCTGCGACCCGCACGGTCTCCCACCCGCTCGATCGGCTACGCGCGGTGGTCGATGCGTCGCTGGCGTTTCATCGCGAACGCCCCCAGCTGATCGGTGGGCTGTTCCAGCTGTGGGCCGTTGGTGGCCGCGACTTCGGCTCGGTGCTGGACCGCGAGCGTCGGGTCGTGGTCGCGGCACGCGACGCGCTCGTGGCCGATCTGCGAGCCGGCATCGCGCGACGCGAGGTCAAGCCCTGCGATCCCGAACGGGTCGTCGAGCTCGTGCTCGCGGTGGTCGACGGCGTGCTCGTGCATCACGTGCTCGGCATCGCTCGGGCCGATCACGTGATCGAGGAGCTCGCGGCTCGCGTGATCGAGCCGCTCCGGTTCACGAGGTCCAGGCGCCGCGGTCGCTCGGCCGGACTGCCTCGCTCCTCTCGCCAAAGGAAGTAAGTCATGACGAAGCCGTTGTTCCTCGCACGCTTGATCGGCACCCAGGAGCAGATGGGCGCGCAGCACGGCCGGCTCGCCGCCGCCGACGCAGCGCGCCTGCTCGAGTTCTATCGCACGTTGCCAGAGCGCGCGCTCGCCGGCGACCAGGGGCGCGCGGGCCGCTTCGTCGTGCGTCACCTCGCGAAGGCCTGGCAGGCGAGGCTCGCGGTCGAGCGCCCGCCCGAGCTCGCCGCACGGACCCGCGCGTTCATCGACGCGGTGCTCGCGGCGTCACCCGGGCACAGCCGGCG
>JAGSPR010000683.1 GCA_018262455.1 Deltaproteobacteria bacterium | reverse complement strand
TCGTCATCTTCCCCTTGATGACGATCGTGCCGCCGTGCGCGCTCGTCGCGATCGCCGGGAGCCCGAACCGCTCGAGCCAGACGCCGAGCTCGGGGAAGCTCCCGGTGATCGCCACGTTGATGTCGTCCACCGCCGGCTTGATCCAGCCGTCGAACACCGCGTTGTTGCGGCCCGCCGAGACGGCGACCCGCTCGATCTTGATCGTGCCGAAGTCGTCGTCCGTGAACACCCGGCCGCGGTACACGCGCAGCGATCGGCTGGTCGGCGCCGCGCCGAGCGAGAGATCGAACTCCTCGAGCGCGAAGCCCTCCTCGGTGTCGCCGTGCGCGCGCAGCCGGCCGTGCAGGAACTTGCCGGCGGCCGCGACCACCGCGGTCGGCAGGAACCGCTCGATGTCGATCGCCTTCGCGATCTCGACGCTGGCGTGCATGTTCAGCGGCTTGAGGCCGAACGTCGCCGACACGTTCACCTCGCCCGGCTCCTTGCCGCCGCGGATCAGCGCCTTGGTCTTGTCGATGTAGCCCTGCTCGTTGACGAGGTCGATCTTGCCGTGGACCTCGGCGAGCGTGAGCCGCAGCGGCTGCTCCTTGGCCGACAGCGAGAGGTCGTAGTCGAGGTTCTGGAGATCGAGCCCGATCGCCGGCGACGCGATGTACGGGCCGGTCAGCGTGATCCGGCCGTCGAGGTTCTCGCCTCCGATCGATCCCGTGATGCACGACCGGATCGTGGGCCCGAGGTTCTTGGCGTCGAGCGCGAGGTTCCACGAGCCGTCGTACGGGCGATCCCAGTAGTTGTGGAGCTCGCCGGTGAGGTGCAGCTTCGCGCCCTGCGTCGGATCCGGCTCGACCGGATCCCGGACCGGCGGGTCCTTCCCGGGCGGGCACGGCACCGTGCGCGCCTCCAGATCGAGCTCGAGCGTGTTCGCGACGAAGTCCTTGCGCGGCCACTCGGTCGGGAGCTGCGCGAGCCGGTTGAGCCGGATGTCGGTCAGCCGGATCTCGTAGCTCGATCGGCGGCCCGGCGGCGGGTAGACGTCGCTCGTCGACGCGACCGGGAGCCGGAACGCGTCGCGCGGGCCCTCGTCCTGGATCCGCAGCACCCCCGACCGCGCCGTCACCCCGAGCCGCACGTAGAACTTCGCGACCAGCGGATCGACCGGATCCATGTACAGGTACGTGTCGTTCCTGGGCTCCGGCCCGGCGTCGACGTCGACGCCCACCAGCCGCGCCGTGGTCGCGTACGCGATCCGGTCCTGGCCGGAGACCGTGTACGGGCTTGCGTGGATGGTGAGGTTCAGGCCCTGGATGTGGATGTCGCGCAGGTCGAAGATCGGCGGCGGCGAGTCGGCGTAGATGCCGGCGCGAAAGCCCGCCTTCATCCGCGGATAGAACGCCGTGATGATGCTGACGATCGTGCGGTCGTAGGCGTGGAGCGGGTAGGGCTCGCGCGTCTGCTCGAGCAGCGCCTCGCCGCCGTGGACCCAGACGTTGCGGAGCACGAAGTCGTGCTTGCCGAACAACAGCGCATGGACGTCGATCTCGGCGGTGATCCGCTCGGTGCGCACGAGCAGCTTGCGCGGCTTGCGCTTCGACGTCGGATCCGGATCCGGCCGATCATCGGGCGTGCAGTCCTCGTTCGGGTTGCGGTTCCTGAGCTCGTCGGCGTCGATCCCTGCGACATCCGCCGACAGGACGCAGTCATCCCACACCCGGACATCGCGCAGGGTCAGCGGCATCCAGCCGCCGGTCAGAACTTTCTTGAGCCCGGACGCCGGCCACTCGATCGATCCGATCTCGATCCGGCCGCGCATCCGCTTGTTGAGGAGCGACGCGATGTTGGTTCCGAGATCGGCGCCCTCGAACCTGATGCGCAGGACGGCGTACGCGGTCCCCGTAAGGAGGACGAGGCCCACGCACGCGATGGCGATCCAGCGCCGGGTATTTCGGGAACCATCCCGAGGTCCTGTGCTCCTCACCCGTGCTCCCGAACGTACCACGTGCCGAACCGGGGAATCTCATCGCCTCGGCCGTGGTCAAGATCGTCGACGCTCCGCCGCGTGCGACGCTTCACTCCGAAGCATTTCGAGATAGTCATGCGGTGAGGCGACCTCTATACTGACCCTAACGGACCGAAAGCGAGGCAATCGAGATGTCTGACGATACGGCCGAGACTCCTGCCCCCGTCGTCCTTCGCCGCGAAGCGCTGCTTCCGAACGAGCGTAGCCGCGGGCTCGGCACCGTCGCCGTGGTGTGCACGATGGCCGGTGTCGCCTCCGGGCTTGCGCTTGCGACCACGCTGATGGCGATGCAGGTCGCAGACACGATGTCGGCACGGACCTGCCCCCATCGGGTCGAGGTGCAGCCGGCGGCGATCCAGATGGATCACGGGTTCCTGGGCATCCGCTACGTCTTTGCAGACGGCGCGGCGCGCGTGCACAGCGTGCTCCCCGATACGCCGGCCGAGGCGATCGGCCTCCGCCCCGGCGACCGCGTCCTGTTCGTGAACGGCGAGCGGATCGACTACCCGAACGAGCTGCAGGAGACGATCCTCGGCTCGCGGCCCGGCTCGCAGCCGCACATCACGCTCGAGCGCGATGGCAAGCGGCTCGAGATCGAGCCGACGCTCGCGCGCTGGCCGGTGCTGAGCTACTGACGCGGCGCCCACCCGGTTCGAGCTCGAAACGGGTCAGGGGCCGCAGAAGTCGTTCGCGTTCTGGGCTCCCTCGCGGAGCCGGATGCACGTCGAGACGGTCTGGTCTTCGCGCTGGAACGAGACAATGATCTGCTCGCCGAGGGCTGCTGAGAGTGGCGCTGTCGGTCCGACGCTGCCATCGGCCCTGGCCGACTCGATCACGCCCACGCCGCGGTCGCGGTTGAAGACGAAGACGATCGCGCCGATGTAGTT
>JAGSPR010000682.1 GCA_018262455.1 Deltaproteobacteria bacterium | reverse complement strand
GTCGGCGGCAAGGTCGATCCAGCGGTCAACGCGCGCGTCCAGGTCCGCGTCACGGCGTGGGTCGACGATCGGGTCAAGGACTCGATCCGCAGCGACGCCGAGTTCTTCATCAACACCGCGGGCGTGCTCGGCGAGCAGTACCTCGAGATCGTGCCGGGCACGGACTGGGACAAGCCTCCGATCGCGCCCGGCTCGATCATCCACGACCATCGGGTCAAGAATCCGCCGCGCACGGATCTCGTCGTCGCGCGGCTCTACGAGGTGCTCGATGGCGTGTCGAGCGTGCTGCGTGACGATCGCGATGCGATCAAGAACATGCTGTCGAACGGCGCGAGCGCGGTCTCCGAGGTCAACAAGCTCCTCGTCGAGAATCGCCAGCAGATCGGCGAGCTGATCGTCGCCGCCACGGGTATCGCGAACGAGGGCAAGGCCACGCTGACCAAGGTCAATGCGGGCCTCGGCGATGGCCGCCCGGTGGCGAGCCTGATCGCGAGTGCGGACGCGACGCTCGCGACGGCGCGCACGTCGATGTCCGCGCTGACGCCCGGTGCGCAGGCCTTGCTCACCGACGCGACGCGCGTCACCGGCCTCCTCACCGAGACGCGGCTCGCCGGCGTCGACAAGGCTCTCGACAACGCGTCCAAGGCCGCGGGCACCGCGGGCGCGTTGCTCGACAACACGAACGGCCTCGTCACGGATCTGCGTGGTGGCAAGGGCACGGCCGGCGCGCTGCTCTCGCGCGACGAGCTCTACTCGGACCTCCGCGAGTTGATCCGCGACCTCAAGCGGAATCCCTGGAAGTTCTTCTGGAAGGAGTAGCGTGAGCCTGCTCGCCCAAGACGAGCGGCTCGCGCGGCGAGTCGGCGCGGTCGCGATGCTCGTGATCGCGGCCTCGATCACGTTCGTCGTGTTCTTCCTCGATCATATCGAGCTCGGGGCGCGGACGCGGATCCGGGTCTACTTCCGGCACAGCGCGGGGCTGCTCGAGAAGGCGCCGCTCGTGGTCGCCGGCGAGCCGATCGGGTACATCGAATCGATCGAGACCGTGTCCCATGGTGGGGCCAACCCGCTCGGCGGCGACGTCGGCTCGGTCGCGACGGTCGCGATCGATCGCGGCGAGGCGTGGAAGGTCGCGCGCTCCGCCGAGGTGTTCGTGTCGTCGCGTGGGATGCTGTCGGCGAGGTACCTCGAGGTCGCGCCACCGTCCGGCGACCCAGGCCCCGCGATCTCGGACGGAGCCGAGCTGCTCGCAGCCACGCCGCCGAGCCTCGACACGGTGCTCGGCCGGATGTGGACGAACATGACGACGTACCGCCTGTTCGCCGAACAGATCCGGCCCGAGCTCGATCTGTTGCAGGGTGAGATCGACGTGCTCCGCGTGCAGCTGGCCGCGATCGCGAGCGATGTCGATGCGCTGCGCCCGCCGATCGCCGGCGTCGTGCCCCTGCGCACGGAGGTGCAGGAGCTGTTCGCGCTCGCGACGACGATCCGGGAGCGCTCGCTCGGTGGTCAGGTCGGTCTCGATCGGTTCGCGGCGATGATCACGCGCGCCCGCGCGACGCTCGCGCAGGCGCGGGCGACGATCGACCTGCTCGCGCCGCGGACGTCGCAGCTCGGCGATGAGGTGACGCGGATCGGCGGTCAGCTCGCCGCGCAGGATGCGGCGGGGCAGGTCACGGCCGTGCTCGCCCGCGTGCGCCTCGCGATCGACAAGCTCGATCCGCTGCTCGCGAAGGTCGAGGACATCACCAGCCGGATCGCCCGGGGCGAGGGCTCGCTGGGCCGGTTGGCGAACGATCCCGAGTTCCCCGAGGACGCGAAGGAGCTGGGCAAGATCCTGAAGCGCCGCCCGTGGCGGGTGATCGCCAAGCCGAAGGACTGAGCCGCGGCGGCGAGGTACGATGCCGCCATGAGGCGCGCGTGGATGGGGGTGCTGATCGCCGGAGGCTGCGGCTTCGAGGCCGCGTCGAACCCGGACGCCGCACCCCTCCCCGACGCGCCGGCGGATGCGGCCGGCACGATGGCGTGCCCGTGGCCGCACACGCCCTCCGACTTCGATCCGTGCTCGGGGGTGCCGTCCGGCATGCTCCCCGAGCTCGATCTCCAGCTCGATGGCACGTACCTCGTCGACACCGACGACGGCACGCTCACGGCGCCTGGCATGATCGACATCCCGGTGCCGACGACGGTCGTCGGCGACGTTCGCGTGATGTGGGTCCGCCGGTTCCGGCTCGGGTTCGGCTCGACGCTTCGCGCCGTCGGCGACCCGCCGCTCGTCTTGGTCTCGTACAGCGAGGTGCTCGTCGACGGCACCATCGACGTCGGCAGTCACGTCCTCGGCAGCGACAAGGTCGGCGCCGGCTCGGATCCGCTCGTGTGCGGCGCGGGTGTCGCAACGGGAGGCACCACCTGTACCCACGGCGGCTCCGGTGGCGGTGGTGGCGGGTTCGGTGGAGCGGGCGCGGCGGGCGGCCCCGGTGGGTTCGGGCGCGATTGCAGTGCGGGCGCGACCTCCGGAATCGCGGGAGGCGCGGGCGGTGTCGCGACTTCCGACGCGAACCTCCGAGGTGGCTGCGATGGTGGCGATGGTGCGGACGGCAACAATCCCGCAGCTGGAACAGCCGGCGATGGCGGCGGGGCGATCCATGTCATCGCGCGCGACGCGCTCGTCGTCCGCGCGACCGGCAAGATCCTCGCGGGCGGCGGGGGCGGGATCGGGGCGAATGGTGGGCGTTCAGGCGGCGGTGGTGGTGGCAGCGGCGGGCTGATCGTGCTCGCCGGCACGACGATCCGCGTCGACGCAGGAGGGGTCCTCGCGGCCAACGGCGGCGGTGGCGGCGGCGGCGTGAACGGCGGTGCTGCCGGGAATGGCGACGACGGAGCCGCGGGCGCGCAGGCCGCGAGCGGCG
>JAGSPR010000681.1 GCA_018262455.1 Deltaproteobacteria bacterium | reverse complement strand
GCCCGTCCCCCTGCCCGGGTCGCCTGATCTGCGGACCGGCTTCTGAACCGTCGTTTCTCGTCGAGGAATCGAAGCGTCGACTCCGATCCTGATCGCAGCACGGGCACGGGCGCTGGCCCGAAGGGCCGCCGGGGCTGCGCGCACGGGGCGACGCGAAGCGGCGCGCGCATCGTCTCCGCGCCAGCGAGAAATAGCCTCGCCAGCGTCGCTGCCCGGCGGCATTTGCCGTTGGTACCGCGTCGGCACGGCGTTAGGATGCGGCCATGAAACGCAGAGACTTCCTTCGTGGTGCGGGTGCGTTCATCGTCGGGGCCAAGCTGCTCGCGGCATGTGGCGACAACTTGCAGCCCGAGCCCGGCAACGATGGTGGACTCCGCGGAGCCTTCAAGTTCCCGCAGGGCGTCGCGTCGGGTGATCCGAGGACGACCTCCGTCGTGCTGTGGACACGAGCGGTCCGCAGCGATGATCCGTTGGCAGAGGTCGCGCTCCAGCTGCAGGTCGCGACCGACGAAGGCTTCACGTCGTTGATCGTCGACCAGGCGATCCAGGCGACCTCCGCGAGCGATCACACGGTGCGCGTCCTGGTGACCGCCCTGACCGCGAACACGTCGTACTTCTATCGCTTCACCGTGGGGGCCGACAAGATCGTCGGACGCACGCGCACCGCGCCCACGTCGACGGCCGACGTCCAGGTGAACATCGCGTGGGTGTCCTGCCAGGATTACCAGTCGGGCCACTACGGAGCGTACCGCCAGATGCTCCGCGACGATGACCAGCGTCCCGAGGCGGATCGCGTGCACTTCGTCGTTCACCTCGGCGACGTGATCTACGAGACGATCGACGAAGGGTCGCAGCGCGCACTCACTGACAACTTCGACGAGTTCATGCTCCTTGAAGCCGATGGTTCGGATCGCATCGCGTCGCCGTTCCCGTCGGGCGGTGGCACCAACACGTCGGGCGCGAAGTTCGCCAGGACGCTCGACGACTACCGGCACCTCTACCAGACGTTCATGACAGATCCGGCGTTCCAGGCGGCCCGTGCGCGCTGGCCGTTCGTCTACACGTGGGACGATCACGAGTTCACGAACGACTCCTGGCAGTCGATGGCGAACTACATCGACGGCACGACGGCCGACGAGGGCTCGCAGAGCCGCAAACTCCACGCCAGCCAGGCCTGGTTCGAGTACATCCCGGCGCAGCTGTCCGGTGCGAGCGGCCCGACCGGCGTGACCCAGGGAGCGAAGGACTTCACGACGACGACCGTGACCGACACGCGCTTCTCCGCGCCGAATGCCGACAACTTCGTCGACGAGCCCAACAACGCGGCCGCGATCGGCGCGATGACGATCTATCGCTCGCTCCGCTGGGGCAAGCACGTCGAGCTGGTGATGACCGACCAGCGCTCCTATCGCAGCGACCACGCGATCCCCGAGGATCTCGCCCCGCTGATCAACGCCGGCGCCGGAACAACCGTGTTCTTCGACGAGCGGAACTTCCTGCCCCTGCCGCTCGTCGGTCTGCTCGATCAGGGCAAGACGGCGAACGGTGGTAGCCCGCCGGCGGTGATCCCCGGCATCGGGCTTCCCAACCCGCGCGTGGCATCACCGCCCGGCACGATGCTCGGCAAGGCGCAAAAGGAGTGGTGGAAGGCGACGATGCGGGCCTCCGACGCGACCTGGAAGCTGTGGGGCAACGAGGTGCCGATGATGCGGATGCTGGTCAAGAACGTGGGCGGCGCCCTCGGCTTCGACCGTGTCCTCGATGGCGACGCCTGGGACGGCTACCCGAGCGAGCGCGTCGAGCTGCTGTCGTTCCTGCGCGACAACACCATCAACAACGTGGTCGTGCTGACGGGCGACCTCCACGCGCACTTCGCCGGCGTCCTGATGGACAACTACGACGCGGCGACGCCGGTCCCGGTCGCGTGCGAGCTGATCGCCGCCGGCATCTCCTCGAACTCGCTGTTCTCGTTCTACGAGTCGGCGACCCGTCCACCGGTGCCAGCGCAGCTGCGAGGCCTGGTCACGGTTGACGCGAGCAGCAAGGGCGGTTCGAGCTTCACCGAGAACCTCAACCTGCTGATCACGAAGGGGCTGGCCTCGGCGGGGACGTTCGCCGGCGCCATGGCGAACCCCAGCCTCACCCTCGCGCAGGTGCTCGGGGCCGCACTGGCGGCGGCGGATCCGACCATCAACACGCACATCAAGTACGCCGACACCAACGCGCAGGGGTACGGCTACGCCAAGGTCACCGCCACGCAGATCGAGGGCAGCCTGGTCACGATCAATCGACCCATCGGGGGGGCGTCTTCCGCCGCACCGGGAATCAAGCGCAAGGCGACCTTCACGATCCCGAAAGACCACCCGGAGCTAATGAGCGCGGCGACCGTGGAAGGAACGAAGCCGTTCCCGCTCACCTGAAGCGGGGGCGATGATCGGGCGCTACTGCTCGACGGGGGGATCGACACCAGCTCGACGACGGTACTGTCGAGCCGCAGCGACGAGGCGATCCACGGGCGTTCTCGCGCATGAAGGCGCAGGTTTCGGCCTGGTCGTGACCGATCAGGGCTTCTTCGGCTTGCTCAGCTTGCTCGTGTCGATCGCGAACAAACCGTACTTCGGCGCATCTGCGAACTCACACAAGACCAGGAGCTGGCGGTCCAGGACGGTCGGTCGGCTGCAACCCTTCTCGAACGGCAGGGGTGCGACCTGTGCCCAACTCGCTCCGTCATCCAGGGAACGCATGAGCTTGCCATCACCAAGCAGGTACAGCCCGTCGATGGAGTCTCCCGCGAGGGCACCGCCCAGCTCCTTGGCGAGCGGCCGCCAGCTCGGAGCGCCGGTGCCGAGCATCGAACCGTCGCGGATGGACAGCTCCTTTGCCTCGCCTGCGTCGATGATCATCGTGTCACC
>JAGSPR010000680.1 GCA_018262455.1 Deltaproteobacteria bacterium | reverse complement strand
TCGAGATCTCGGGTGGGCGGCGCCTCCAATAGGCGATCATCGACAGCACCGCAAGGATCCCGACGACGATTGCCGCGACACCGACCGTCGGACCCGCGACTCCGAGCACGGCGAACAGGCCCGCGATCAGGGCCAACGCAAGTAATGCGATCGACAGCGCGAACATAGAAACCTCCTCGACCGGGTCGTAACTTCAGAGGCAGCAAGTGACATGCCACTGGCGCGAGGCATGCAGTTCGGTCGACTCATGAGCGACCTTCCGCAATGGTGGAACGCCGAGATCGCCGCGGCGTGGACGCGATCGCGCGATGCTGCGATCAGTGACTGGAAGATCCGCGGCGATCGGTCTTCTTCGGTCGATGCCGAGGGCGTGGAGCATGCGCTCGCGTTCGGGCACGGAGCGCGAAGCGCGTATTCGCAGCTCGTGACGTGGGATGCCGTGGCCCCGCACCTGCGCGCCGACTGGATCCAGCTGGGCAACGTCGGGACCGCATCGTGGGACCGTGTGGTCCCCATCATCGAGCACGAGTGGCTGCGTGCGGCCGGTCCGGGTGGGGACGCCAGCCCCGACGTATCGAACACGTGACGTGCGTCCGCGATCGCGAATGCGATGCGCCTCGATCTCGGGGCGACGCGACCGGTGCGCGCGACTGCGACGCTGGCTTAATGCCACTCGTAGACGTGCTTGTTGGCCTCGAGCCAGTTGCTCAGCTCCGCCGCGACAACCCGCGGAATATGATCGAGGTCACCCGTTAGCAGGCCGCCTACCTCGTTGAGTGCGTTCTCGATGTCGGGGCGGGCGCGATCGTTCGGGCCGAGCATCGCGAGCGCTGCCTCGAGCTCCTGCTTGCGCGCTTCGACCCGGGCGCGAAGGCTCTGGCCGCGCATCGCCTCGGTGGTGTTGGTCTCGTTGTCCAGCATTGCGAGATCTCCTTTCGGCTGCCGAACAGGCTGCACACGTCGTGCCCTCACGTGCCGCGCTGCTGCTGCAGCGCGCGAATCTCCCGCGCGAGCTCGAGGATCTGGCGCGACAGCTCGAGGAGCTCGGAGTTCTGCTGGACCTCCAGCTCGTTCTGCTTTTCGCCTTGCTGGACGAGTGCCCATTCGGCGTTCGCGAGCAGTTGGCGACGCTCGTCCGCGCGGTTCTGACTGATGAGCAGGAACGTCGACAGAAAGATCGCCTCGAGCGAGACGATCATCGTGAGGAGTCCGTACGGGAAGCGCTCGACGCCGAAGGTGATCCACGCGCCAAACCACACGACGTGCACGAACACGAAGCTCATCGAGCCAGCGAACCGGGTGATCGAATCGGCGAGTCGATCTTGGATCCGTGACCTTCGACGTTCGACGTGTGCCTTGAGGACCGGGTGGATCGTTTGGTCGCTCATACCGGCCGCCCTATCGCCTCGCGACCAGCACCGGCCCGAGCCGACCGGACGATCCGTAGATCGTGTAGGCGCCCGCAACCCGATGATCGGTGGTGATGACCACCTGTGCGATGTGCGTCGAGGCGCCGAGGTTCACGTAGAAGCTCGGATGCCGCCTGTCGAGCCTGCGATCGACGTTGAACGTCGTCCACGATCCGCGATGGGTCAGCACCATGATCCGTCGAAGCACCACGATGCCCGAGACCGCGTCGACGCGCAGCGACCGGAACACACCGGCATCCTTTCCGATGACGATGTATTCGGTGCCGAGCTTCGTCGGGGTCGGCGATGCGATCTGACTCCAGTCGCGCTCGCTTTGCGGGCGATCGCGCTCTGGGTCGCTGCGAACCGGCACCGGCGCACCATCTCCTTCGGGTCGAGCTGTCGCCGGCGAGGTCGCGGCAAGCAGCCCGAGTGCGAGCAGTAGATGGAGTCTCATGTCCATCTAGGGCTGCATCGCACGTGCCGCTGGCGCGCGCTCGCTCAACCACCGGGCGAATAGTTCAGCTGCTGCCCGCTGACCGTGAGCTCGGCCATCAAGCCGCCACGCGCCATCGTGAACACCACGACACCTTCGGTGAACTGCGCCGTGGCCGAGGCACCCGTCGTGAGCGCGACCGCCGATGCATTCGCGCCGAGCGAGAAGTCCCCCGCCTTGAGCTTGGCGACGTCGAACTTGGTGCGGAACACGATGAGCTCGGAGAACGTCTGCGCGCCGAGCTGCGCGCCGAACGACCCCTGGTTCAGCTCGACAAAACCGACCTTCCTGCCGCGCTCGTACAGAATGCCACGCCCGTACGCCCCGCCGGCGACCATGCCGAATTTTCCGATCTCTGGAAACACGGCATAGCCGTATGCGGACTGCAGCAGCGCTCCCAACCCGGGATCCTTCGTGCGCATGGTCTGCAGCGTCGCTTGTGCGCTCGCTTCGAGATCACGGCGCCCGCCTGCAGTCTTGGGCGCCGTTGCACACGCTGCGAGTGCGACCATCAGTAAGCCGATAACGAGTCGTCGATCGATCCTCATGGGGAGCTCCTTCCTCGGTACGCCACTCCACCTGCACTCGCGAGGCCAGACGACGCCCTATGGGCGGCGCCGATCGCTCGGTGCTTGCTCGGGCTTTTTCTTGTCGCGCTCGGCCTTCTTTCGCTCGTCTGCCGCGCGCTTCTGATCGTCGGCGGCCTTGCGCTTCGCGTCGTCCTGTTGCTTGCGCTGCTCGTCCTGCTTGCGCCGATCCTCGGCGGCGCGTTTCTGATCATCGGCGGCCTTGCGCTTCGCGTCGTCCTGCTGCCGGCGCTGCTCGTCTGCCTGCTTGCGCTGCTCGTCGGCGGCGCGCTTCTGATCGTCGGCGGCTCTGCGCTTCGCGTCGTCCTGCTGCCGGCGCTGCTCGTCTTGCTGCTTGCGCTGCTCGTCGGCGGCGCGCTTCTGATCGTCGGCTGCTCTGCGCTTCGCGTCGTCCTGTTGCTTGCGCTGCTCGTCCTGCTTGCG
>JAGSPR010000679.1 GCA_018262455.1 Deltaproteobacteria bacterium | reverse complement strand
GTCGCATGGTCGCCAACCAGCAGGCCACGACGAGCCAGTGGGTTACCCTCGGCACGTGGAGCTTCTCCGCCGGGTGGAACAAGGTCGTCCTCTCGCGGTGGGCCGATGCCGGCAAGGTCGTGATCGCCGACGCCGTGCGCGTGCGGTGAACGGCGCAGCGCTCGTCGCGCTCGTCGTGCTCGCGCTGGCAGCGTGCAAGGGCGGGTCGCGTGCGGGCGCGGGCGCCGGCTCGAACGCAGCCGGATCGAGCGTCGGCTCGAACACGGCCGGCTCGAACGCGGCGAGTGCACCCGCGATCGATCCGCGGGTCTCCGAGCTGCCAGGCGAGCTGTGGTTCGTCGACGACGGACCGCCGCACAGGCTCGTGCGGTTCGTGGGTGGAAAGCGGCTCGCGATCGAGGCGCCGCTGTTCCCGTCCACCGAGCGCCTCCCCGATGGCCGCCTCGTCGCGATCCGCTCGCGCGGCGACGGCAGCCCTGACAGCGAGCAGCTCGTGCTCGTCGCGCCCGACGGCACGCAGACCCCGCTCGGCCCGGCGGCGCCCCAGGTCCGCGATCCCGTCGCCGATCCCCGGGGCGCGTGGATCATCGCCGCGCTCCAGCTCGACGGCCACAGCGAGCTCCACCGCGTCGACGTCGCCACCGGGACGGTGACGCAGCTGACCGACAACAAGGAGGGCAACTTCCACCCGGTGGGCCTCGGCGCCGACGCGATCGCGTTCGTGTCGAGCCGCGACGGCGACTCCGAGCTCTACCGGATGCCGGTCGCCGGCGGTGCCGCGCGGCGCCTGACCGCGTTTCACAAGGACGACTGGGATCCGGTGCCGTCACCGGACGGCACCACGCTCGCCTTCGCGAGCGATCGCGAGGGCCCGCCGCGGATCTGCCTGATCGATCCCGACGGCACGAGGTTCCGTCGGCTGACCACGCGCGCCGTCGCCGGCGCCGATCGGGACCTCGAGGAGGGACCGCTGCGGTGGTCCCCCGACGGCACGCGGATCGCGTACGTGCTCCGCGGCGCGGGGCGCGGCCAGCTCGTGGTGCGCGTCGTCGGCTCCGGTGCCGAGACGATCGTGACGCCCGCGAGCGCGTCGGATGCCGAGCCCGTGTTCTCGCATGACGGAACGTGGATCGCGGTCATCCGCACGACGGGCCGTGCGAGCGAGCTGGTCGCGATCCCCGTGGCTGGCGGCGATGCCGTGACCGTCGCTCGCGGTGCCCCGCAGCTCCCTCGGTGGTTCTGACTACGGCGTGACGGTGACGGTGCGGCTGCTCGTGGCGAGCTCGTGCGTATGGCAGTACCAGATGCCATTCGTCGTCGGCATCACGATGTACGCGCCGCCGGGTTGTCCTCCCCCGGACTGCTCGTGCGGAATCCCGCTGCCATCGCCCCAGGTCTCGTGCTGGATCGAGTCTTGGTTCTCGAACACGATCGTGGCCCCAGCGCGGATCGTCAGCGACGCCGGTCCGACGCCGGTGTGGGCCGTGGAGGATCCCGTTCCGGCCGGGTACACGATCGTGTAGCGATTGGTGACCGTGATCGCGGAGGTGGCGGTCGAGAGCCCCCCGAACAGCTCGGTGGCATGCGCGTAGAGGGTGACGTTCAGATCCGCCGCATCGGTCGGGACCGTCAACGTGAACGTGGCGTTGACGCTTCCGTTGGCAGGGACGGTCACGTCCTTCGGGTTGTTCGGCACGCTCCACGAGACGGGCGCGTTGACGGAGTTACCGAGCGCAAGGCGCACGTTGACCAGGCCGGTGTAGCCGCCGCTGCTCGTGACGGTGACCACGACCGTCTCGGTCCGGCCGAGCTCCGTCGCGATCGTCGTTCGATCCAGGGAGGTGGCGATCGCTCCGGTGTTCGAATCATTCGGTGCATCGGCGACCCCCGCGTCCCCGCCACCCAGGTCGTTACATGCCGCGGTGACGGCGCTGGACTCCGCGGCGCAGTCATTTGCTTCGAGCTGGTCGCAGGTCAGGTTGACGCCGCATTCGCCGAGCGCCGAGACCGCGTCCTTGCACGCCTCGCTCTTGTCGGAGACCTCGTTGACGCACTGGCTCCTGCAAGCCGAGACCGCATTGGGTGCCTTGAGTGCGCACTCCCAGACCGCGCGGCACGACACGTCGCATCCCGACAGCACACTCCGGGAGCTGCACCCCGAGAGGTAGACCACAAACCCCACAAGCGTGAGCCAGGTGCGCATCTCTTGGAGGTTACGTGAGTCCCAGGCGACATTCACGTTGATCGCACGACGCGGCTCGCCGCAACGCCGCCGACTCACCGACGCGGCAGGGCGAACGGCGGGCCCGCCTCGAGCACGGCGACATCCTCGGCGGAGAAGTAGCGCGTGACGAGGTCGCGCATCTCGGGCCGCGGCCTTCGCCGCGCTGTACGCGCTGCGGATCGGCGTCATCGGGATCCGGCCGAGCATCGAGGACACCGTGATCAGGTGACCGCGCTTGCGCTCGCGGAAGTGCGGCAGCACGGCCTGGATGCCATAGAGCACCGACTTGACGTTGGTCGTCATCATGTCGTCGACGTCCTCGTCCGTGAGCTGGCTGACCGGGCGCGTGATGCCGCGACCCCTACGAGATCTCTCCGGATTAACCCTTTGGATTGACACGGGTAACAGGATAGCTGAACAGTAGTTCAGTGTCCCGCGTCGCGTGCCTGGATCTCCCCGCGTTACCGCTCCAGCTGGTGTGGCGCGCGGAGCCGGCGTGGCGCGCGCATCCGGTCGTGGTGATCGATGACGATCGGCCGCAGGGCGTCGTGCTGTGGGCGTGCGAGCGCGCGCGATCGGTCGGAGTGCTCGCCGGTCAGCGCTACGCGCATGCGCTGTCGCTGTGCGCCGGGCTGCGCGCGCGCGTCGTGCCGCCCGAGCAGATCACGGCGGCGATCACCGAGCTGCGCGCGGTG
>JAGSPR010000318.1 GCA_018262455.1 Deltaproteobacteria bacterium | reverse complement strand
TTCGCGCAGCGACCTGCACGTGCAGTTGCACCAGCGGCCTCCACTTGCACTTGCGAGTTAAGACCTGCACTTGCACCTGAGCCTCGTGGGCAAGTGCGCAGGTCTTGACGACAGGTGCGGGTGCACGTCATCAGTGAAAAGTGCAAGTGCAGGTCGGCACAGGTTCAACCGATCAAAACCCCTGTGGCGAGGTACTAGTTGGACAGGCTCTGGCACCGCAACGATTGCCAGCGCTCGATCGCCTCGCACTTGGCCGCACCGAGCAGCTCGGCAACCGCCTCGAGCTCGTCCGGATCACTGGCGAACGCGCCGATCGGCGTGAGCACGAAGGCCAGCACATCCAACGCGCTGCGTGGATCCGGCTGGTAGCTACTGCTGTACAGCGTCTCGCCCATGCGGCAGCCTCGCCCCCGGCGATCGGGGCGGCAACTTTTCGGAGGAGATCTCCCCTGCAATCGCGTGGTTGGGCCGGATCTGGGCCTGGCGCGGCATCGCTCGGCACCGCTAGGTGACGGGGGACTCGCATGGCAGGATGCGGGCATGGCTCGCTCGAAGGTCGCGGTGGTCCGCGCCCGTCCAGATCACATCCTCGACGATATCGATCGTCTTCACACCCTCGCCGAGGTCGAGCGCGCGTTCGCACCCGGCGCGCAGACGATCCTCAAGGACAACATCTCCTGGCACTTCCCGTTCCCGGGCGCGAACACCACGCCCTGGCAACTCGAGGGCACGATCCGCAGCCTGCGCGCGCGCGGCTACTCGGATCTGGTGTGTGTCCAGAACAAGACCGTCGTGACCGACGCGTTCAAGGGCGAGGACCTCAACGGCTACCTGCCGATCTTCAAGCGCTACGACATCCCGGTTCGCTACAACTTCAAGCCCGAGGACATGACCTGGTCGATGTACCGGCCGAAGGCGAAGATGCGCGTCCTCGACACGATCTTCCCCGAGGGGATCTCGATCCCCGATGCCTTCCACGGCACCAACATCGTCCATCTGCCGACGACCAAGTGCCACATCTACACGACGACCACCGGCGCGATGAAGAACGCGTTCGGCGGGCTGCTCAACACCAAGCGCCACTACACCCACTCGTGGATCCACGAGACGCTCGTCGACCTGCTCGCGATCCAGAAGGAGATCCACGCCGGCCTGTTCGCGGTGATGGATGGCACGACGGCCGGCGACGGCCCTGGCCCGCGCACGATGCGGCCGGTGATCAAGGACGTGATGCTCGCGTCCGAAGATCAGGTCGCGATCGATGCGGTCGCCGCGCGGATGATGGGCTTCGATCCGATGACAATCCCGTACATCCAGCTCGCCGACGAGGCGGGGCTCGGCAACGGCCGTCACGAGAACATCGAGATCGTCGGCGACACCGAGCTCGCCGACGAACGCTGGGGCTTCTCCGTGGGCGACAATGGCGCGTCGATGATCGGCGACGTCATGTGGTTCGGACCGCTCAAGCGGTTCCAGAAGCTGTTCTTCCACACCCCGCTGGTGAACCTGTTCGTCCTCGGCTCCGAGGCCTATCACGACTACTACCGCTGGCCTCTGCGCGATCGCAAGGTGTTCGAGCAGTGGCGCGAGTCGACCCACTGGGGCCAGCTGTTCGACCACTACCAGTCGCACGGCACGCTCGCGCCGTCGGACGCGGTCGGCGCGGAGGCGGGATGAGCTGGCGCGCGGTGATCGTGTCGCTGCTGCTCGTCGCCGGGTGTGAGAAGAGCCGTGCGTCCACCCCCGATCTCTCGACCCCCGAGGCTGCGGCGCGATGCGAGAGCGGCGCGATCCGCGCCAGGGATGTCGAGCGCTGGAAGCCGTGCGGGCATCCTGACATTCCAGGCCTCGGCGCACAGCTGGACAAGGCCGCGGGGAACTTCAAGCTCGAGCCGATGCCCGCCGACAAGTCCAGGTGGGGTGATCCGCACGCCTCGCTGCCGCTCGGCTAGGACTCGCTCGAGCTCGCGCGCAAGGACGGTCGCTGGTACATCCTCGACAGCGGCGTGTGAGCGGCGAAGTCGTTGTCCCGGTACTGGCGCACCAGCGCACGCGGCTCGTCGGGCCACGGGATGGCGACCGCCGTCGCCTCCGCCGGCTGCCTGGAGCCCGCAAGCATGCCGTCGCTTACGTGCAAATGCCTGCGCGCTCCGCGAGTTCCTTGACGCCGCATCCCTGGCGATCAGCGAACTCGCGTGCGACCGCTTCGAGATCCGTTCGTGCGCCCGCCCGATCCCCGGCGGTCCATTTCAGTTGCGCGCGCAGCAGCTTCTCGAAGCCGTTGTCGAGGACGAAAGCGTTCAACATCGCGCGGGTGCTGTCGATGCAATCGAGCTTGGTGACAACCTCTTCAAGCGCGCGTCGCAGGTGGTCGCCGGCCTCGGCGTCGCTGGCCTCCCACTCGCCCGGCAGGCCAGGTACGAGCTCGTGCAGTCGTGCGCCGAAATGCACCACATGCTTTCCGAGGACGATCGAGCCAGTCTCGTCTGCGTCGAGTGCGCTGATCGCGTCGAATACCAGCCCGACATTCACGTAGAACGAGCTGCCGCCGTGAGAGACCTGAACGTTCACGATCTGCGTGACGTCACCGCGGCGCCGTTCAAGTGTGAGCGCTTGCTTGCGAAACCCGGCGGCCCGCAACAGCGGAGCGATACTCGACGTTACCAACTTGGACACGGTTGCCCGTGCAGACATCCGAGGACTCTACCACCGCGACCATTCAGCGCGGCTAACGCTGCGTTTGCTTCCGCTTGGGCGTCGCGGTGGTGGATTCGGGCCTGCCACCCACATAAGGCTTGCCGTCGACGATGATCGCGCCGGGATCGATCGCGTACTTGCCGACCATGTACTCGGTGACCTTGTCGATCGCGAGCTTTGCCTTCTTCGGGATGACGACATACACGTTGTCGTTCGCGGGGGACGGTCCGCCGGCCTCGATCTTCCCGCCGCTCGCGGCGCCGATGACGAGCGGGTACTTCTTGCCCGGCTCGAGCTTGGCGGGGACGCGGACGGTGAACGGCACGACGATGCTGCGGACGAGGATCGAGTCGGGGCGCTCTCGGCCCTCGTCGGCGACTCGCGGCGCGGCCCACGGCTTGGCCTTCGGCAGCTTGGCCTGGGCCGCGGCCATCAGGCGGAGGAACTCGGCGCGCTCGTTCTTGCCGAGCAGGCGCGGCTTGCCGCCCTCCTCGCAGCGCGTGTAGAGGTGACCGACGGTGAGCAGCTTGCCGTCGTGGAAGTACAGCTTGTCGGCGGCGGCGTCGCGGACGGTGATCGCGCCGAGATCGAAGTAGAAGTTGCCAGGACCGTAGTGGACGTACGCGCCGTGGTGCATCTCCCACGGGTGCGGGGAGTGCGCCTGGCTGCCCATCACGAACGCGGCGCCGGACTCGGCGAGGTCGCGCAGGTCCTCGACGACCACGTCGGGCGGATCGTAGCGATAGACCTCCTCGTGCTGGATCGAGACGATCGGGAGATAGCCGCGCTTCTTGTAGTCGCGGATCTCCCAGCCCATGCGGTCGAGGTCGCAGGCGGCGGTGTCGGGGCCGGAGCTGACGACCTTCGACGTCGTCCGCACCATGTTGCAGCCGAAGAACACGAGCTTGTTGCCGTGGTGCTCGATCACCTTGGGCATCGCGGCCTCGATCTGGTTGCGGCCGCCGCCGAAGTACATCCAGCCGCGCTTGTCGTACATGTCGAGCGTGTACGGGATCCACTTCTGGCCGTAGTTGGACAGGTGGCTGCCCGTCATCTCGACGATCTTGACGTGAGACTTCTCGAGCAGCTCCATGTAGCTCTCCTTGGAGCAGAACGACATCGTCCGCGGATCGACGCCGGCGTCGCATTTCGGGACGAACGAGACCTCGTTGCTGACGTGGACGTAGTCGACGCTGGCGAGCCACGGCTCGACCGCGGTCAGCGGATAGAGCACGCCCTTCTCGTTCATCAGCTTCGCCATGTTGCGCGTGATCGCGGTGACGCCCGTCATCCCGATCGTGGTGACGCGCGCCGGATCGATGTTGCGGACGGCGACCTTGGACGGGCTGCACAGCGGGACGGCGAGCGGATCGGGCGGGGCATCGAGCGGATGCTTGCCGGCGACGGTGATGACCTTCCAGTACGGGCTCAGCTCGGACGCCGGGACGATCGCCCAGTGCTTGTCGTCGACGGTCGGGCGAGCGCCGGGCGCGAGCGTGGCGAGCTTGCCCGGGCCGAGCAGCGCCGTGAGCGCGGTCTGGGTCTCGGTCGTCGCGGCCAGCGCGATCGCGCCGGGCTGGCCTTGCCATGCCGCGGTCAGCTTGTCGGCGGGCAGATCCTCGATCGGCGCGAACGACGGTGCGATCAGCGCGTAGCGCCACTCGCCGACGCGATCGGAATCGCCGTCCTTGCAGATCCGCAGCCCGCCCTGGATCGCGCAGGCGGCCGCCGGCACGCCGGGCGCACATTCGACAACCGCCGGCGCGACGACGGGCGGCTTCGCAGGTGCGGGGGTGACCGGGGGCGCGACCACGGCGGAGCCCGAAGCGCTCGGCGTGACCTGCGTCTGCGATCCGGTGGGTTGCGGCGTGGACGAGCTGGCGGTGTTGCCACAGCCAGCCACGAGGACGAGACCCACGAGCGCGCGCATGCGGCGCAGTATCTCGCGGCTCGCCGATGCGGTGCGACAATCCTGCCCACGCTTTTTCGCTAGGAATCGTCGACGATCGCGCGCAACCGGTCGACGGCCTGGGCATGGAGCCGGCTCGCCCACGACTTCGAGATGCCGAGCTCCTCGCCGGCCTCGAGCAGGTTCTTGCCCTCCCAGTAATGCTTGGTGAGCAGCGCGCGCTCGCGCTCGGGGAGCTGCTCGAGCGCTTCGCGGAGCCGGCTCGAGAGCCGCCCGAGATCGAGCTGCTCGGTGATCCCGGGCGCACCGCTCGCGGGCTCGAAGCCGGCGTCGCGCAAGCCGTCGAGCGAGGTGACGTACATCGTCCGGATCGCCGACATCGCCTTCTGGATCGCGGCGAGCGCATCCGCCTTCGCGGCGGGCGCGATGCCCCCGGCCGCGGCCCCGGCGTCACGCTCGCCCTGGTGCTCGAGGTAGGCGCTCGCGGCCCGCAGCGCCACCAGCTTGGCCCACACGCGGCGGGGCAGCTGGGTGTTGCGTCGCAGGCCGTCCATGATCGAGCCCTGCACGCGGTACCAGGCGAACGTCGAGAACGAGGCGCCGCGGGCGGGATCGTAGCGCGCGGCCGCCTCGGCGAGGCCCATGTTGCCGAGCGCGACGAGCTCGTCGAGCTCGACGTGCTGGCGGACCCGGGGGAAGATCATGGCGGCAGCGCGGCGCGCCAGCTCCAGGTGGTCCTCGACCAATCGCGTGCGCTCCGACCCGTCCACGGAGGCAACGTACCGCAAGCCTGGTGGTTGCTGGTACGTTCGCCGCGTGGGGGTGTTCACGCAGCTGGACCACGCCGAGCTTGCCGCGCTGGCGGCGACCTTCGGGCTCGGCACCGTGACGCACGCCGAGCCGATCGCGGCCGGGACGATCAACTCGAATTACTCGATCGAGACCGAGCGCGGACGCTGGTTCGTCCGCGTCAACGAGGGCAAGGCCGAGGTCGATGTCGCGTGGGAAGCACGGCTGGTCGAGGCGCTCGCCAAAGGTGGGGTGGTGACCCCGCCACCGATCGCGGCGGGCGATGGCAGGCCCTACGCGCTGCTCGCCGGCACCCACGGCAAGTGGGTCAGCGTGTTCCCGTGGCGCGAGGGCCGACACCTCGCGGCGCACGAGGTCACGCCCGAGCTCGCCAGCCAGCTCGGGTCCGAGCTCGCGGCGCTGCACCGGGTCGGCCTGGAGCTGCCAGCGTCGTGGCGGCGCGGCAGCATCTACGATCACGACCACCTGGTCGCGCGCTACCAGAGCTTCGCGACGCACGGCGATCCAGCCCTCGCCCACGCGATCGCGCTGCTCGGGGAGGAGCTCTCGATCCTGTCCGCCGCCGCCGCGATCCGCGGGGGTGCGACGACCGGGATCATCCACGGCGACCTGTTTCGCGACAACGTGCTGTGGCAGGGCGCGCGCGTGGTCGCGCTGCTCGACTTCGAGCAGGCCTCCGGGGGCAGCCTGGCCTACGACCTCGCGGTCTGCATCAACGACTGGTGCTGGACCGACGGGCCGCGGATCGATCTCGCCGCGGCCTTGCTCGCCGGCTACCAGCAGCGTCGCCCGCTGACCGTCGGCGATCGCGCCGCGCTGCCTATAGAAGTGCGAGCCGCGGCGGCGCGGTTCACGATCACGCGCATCACCGATGTCTATTTGGCAAGGGTCGACAACCCCGACAAGGACTTCCGTGCCTTTCTGGCGCGTAGCGAAGCTTGGAGAGGCCCAGCACTTGGCCAACTTAGCTCGGTGTTGTAGCGTCGCGGCGCTGGCGCACTCCGTGCAGCACGCCCAGCTCGCGACACATGCAGAACCGTTTGTTCCTCGTCATAGCGACCACCCTGGCGTTCGCGGGTTGCGCCAAGAAGCAGACGTTCGTCGCGGGCACCCGGATTCCGTACTCGAATCCGAACAAGGCCGTGCTCGACGCCTGCGAGGAATATCGCCTCGCGGTCGAGCGTGCCGATGCCGATGCGCTGATGCTGATGGCGCATCCCCAGTACTGGGAAGACAGCGGGACGCCATCGGGGAGCGATGACTACGGCTACGCCGGCCTGCGCAACGTGCTGCTGACCCGGCTGCCCAAGGCGACCGACATCCGCTACTCGCTGCGCTACGTTGGCGTCCACCAGCAGTGCACGGGAGACCTCAAGAAGGGCTGCCGCGCCGCGGTCGACATCCTGATCGATGCGAGCTTCACCGTCACCAACGCGTTCGGCAAGCCCGCTCGCCCTGACAAGCGCGATCAGAACCAGCTCGTCCTCGAGTGGGACGGCCGGCGCTGGATGTTCCTCAGCGGGATGTAGCGGCTAGCGTCGCCGATCGTCGAACGCGATCCGGTCCTGCCAGTCCTTCGCGAGCAGTCGATCTCCGGTCGTCATCGTCGAGGACGATAGCGTCGTGGTCGCGATCGCGAGCTTCGAGCGGTCGCCGGTGCGATAGGCGACGATCGCGAGCCGGCGCGCCGCGTTGCGGACGAACGGCAACCCGGGCAGCTCGCGCCCCAGCGCACGCTCGAGCTCGGTCGCGGCGCCCGCCCAGTCCGACTGGCTCGCGCGCTGGAGCCCGAGCAGGTAGTGCGCGAACCCGAGCTCGGGCTCGGCCGCCACCGCCGCGAGCGCCGCTTCGATCATCCGGCCGCCCGGTGCGCTGGGGGCGGGGTCGCCGGGGGCCGGGAAGAAGTAGCGGCGCAGCGCGTCTCCCGCGCGACCGCGGTGCGCGAGCGCGAACCCCATCGCGTCGAGCTGACGGCGCTCGTTGGGATCGAGCGGCAGCGCGCGTCCGGCGGCGACCAGCGCGCGCGCACGGTCGAGCTCGCCACTGCTGCCCGCGACCCGCGCGAGGCGCTCGTAGGCCTGCGCGCGGAGCGAGGACGTGACGTGCTCGTCGTCGTTGGCGAGGCCGTTCCACACGGTCTTCGCCTCGGCGCGCTCGGCGTCGTCGCCGCTGTGCAGGAAGTCGCCGAGCTCGAGCTGGTAGCGCGGCTCCTCGGGCGCATCGCCGCAGACCTCGCGCATCAGGGCGACCGCGTGGGGGCGATCGCCCTCGGCAAAGGTCTCGAAGGCATGCTGGCGGCGCTTGGCGATCGCGTGGGCGCACGGCCGCACGAACACGCTGGTCCGGCGGAACCGCTCCTGCGAGGCCTTCACCACCGAGGCGGGGATGTCGATGGTCTCGAGCATGGCGCGCCACTCCGCCTCGAGCTGCGAGCGCGGGACTCCGTAGGCGTCCTCGAAGTCGCCGCCGTTGTGGTAGACCGCGCGCAGCTTCGCGGCGCCGTGGCGATCGAGCAGGAAGCGCAGGAACGAACC
>JAGSPR010000678.1 GCA_018262455.1 Deltaproteobacteria bacterium | reverse complement strand
CGGCACGACCATGTGCGGGAACACGATGATGTCGCGGAGAGGGAGGAGCGGGAGCCCGCGCGCATCGGATTTCATGGAACTGATAGTTTAGTAGGCACAGATACTTGGGCAAGAAATCGGGCCAGATCGCGGTCTCGTGACCACGGTGGGTGCGGCAAGTTTGCCTCGAATGCGGGTTTTTCCGTCGAGCCGGGGCGCGAACGATCGCCCCACGATCGGGATCCAGGTGTAAGGCGCATCGCATCCGGACCGCGTGGCATCTCCGCTGCTAGAAGAGGGCGCGTACGCATGCAGTCACGCGAATTTCCCCCACTCGTCGAGGCCTACCTCGTCATCGATCAGCCTCGCCAGCGCCTCAGCCACTGGACGGCCGCCCTTGCCCCCCTCGATGAACCCGCTGCGCCGCCGCTCGCGTCGGTCGCCGCGCACTACGACCCGGCGACGGATCAGGCGCTGATCTGGCTGCGCTACGACGAGCTCGCCCTCGGGGAGACCCGGCTCGCCTTCGCGGTCGCGCTCGCGCTGCTCGAGGAGATCGGGATGATCCAGCCCGCCGAGCTCAGCGAGGGTGATCGCAAGCGGTTCCTCGGCGAGCGCCTCGCGCGCTGCACCCATCACGTCGCCGATCAGCGCGGCGTGGTCGACGCCTTGACCGAGCTCGTGCGGCGCTTGCGCGAGCACAAGGCGTCGAAGCCGGCCATGATCGCCGTCCGCCCGCCCCCGATTCCGGCCGCGCGCGGCCTGCCGCGCGGTGACACCGCGGACCCGGTGATGCTCGTCAAGGCGAAGGGCACGCGCGACGATCTGCCGCCGCCGGTCAAGCCGCGGGGCACGCGCGACGATCTCGTGGCGCACGAGCCGATGCGGACCGAGCCGCCTCGCCAAGCGCGCGCGGTCTCGCCCCACGTGATCGTGCGTACCGGTCCGCACCGCGCGGCGACCGTCGAGATCGAGCCGAACGAGGCACGTCGGATGGCGACCGCGTCGATGCGGTCACCGACCACGCCACCCCCGCTCCCGCCGGGGGCCACCGGGTCGCGCCGCGCGCGCTCGCCGAGTCAGCTCGCGACCGAGCCGTTCACGTCGGCGGCGACGGGACCGACCCCTCCTGGGATCATCTACGCGCGCTACCTGCGCAGCGGGCGCTGGGTCCCGATCCGGATCGGTGCGTTGTCGCTCAAGGGCGCGGCGTTGATGTCGGGCGCGCTGCCGCGGATCGACGATCACGTCGACGTCGCGCTCGCGTTCGGCGCCCATCGCGCGCTCGTGCGCGGCAGCGTCGGCAAGGTGTCTTCCGCGGAGGAGGCGGCGATGACCGGCACCGCGACGTTCAGCGTCAGCTTCGCGCTGGACGACGTCGCGCGCCGCCAGCTGACCTCGCTGCTGACCGCCGCGCGCGACGCGCATGTCACGATCAAGCCGCCGCCGCCGCGCGCCGCGCGCCGCTATCCGGTCGAGTGGTCGGTCGGGCTCGGCACGTCGCGAGGGGTGGTCCGCGGGGAGGCGCTCGACGTGTCGCGCGATGGGCTGTTCGTGAAGCCGTTGCACGCGCTGACGTTGCACAGCACCGTGAACTTCTCGAGTGTGCTCGACGACGGCGAGGCGCCGATCGCGGGACGCGCGCAGGTCATCCGGCACGTCACCGAGGCCGAGGCGCGCACGTGCGGACTCGCGCCGGGCTACGGTCTGAAGATCGTCGACATGGGGGACGCCGATCGCGAGCGCTGGCTCGCGTTCCTCGCGCGGATCGAGAAGCGCACCGATCGCCGCGTGCTGATCGGTGCGTCGCCGGCACGGCTCGCCGAGCTCCAGAGTGGCCTCGCGGCGCTCGGCTACGCCGTGACGGGCGGGACCGATCCCGGTGCCCTGGTCCAGCTCGCCAGCACCGAGGCCCGCCCGGTCGACGCCGCGCTGATCGATGCCGACTGGCTCGGCCCGCAGGCCTCCTCGGAGTGGGTCCAGTCGCTGTTCGCTGCGCGCAAGGTTCCGTGCGTCACCCTCCATGGCGACGCAAAGCGCGCACGCCTCGCGATCGATAAGCTGCTGCTACCGACACGCTGAGCGAGGACAGCCGTTCACAACGTGGCTGATCCGCACAGGTTGGAAGTGGTCGGACCACGTAACCTGCCGCTTCCTGGTCCCCGCACAAGCTCGCGCCCTGGCCCCAGACTTGCGAAGATTCCTGGTCACGGGGCACACCCCCGGGAGACCCCCATGAACCTCACCAAGTCGTTCCTCATCCTCGCGGTCCTGCTGTTCACCCCGGCCGTCGCCTCCGCGCAGTACGGTGGTGGCGGTGGTGGCCGCGGCGGCTACTACAACAACCCGCAGAACACCCAGCTGCCCGGCGGCTTCCACAACCGGATGGGGCGGCTGATCTACGGTGCCAGCCTCGGCCTTGGCGGCATGAACGAGAACGGCGAGAAGGTCGACTGCGGAAGCTGCAACTACAGCCCGATCGCGGGCATGGGCTCGCTCCATGTCGGTGGATTTGTCGGGCCGCGGCTCGCGCTGATGGGTGAGGTGCAGGGCAATATCCAGACGATCGGCACCGACGGCTACGACAGTGAGGCGCTCGTGCAGAGCACGCTGATGTTTGCGGCGCAGTACTGGATCTCGCCGCAGCTGTGGATCAAGGGCGGCATCGGCGTCGCGAACCTGCGCGTCGATCACACCTATTACGGCACGGTTGAGGAGGTTCCCGAAAACGGACTCGCGCTCCTCGGCGCCATTGGCTACGAGGTGCTGTCCGCGCAACGCTTCTCGGTCGACCTCCAGGGCCGGTTGATCAACGGCTCGTACGATCGCGCCGGCGTGAACATCAGCGCGGCGAGCGTCGGCATCGGCATCAACTGGTTCTGAACCACGACGCACGCACGACGAAGCGCCGACCCCTCGCGGGGATCGGCGCTCGTTCGTTTCGGGCGCG
>JAGSPR010000084.1 GCA_018262455.1 Deltaproteobacteria bacterium | reverse complement strand
CTTGATGACGTCCATGCAGCCCGTCGCGGTGACGAAGATGTCGGCGATCGGCGCCGCGTCTTCCATCGTGACGACCTCGTAGCCTTCCATCGCGGCCTGCAGCGCGCAGATCGGATCGATCTCCGTGATGAGGACGCGCGCACCGAGTCCGCGCGCGGCGTGCGCGCAGCCCTTGCCGACGTCACCGTAACCGGCGACGACGACGACCTTGCCGGCGACCATCACGTCGGTCGCGCGCTTGATGCCGTCGAACAGCGACTCGCGGCAGAGGCGGTGGACGCCGGTGGTGGTCTCCTCGGAGACGCCCTTGACCTCCGCGGCGATCTTCGTGAAGCGCTGCTTGCTTGCCTGGAGGCTCGTCGTGAGCACCTGGTAGATGACGCGCATCTCGTCATTGGTCGCGGTGGACGGAGCGGGCGCCTTGCCCGCCTTCTCGCACTCCGCACCCTTGTGGACGAGCAGCGTCAGATCGCCGCCATCGTCGAGGATGAGGTTCGGACCCTTGCCACCCTTGAACGCGGTGAGCTGGAGCTCGATGTTCTGCCAGTACTCGTCGAGGTTCTCGCCCTTCCAGGCGAACACCGGCACGCCGGCCTTCGCGATCGCGGCGGCGGCTTCGTCCTGGGTCGAGTAGATGTTGCACGAGGTCCACGTGACCTCGGCACCGAGTGCGACGAGCGTCTCGATCAGGACGGCGGTCTCGATGGTCATGTGCAAGCAGCCGGCGACGCGGGCGCCCTGGAGCGGCTGCTTGGTCTTGAACTCTTCGCGCAAGGACATCAGGCCGGGCATCTCCTTCTCGGCCATGCGGATCTTCTTGCGGCCGAGCTCGGCCAAGGAGAGGTCTTTGATCTTGTACGCTGGGAACTCGGTGCGGGTATCCATGATGATCTCCAGTGGTGTGACGGGCAGGGAATAGCAGAAACAGGGTCAGCTCGACGCGATCGAGAGCGCGCGGATCGGCCGAGAGCGTCGATCCGCGCCGACCGCGATCTGAAGGGGAGGGCGCTGGGAACCAGCCATGGGCTGCGCGACCTTGACGTCGAGCGAGCTCGCATCGAGCCAGCCGCGCAGCTTGGTGGGCTCGAAGCCGAGCCAGACATCGCCCTGCTCGCGCAGGGTCTCGTCGTCGTGCGGAAGATAGTCGACGACCACGAGGTGACCGCCCGGACGCAACAGCCGGCTCGCAGCCGCGATGGCCTCCTGTGGGCGCGCGGCGTGATGGAGCACGCGCGCCATCACGACGAGATCGGCACCGCCGCGCTGGCCGAGGTCCTCGGCCAACCCGGCATCCTCGACGTCGCCTTCGCGGAGCCGCACGTTCGGCAGGCCCCACGCGGAGAGCTGGGCGCTACATCGGGCGAGCCGCGACGCGCTGCGGTCGATCGCGATCACGCGGTCGTAGAGCGCCGACAGGATCGGAAGCAGCGTGCCTTCTCCGGTCCCGACATCGACCGCAAGCGCGCGCCCTGGCAGCAGCGGCGCTACGATCGGCAGCCACACCAGCAGCTCACCTGGATCGGCTGGCAGGATCGGCCGGGCGCCATGGGTCGGATCATCGAAGAACCGACGCGACAGCTCCTCACGCTGCGCGATGATGCTGGCGACGCGCGCGAGGCTGCCGTCCTGGCTGCACAACATCCGGCCTTCCTCGACCGCGGCATCGATCACCACGGCATCACGCCCGGGCAGATCGACGTGGGACCGGAGCAACGTGCGCGTGCCATCGCGGCGGGCCGACAGCAGGCCAACTTCACGGAGCGGCTGCGACTTCTTGGTGACCTGTGGCTGGCTCTCCCCGAGCAACGATGCGAGCTCGCCCACAGTCAGCTCGTCCTCCGCACACAGCGCGAGCAGGCGCAGCCGGTCTTCATCTCCAAGGAGACGAAACAGCTCGGCACGGGGAGCAAGCATCCTGAGTTCCTATTTATTCCATCATGCGCATGAAGGCAAGTCCTAAAATACACGTGGCAGCAAGCGGTTATGCCGGCTCCGCATTGCAACCGCCGTTTGACTTGCCCTACCACCGCCCCCTAACATCACGTCAGAAGACGCGATGACGACGGGTTCGGGCGGCAAGTCCCCGACTGGTGGTAGCAGCCAGTCAGGGCCAACCAGCAGAGCTGCGGCCGAGACCCCGCAGCGGCTCGTGGTTCGCTCGGCCGATTCCGGAAGCGGAACCGACTCGGCGATGGGCGCGAACGACACCGCGGTCGCCGAGGACCTGCGCGCTCCGCTGACCAGGTCGAGTGGAGATCCGACGCCCGATGCCGGCGTGGCTACCGTCAGGCCCGAGATCGTTGGCTCGACGCTGTCGGGCCGGTATCTCGTCACGCGCAAGGTTGGACAGGGCGGCATGGGTGCGGTCTACGAGGCGACGCACACGTTGATCGGCAAGCGCGTCGCCGTGAAGGTGCTGCTCGAGAAGTACGCCCAGCGCGAGGCGATCGTCGCTCGGCTCAAGCAGGAGGCGCAGCTCGCCTCGTCGGTTGGCAACGAGCACATCATCGACATCACTGACTTCGGCACCACCGAGGACGGCCGCACGTTCGTCGTGATGGAGTTCCTCGAGGGCGAGTCGCTCGCGGAGTGCCTCGCACGTGACACCCGGCTGCCCGAGCAGCGGATCCTCAAGATCATCTACCAGACAGCCTCGGCCTTGGCGGCGGCACATGCCAAGGGCATCGTCCACCGTGACATCAAGCCGGAGAATCTGTTCCTGCTGCGCCGCAAGGATCAGGACTTCGTGAAGGTCGTGGACTTCGGGATCTCGAAGTCGTTGCGGGCAAGCAGCGAGGAGGACGAGCAGCCGCGGCTGACCCAGACCGGCATGGTGCTCGGCACGCCGCTGTACATGTCCCCGGAGCAAGCCCGCGGCGACGACGAGCTCGATGCCCGCGTCGACATCTATGCACTCGGCGTGATCATGTACGAGACCGCGACCGGGCGCGTGCCGTTCATGGGCAACAACTACCTGTCGGTGATCGCGCAGGTGCTGAACGAGACGCCCAGACCGCTGCGCGACGAGCGCCCCGAGTTCTCCGAGGAGTTCGAGGCGATCGTGATGCGTGCGATGGCCAAGGATCGCTCCGAGCGCTACGAGAGCGCGAATGACATGCTCGTCGATCTGACCGCGCTGCTCGATGATCCGACGCGGTCGACCGAGCGAGCCAGGATCACGGGACCACGCCGCAGGGCGCCGAACAAGAGCTCGGTGCGCTACGTGGTCTGGCTCGGCGCGATCGCGGTGCTCGTCGCGGCCATCGCGGTGACGGTGAAGGTGATGATGGCAGGGCCCACGCAGGCCGCGCTCGCGACCGCGCGCGATGCCGGTCCGGTGGCCGCGGTCGCCGACGCCGCGTCGCCGCCGGACGCGCCGCCCGTTCCCGACCACAAGTACGTCGAGATGCGGCTCGTCACCGATCCGCCGGGCGCCACGCTCCTGCAGGAGGGCGTGGTGGTCACCGGGATCAACGGCGAGCTCGTCACGCCGATGACGATCAAGGTGCTCGAGCAGAACGAGAAGATCGAGTTCATCGCCCAGCTCGCGGGCTACAACGAGTCCAAGTTCAAGAAGAACCCTCTCGAGTACGATCCGAGGACGCCGATCAAGGTGACGCTCGACAAGCCCAAGGCGGGACGCCCGATCCAGCACACCGTTCCGAAGCAAGGGAGTGGCTCGGCCGCGGGCTCGGGGCGACACAACCCGACGGGGGGCGAGTTCGGTGGCTATCCCGGAGATGGCAGCGCCACCGTTCCGAAGCCGCCGTGACGTCGGTCCTGGTGCGCTGGGCAACCATCGCCGCGCTCGCCGTCGTCACGAGCGTCGTCACGAGTGCAGCGCCGGCGCAGGCCCAGCCGCAGTCGCGCGATACCGGGTTCATCGGCAAGGGCCCGCCCAAGCTCGAGATCGATGACTGCCCGGTGCGTGATCCGTCGCTGACCGAGGACCAGCTCCGCAAGCGCGGCGCCGAGCACTACACGCGCGGCGAGACCCTGTACCTGCAGGGTGACTACCTCGGCGCCGTCGAGGAGCTCGTCGCGAGCTACTGCAAGATTCCCTACTACTCGATCCTGAAGGACATCGGCCAGGCGTACGAACGCAAGCTCGAGTACGAGCTCGCGATCGCGTACCTCGAGCGCTACATCGCCGATATCCCGATCGACGCCAAGCGCGCGTCGCAGTGCGCCGCCGATCCGCAAGAAGACAAGGAGAACGTGGGCCGGCGCGTCCACGTGCTCCGCGACCTCAAGGCGCACATCCTGGTCCAGACGCAGCCGAGCAGCGCGCGGATCACGATCGAGAACCAGGCCCGGATCGCGGCGCGAGGTCAGTCGGGAGAGGAGATGCTGGTCGTCGGCGACATCTACCAGATGAAGGTCGAGGCTCCCGGCTTCGAGACCGAGATCCGGACGATCGACGCGCAGATCGGGAAGCCGTACACGTACTTCTTCGAGCTCACCCCGCTCAAGGGCCAGGTCTCGGTCCAGGTCACGCCCTCGGACGCGCGGATCTTCCTCGACAAGCGGCTCGTCGGCATCGGCCGGTTCGATGCCAGGCTCGACGCGAAGATGTACGAGGTGATGACCGAGCGCCAGGGCCGGATCACCGAGCGCCGCAACGTCGAGGTGCTGCCGAACCAGATCCGGCGCGTCCAGGTCGAGCTCACGCCGACGCCACAGTTCGGCCGTCGCCAGCTGGTCCTGTTCGCGAGCCTGGGCGGTGCCACGGTGAGCGGATCGCTGCTCTACGCGTTCAGCAACACCGGCATCTCGGCGTTCGGCTCGCTCGGCGGCGGGGTCGCCGGGCTGGCCGGCAGCTACTTCTATCTGCCGGAGAGCGTGACGCTCGGAACCAGCAACCTGACGATCACCTCCTCGCTCGGCGGCGCGGTGGTCGGTGCTGCGGGCTCGCTGGTCTTCACGAGCGATCAGCGGATCGTGCAGCCGGTGGCCGGTGCAGCCGTGCTCATCGGCGCGGGTGCCGGCTATTACCTCGGGAATCGCACGAAGATCCGCCCCGGCGATGCCGCGCTCATCAACACGAGCATGATGTGGGGCACCGCGTCCGGCGGTCTGTTTGCGGTCTCGTTCGCGCCGCCGCGAAGCGTCGCGGCCGGCCTCGTGCTCAGCGGGATGGGCATGGGCGCGATCAGCGGCGTGATCATGACGCGCTACTTCGACATCAGCCGCACGCACGCCGTGTTGATCGACGTCGGCGGGATCGTAGGCATGCTCGGCGGACTCGCCATCGAGAGCCTCGCGTACCCGACCGCGCAGGCCCAGCCCGGCGATCAGGTCGACGAGCAGACGCGCGAGCATCTGGCGAACTTCGCGCTCGGGGGCATGGCGGTCGGGCTGATCGGTGGCGGCATCCTGAGCCGTAACTTCGACAGTCCGAACGTCTCGCTTCAGCCGACGATCGGCACCGTCACCGCCGCCGACGGGAGCCGGACGAGCACGTACGGGTTCTCTGGCTCGTTCTGAGCGTCCCCGCGATCGGATCGGTCGAGCCGCCCGTTCTGCGTATACTGCTGCGTATACTGCGCCGATGGAACAGCGCCCCAGCGCCTGCCCACTCGATTGTCCCGACCTGTGCGGGCTGAGCGTCACGATCGACAACGGCCGCGTGGTCGAGGTCGACGGCGATCGGCGCGGTCCCATCACCGATGGCTTCATCTGCGGCAAGGTTCGCAAGATCGCCGATCACCTCTACGGTGATGACCGCGTCCTCGCCCCGAGGATCCGGACAGGTGCCAAGGGTAGCAACGCATGGCGCACCGCCACCTGGGACGAGGCGCTGGACCTGATCGCCGCGCGGATGAGATCGATCACGGCGCGTGCGGGTGGCGAAGCGATCCTGCCGTACCACTACGGCGGCTCGAATGGCTGGCTGACCGAAGGTGCGCTCGCGACCCGGTTGTTCCGCCGGCTCCGCGCATCCAACCTGGACCGCACGTTCTGCGCCGCCGCGACCACGGCCGCCACGCACGGCCTCTACGGCAAGATGGCGGGAGTCGCGCTCGAAGACTACGAGCACGCGAAGCTGATCGTGCTGTGGGGCGTGAACCCGTCGGCAACCGGCATCCATCTCGTGCCCGTGATCGAGCGGGCGCGCCAGGCCGGTGCGAAGCTCGTCGTGGTCGATCCGAGGCGGACGCCGCTCGCCAGGAGTGCCGATCTCCACCTCGCGATCCGCCCTGGCTCCGACCTGCCGGTTGCCCTCGCGGCGATCGCGGCCCTGTTCGCACGCGGCCATGCCGATCGCGGGTTCCTCGATCGCCACGCGGTCGATGTCCCCGAGCTGGAGCGCCGAGCCGCGCGGTGGTCGATCGCCGCCGCTGCTCAGGAGGCAGGGATCGAGGCGAGCGCACTCGAGCGGTTCGTCGAGCTCTACGCGGCATCATCGCCCGCGGCGATCCGCGTCGGCTGGGGCGTCGAGCGCAACCGCAACGGCGGGAGCGCGGTCGCGGCCGTGCTCGCGCTCCCGGCGGTCGCAGGCAAGCTCGGCGTCCGCGGCGGCGGTTACACGATGGCGAACAACGACGTGGCGTGGACCGTCTCGGCCGAGCCTGCGATCGACGAGCCGCCGACCTCGTCGCGTGTCGTCAACATGAGCGAGCTCGCGCGGGCGCTCCACGATCTCCGGGATCCCGCGATCGAATGTCTGTTCGTCTACAACTGTAATCCGGTCGCCACCGCGCCGGACCAGCGCGCCGTGATCGAGCAGCTCTCGCGCGACGACCTGTTCGTCGTGGTGCACGAGCAGGTGATGACCGACACCGCGATGCTGGCTGATGTCGTGCTCCCGGCCACCGCGTTCCTCGAGCATCGCGAGCTGCGGCGCGGATACGGCGTGATGCGGCTGTACGACAGCCCGGCCGTCGCCACGCCGCCCGGCGAAGCGAGGAGCAACAACCAGCTGTTCGGTGCGCTGCTCGAGCGGCTCGGGCTGGTCCGGACCGGCGATGCGATCACCGACGACGAGCTGGTCGCCCGCATCTATGCTGCGAGCCCGCAGGGGAGCGCGCTGGCCGCAGAGGTCGCCGCGCACGGCGTCGCAGCGCCACCGGGGGGGGCCAACCCGATTCCGTTCCTCGACGTGTTTCCTGACACGCCCGATCGCAAGATCCACCTCGTGCCGGCAGCGCTGGATGCGGCGGCGGGCGGGCTCTATCACTATCGGCCGGATCCATCGACGACCGAGTTTCCACTCGCGCTGATCTCGCCCGCGCTCGCCACCCAGATCAGCTCCACGTTCGGCCAGCTGCGCAGCAAGCCGGGGATGATCGAGCTGTCGACGAATGACGCGCACGCGCGCGCGATCCGCGACGGCGATCCGGTGCGCGTGTGGAACGCGCGCGGCGAGGTGCATTGCCTCGCGAAGATCTCGAGCGAGGTGCGCGATGGGGTGTGCGTGTTGCCCAAGGGGCTGTGGCGCAAGCACACCGCGAACGGCCTCACCGCGAATGCGTTGATCCCGCAGGCGTTCGCCGACCTCGGAGGTCAGGCGGCGTTCAACGATGCTCGCGTCCAGATCGCGAAGATCTAGGCCTACGTACCGACGAGCATGATCGCGAGCGCGACGCCGGCCGCGATCGCGACCAGAGCGCCGACCACGAGCCACCCACGGCTCGATCGGGTCGTGGGCCCCGGCACCCGAAGCGGCATCTGCGGCAGGATCTGCAGCCCAGCCCCGAGCGCGGGCGCCGCGTGCTCCTGCTGGGCGTCCTGGGGCACGAGCGAGGTCATGGGCCCACTCGCGCGCTGGCCACCGTGCGTCGACAACGAGGGCGCCAGCGAGGAGCCGGGCGGATACGACCGATGCGGCGGCAGGCTCGGGTTCGCCGATGGAGGCCTGGGGTACGCGGCCTGCGGAACCGCGGTCGGCGGGACCTCGGAAGGCGGGACCACGGTCGGCAGGATCGCGGTCGGCTGGACCGAGGTCGGTGGGATCGAGGGGGCGCGCGGCGACGGCGCGGCGAGGTGGGGCGCCGGCGCAGGGTCGATCACCGGCGGCACCGAGGGCCGGCGCGCGAGCTCGGTCGTCATCTGTGATTCGAGCGACGCGGCGCTGAGCACGCCTGACTCCGGCGGCGGCGCGGCGGCAATCCCCGACAGCGAGATCTCGAGCCCGGCGGCGGTGTGGGTCGGCAGCAGCGTCGACCGCAGGCGCTTGATCACGGTGCGCACGGCCAGCAGGGATGGTCGATCGTCGGGCGTCTTGGCGAGCATCGCGTCGACGAGCTGGCTCATCTCGAGGGGCAGCTGGGGCGCGAGCGTGGCGAGGGGAGGCGGCCGCTCCGCCGCGTGAGCCATCAGCATCGCCATCGCATCATCGAGCTTGGGGAACGGGCGATGACCGGTGATGATCTCGAACGTCATGACGCCGAGCGCGTAGATGTCGGTTCGATAGTCGACGCCGATGCCGCGGGCCTGCTCGGGGGACATGTACTCGGGTGTGCCGAGCACGATGCCCGTCGTGGTCTGAAACGGCGACATGCCGCCCTCGGGCATCAGCTTGGCGAGGCCGAAGTCGAGCAGCTTGACCTCGGGCCAGCGTCCCTCGCGCGCGACGAGGAACACGTTGTCGGGCTTGAGGTCACGATGGACGAAGCCCTTGTCGTGGGCGGCGATCAGCGCCGACACCAGCTCGTCGATCACGGAGGCCGCCTCGCTCGGATGGAGCGGGCCGCGCCTGAGCCGCTGGCGCAGCGACTCGCCGACCAGCAGATCCATGATGTGGTAGGCGCGACCGTCGGGCAGGGCGCCGAACGCGAAGATGTCGATGATGTTGGGGTGGCCGATCTGATTGACCGCGCGCGCCTCCTGGGTGAAGCGCTCGACCATGATCGGCGACTTCGAGACGTCCGACTGCAGGACCTTGATCGCGGCGCGCTTGCCGATCACCGGGTGCGACGCGCTGTACACGACCCCCATGCCACCCTTGCCGATCTGCTCGTCGAGGATGTACCCGCCGATGTCGATGCCGGGTCCGAGCGGAAGCTCGACGACGGGGTCCACCGCGGTGATCTCCTCGTCGGGCTGGACCCGGGGAGCGGTGAGCGCCTTGGTCGGCCGGTCGTCGTGCTCCACCGCGGGATACTAACCGCTTTCTCGAGCGCGCGATCGGGAGCGTGGGGGCCCGAGGCGGATCGATCAACGCCGGTCCGCAGCGAAGCAAGGATCGGCGTCACCTTGCGGCGAGGGTCCCCCTTGCGGGGGCCCGAGGCGGATCGATCAACGCCGGTCCGCAGCGAAGCAAGGATCGGCGTCACCCTGCGGCGAGGGTCCCCCTTGGGGGGCGGGTCAGAGCGTCCCGAGGAACGCCAGCAGCGCCGCGCGATCCCCACGATCCGCCGTCCGGAAGGCCTCGCGCGCGTCCGCCGCCTCACCGCCGTGCCACAGGATCGCCTCGGTGATCGATCGCGCGCGCCCATCGTGGAGCAACGTCGCCTCCGGTGCGACGAGCTGGACGAGCCCCAGCCCCCACAGCGGCGGCGTTCGCCACTCGAGCCCCTGCGCCAGGAAGTCGGCGCGCCCATCCGCGAGGCCGTCGCCCATGTCGTGCAGCAGCAGATCGGTGTAGGGGTGGATCTGCTGCCGAGCCAGCGAGCGAACGTCGGACTCACCGGTGACCAGCGTCGGCATGTGGCAGCCCGCGCACCCGAAGTCGGTGAACCGCTCGCGGCCGCGCGTGGCCGCTCCGTCACGCGGGGCCGCCGCCGGCACGCCAAGGGTCGAGACGTGAAACGCCGATTGCGCGAGCTGCTGATCGTTGACGTCACGCATGCCGTCGGGTTCGGGGAAGATCTGGTTCGTGAGCCCCATGTCGTTGGCGAACGCCCCGGCGACCTGCTCGACGAGCCGCGGCACGCTCGCTTTGTGGCCGAACCGACCGCGCCGCGTCGTCATCGACCCGGCGTCCCAGGCCTGGTTGACCCGGCCCGAGATCCCGTCGCCGTCCGCATCGTCGGGATCGGCGAGCGTGTCGAGCGTGTCGTCGGGAACCGCCTCGAGCAGCCCGAGCCCGATCAACGCAGGCGCCTGGCGATACGACATGTGGATGCCAGCAGGGAGTGGGTCGCCGTTGCCGCGGGCCACGGTGAGTCGCGGCGCGCGCAGCATGACGACCTCGCCGTCGCCGAGCTGCTCCGCGTGATCCTCCCAGGCGAGCTGGGCGTTGGCCTCCGGGAGCCCGACGGTCGCGTGGTCCTGGAGCTGGAGGCCGAGCTCGGGAACCGGCACCTGCCCGCCGGGGACCGCGGGGATGCCGTCGTCCATGCTGACCCGGATCAGGCCCTGCGAGCCGAACACCCCGGGGCTGATCTGCGACAGGCCTCGCCCATTGTTCAGATGACACGCCACGCAGGAGTCGTGGTTGAACAGCGGGCCGAGCTGCGGAGCCGCCCAGTGAAACGCGAACGGCCCGCGCCCGAGCAGGTGTTGTTCCTGCTGAGCCGCGTCGAGGCCGGGGACGGCATGGGTGAACGCGAGCGCGCTGCGATCGTCGATCGTGGCATCGCCGCCCTGACGATCTTCACCGGTGGTGTTGTCGCCACAGCTGGCTGCCATGACGACCACGAGCGCGTGCCACCTCACCCGCCCAGGATATCAGCTCAGACCAGGCGTTCGCCGGCGATCAGCTGCTCGTAGGTCTCGCGGGGGCGGATCACGGTGTACTTGTTGCCCTGCACGAGGACCTCGGGAGCGCGAGGTCGGGTGTTGTAGTTGGACGCCATCGCCGCTCCGTAGGCGCCGGCCGCGCCGATCCACACGAGCTCGCCGGGAGCCATCTCGGGCAGCTCGCGGTCGCGCGCGAAGAAGTCGCCGGTCTCACAGATCGGCCCGACGACATCGGTCGTGATCTTGGCGCGCTCGGGCTTCGAGACCGCCTGGATCGGGTGGTAGGCGCCGTACAGCGCCGGGCGCATCAGGTCGTTCATCGCGGCATCCACGATCGTGAAGTGCTTCGCCTCGTTGCGCTTGCGGAACACCACGGTGGTGACGAGCGCGCCCATCGGCCCGACGATCACGCGACCGGGCTCGGTCACCAGGGTGATGCCGAGCTTGGTGAGCGGCTCGAGGGCGGTGCGGACCGCCGCGCCGTACTCCGCCGGCGAGGGTGGCAACGCGTCTCCCTTGCCGTAGTCGATGCCGAGCCCGCCGCCGATGTCGACGTGCTCGATCTTGATGCCGTCCGCCGCCAGCTCCTGCACCAGGGTGACGAGGCGTGCGATCGCATCGGTGAACGGCGAGGTCTTCGTGAGCTGCGAGCCGATGTGGAAGTCGACGCCGATCACCTCGAGGCCGTCGAGCTTGGCAGCCTTCTTCAGCAGGTGTCGCGCCTCGCTCATCGCGACGCCGAACTTGTTCTGCTTGAGGCCGGTGGAGATGTACGGGTGGGTCTCGGGATCGACGTCGGGGTTGACGCGCAGCGAGATCTTGACCCGGGCGCCGGCCGCGCGCGCGACTCGCCCGAGCACGCCCATCTCCTCGGCGGACTCGACATTGAACACCCCGATGCCCGCCGCGATCGCGGTCCGCATCTCGTCCTCTGTCTTGCCCACGCCGGAGAAGATGACCTTGGCCGGATCGCCGCCCGCCTTCTGCCAGCGGAACAGCTCGCCGACCGACACGATGTCGGCGCCCGCGCCGAGCTTGACGAGGACGGACAGGATCCCCAGGGTCGAGTTCGCCTTCACCGCATAGCAGACGCGATGCGGGATCCCGTCGAGCGCGGAGTCGAACGCGCGATACGCACGCTCGAGCTCGGTGCGGCTATAGACGTAGCAGGGCGTGCCGACCTCCGCGGCGATGTTCGCCAGCGGGACGTCTTCACAGTGCAGCTCGCCGGATCTGTACTCGAACGGAACAGCCATGGCGCTGTTCTAGCTCAGATCTCACGCCTTGAGCTCGAGCTCGATCCGTTCGATCTCGGCTTCCACCTGAGCTCGTGCCGGACCTCCGATGACATCGCGGCGATCGGTTGCACGGGCAGGATCGAGCCAGCTGGCGACGTCGGCCCCAAACCCGGGATGCGCCGCACGCAGGTCGTCGAGAGAGAGCGCCGCGAGCTCGACGCCGCGCTCGGTGGCGACCCGCACGAGGTGGCCCGCGATGTCGTGGGCCTCGCGAAACGCGACGCCGCGGGTGACGAGGTAGTCTGCCAGCTCGGTGGCCACGAGGTGACCGGCGTCGATCGCGGCGCGCAGCCGCTCGACGTCGAACACGAGGCTCGCGATCATGCCGCGCGCGACGGCGAGGCTCGCCTCGAGGGTCTCGATCGCGTCGTACAGCGGCTCCTGCGTCTCTTGCAGGTCCTTGTTGTACGCGAGCGGCAGCCCCTTCACGACGGTGACGAGCGTGACCCAGGCGCCGACCGTGCGGCCCGTCTTGGCACGCAGCAGCTCGGCGAGGTCGGGGTTCATCTTCTGCGGCATCAGGCTCGATCCGGAGCAGTAGGCCTCGCCGATCCGGGCGAACCCGAACTCCGAGGTGGTCCACAGCACCAGCTCCTCGCCCAGGCGCGACAGGTGGACGTGAGCCAGCGCGCAGGCCGCGACCAGCTCGATCGCGAAGTCGCGATCGCCGACGGCATCGAGCGAGTTGCGCGTCACCGAAGCAAACCCGAGCGACGCGGCGACGTGGGCGCGGTCGATCGGCAGCGTGGTGGCTGCGAGGGCTCCCGAGCCGAGTGGCGAGACATCGGCGCGCCGGGCGGCATCGACGATCCGGCTCCTGTCTCGCTCGAGCATCGCGTCGTAGGCGAGCAGGTGGTGGGCGAGCCGGACCGGCTGGGCGCGCTGGAGGTGCGTGTAGCCGGGCATCAGGGTGTCGACGTGGACGCGCGCCTGCACCAGCAACGCCCGCCGGAGCTCGTCGATCGCGTGGACGAGCCGGCGCGCGGCGGCTCGCGCGTACAGCCGTAGATCGGTGGCGACCTGATCGTTGCGGCTGCGGCCGGTGTGGAGCCGGCGTCCCGCGTCGCCGATGTCCTCGATCAGCCGGGCCTCGACGTTCATGTGGACGTCCTCGAGCGCCTCGTCCCACGGCAGCTCGCCGGAGGCGAGCTTGGCCTCGACCCGACGCAGCCCGCTCGCGATCGCGGCGGCGTCCTCGGCTCCGATGATGCCGCGCGACGCCAGCATCTCGGCGTGGGCGATCGAGCCCGCGACATCGTAGGGGAGCAGCCGGTGATCGAAGCTCACCGATGCGTTCATCTGTGCCGCGATCGGATCGAGCGCGCCCTCGAACCTTCGACCTCGTGCGCCTTTCGGTCCTGACATCGCGCGCAGTATAAGCACGATGCGAAAGGCAGGTAGCGATGACAGCGCGCGTATCAATTCCGACGAGCACGGGCCCCGTCGAGGCGGTGATCACCCTCCCCGACGGTGATGCGCGGTGCCCCGCGATCGTCGTCCTGCAGGAGTACTGGGGGGTCAACGCGCACGTCGAGTCCGTGGCGAAGCGCTGGGCCGCCGAGAACTTCGTGGCGATCGTGCCGGATCTCTATCACGGTCAGATCGCGAAGGATGCCGCCGAAGCGGGGCGCCTGATGAGCGCGCTCGACTTCGGCAAGGCCGTGGCCGAGATCGCGGCGGCGGTGCAGTACGCGCGGACGCATCCGCGGAGCACTGGCAAGGTCGCCGTCACCGGCTACTGCCTGGGCGGCGCGCTCGGCTTCGCGACGGCGGTGAACGTGCGCGGGCTCGCGGCGGTGGTGCCGTTCTACGGACTTCCCCGGGACCTCGACTGGTCGAAGATCGACGCTCCGGTGCAGGCGCACTTCGCCAGGCACGACGACTGGGCCACCGTCGCCGGCGCCGAAAAGATCAAGGCCGCGGTGAACGTGCCGATGGAGCTTCACGTCTACGACGCGAAGCACGCGTTCTGCAACGACAGCCGCCCCGAGGTCTACGACGCCGAGGCGGCGAGCCAGGCGTGGGGCCGTGCCGTGGCGTTCGTGCGGGCCCACACGAAGTAGCCACCACCGATCGTCGCTAGATCGCGACGACGATCTTGCCGCGGGCCCGGCCGCGCTCGAGCTCGGCGAACGCTTCGCGGATCTCGGCGAGCGGGTAGGTGCGGTGGAGGATCGGGCGCAGCGTGCCGGCATCGATCCATCCCGCGAGCTCGGCGAGCTGCATGCCGTCGGGGCGCATGAACAGGTAGACGAACCGTGCGCCGGTACGTGCCGCGACGCGCCGGCGCTTGGCGGTCATCAGCCAGAGTGCCGGTCGGACGTAGAACGGCAGCCATTCGCGCGCGAACTCGGGGTCGGGTAGGCCACCGATCCCGACGACGACGCCCCCACGCTTGACCGCCGCGAGCGAGGCGAGCTCCGAATCGCCACCGAGCGTCTCGAACACCGCGTCGAGCCCGGTCGGTAACGGCTCGGACCTCGTGTAGTCGATGATCTCGTCGGCCCCGAGCGCCCGCACGAACTCGACATTCTTCGTGCTCGTCGTCGTCGCGACGTGGAGCCCGAGGATCTTCGCGATCTGGATCGCGAGGCTGCCGACCCCGCCGGCGCCGGCGTGGATCAGCACGCGCTGACCCGCCACGAGCCCGGCCGCTTCGCGCAGCGCCTGCAGCGCGGTCAGGCCGGCGAGCGGGATCGCCGCCGCCTGCTCGAACGAGGCCCGGGCAGGCTTCTTGGCGACCACGTGCTCGGAGGCGACCACATACTCGGCGAGCCCTCCCATCCGGTTCTTCTCGAGCCGCGCGAACACCTCGTCGCCTGGGCGAAACCGCGTGACCTCGGTGCCCACGGCCTCCACGAGGCCCGCGACATCGGAGCCGAGCGCGATCGGCGGCTTGACGGCGAGCACGAGCTTGAGCTTGCCGTCGCGGATCTTGAAGTCGATCGGGTTGAGGCTCGCCGCCTTGACCGCGATCAGGACATCTCGTGGTCCGGGCGCGGGGACAGCCCGGTCGACGATCTCGAGCGCGTCCAGGCCTCCGTAGCGTTGCGCGACGACAGCTCTCATCGCCAGGACTTTGTCACGCTTCGGCCCATCCCGGTCGTGGCGTGCGAGGCAGCGGTCCGCTATGGTGGGGCGCTCGCTCCCTCGATGTCCCCCTCCCAGTCCGTTCGTTCTGCGCTGCGCTGGCGGGTGCCGATTTCCGATCAGGAATTCGATGCGCTCTACCCCGAGCACATCCGCTTGCTCTCGAACGTGCACTGGACCCCCGTCGAGGTCGCGCTGCGCGCCGCCGCGCTCCTGGTGCCCGAGCCCGGCATGAAGGTGCTCGATGTGGGCTCCGGCGCGGGCAAGGTCTGCTGCATCGGCGCGGTGTCGTCTCGCAGCACCTGGCACGGCATCGAGCGTGATCCGCGCCTCGTGAGCACGGCGCGCCGGATGGCGAAGAACCTCGAGGTCGATGACCGCGCGCACTTCCACATCGGCGACATGGCCACGGTGGACTGGGCCGAGTTCGACAGCATCTACTTCTTCAATCCCTTCGAGCGCCTGTTATTCGCGCCGCCGCCGATCGAGCCTCGGCTGCGCTGGACGCTGTTCGGTAACGAGGTGTCGCGCGCCGAGGAGCGGCTGGCGGCGCTCGCGCCCGGGACCCGCGTGGTCACCTATCACGGGTTCGGCGGCGAGATGCCGGCGAGCTACAAGCTGTCTGGGATGGAACGGATCGGCTCCGATCAGCTCGCCCTGTGGATCAAGAAGCCGAACGCGCCCGCTTCGAGGCTGCCGCAGCCGGCGTGAGCGTCCGCCGAGTGCTGGGTGCTCAGCCGATCTCTTCGGCGTACGTCATCACGAGGTACATCACCGATTCGACGCGGCCCGGGTTGCGATAGGCGTGGGGCGTGTCGGCCTCGAACAGGATCGAGTCGCCGGTCTCGAGCCGGTGGGTGTCCCCGGCGACGTCGATCTCGAGCGTGCCCGCGGTGAGGACGAGGTTCTCCGACGTCCCGGGCGGGTGTGCGTCCGCATCCTCGACGCTGCCAGGCGCGAGCCGGAGCTCGTAGAACTCGACTCGTCGCGGCTCGTCGAACGGAAACAGGGCCCGCGAGCTGAAGCTGCGATCCTTGCTGGTCAGGATCTTCGACGCGCCCGCGCGCAGCACGAGCGCGCCCGACTGCGTGCGCGTGCTGATCAGCGCCGAGAACGTGACCTCGAGGGCCCGGGCGATCTTCCACAGCACGTTGATCGTCGGCGCGCTCTGGCCGAGCTCGATCTGGCCGAGCATCGCGCGCGACACGCCGGAGAGCTGCGCGAGCCGCTCGAGTGACAGGCCGCGGCGGGTCCGCAGCCGCCGCAGGTTCACACCGACGACGGGCGCGAGATCGGTCGATTCTGCCGCATCCCCTGGCCTGGGCGACATCGGCGACACCGGCCCGACGGACTCGTCCACACGGACAGCGTGGTCCGCGCTGGCCACGGGTTTTTCGAGCGGCTTCTTCTTCACCGGATCCAGACCGTGCTCAATATACCCACCCGGTTGGCACCGCACGAGGACCGGCCTCCAATTTAACGGATATCCCGGAGGGCGAAGTTAACCGTCTGGAACTGCTCAGGTTCCGTGCGCCACCCCGCTGGGGCTGCCGTACGCCGACTCGCCGTGGAGCGCGCCGTCGAGCCCATCGTGCTCGGTCTCGGCCTCGACGCGCAGGCCGCACAGGCGGTCGATCCCCTTGAGCAGCACGAACGTCACCACCGCGGCCCACGCCGCCGCCGCGCCGACCGCGAGCGCCTGCTTGCCGAGCAGATCGAGCCCACCGCCGTGGAGCTTGTTGTCGATCGCGCGGGCGAACAACCCGGTCAGCAGCGCGCCGGTCGCCCCGCCGATCCCGTGGACGCCGAACGCGTCGAGCGCGTCATCGTAGCCGAGCCGCGACTTGACGAGCACGGCGCCGTAGCAGACGCCCCCGGCGATGCCGCCGATCAGCAGGGCCGTCATCGGCGTCACGAAGCCCGCGGCAGGCGTGATCGCGACCAGGCCAGCGACCAGGCCTGACGCGAACCCGAGCATCGTGACCTTCTTGATCCGCAGGCCCTCGAACAGCACCCAGGCGAGCGCGCCTGCCGCCGCTGCGACGTGTGTGTTGACGAGCGCGCGGGCGGCGAGCCCGTTCGCGCCCATCGCCGAGCCACCGTTGAACCCGAACCAGCCAAACCACAGGATCCCGGCGCCGATGACCGTCATCGTCAGATCGTGGGGCGGGTGCCGGACCGACGGATAGCCACGACGCTTGCCGATCACCAGCGCGCACACCAGGGCCGACACGCCCGACGACAGGTGGACCACCGTGCCGCCCGCGAAGTCGATCGCGCCGAGCTCCGCGAGCCAGCCACCGGGGCCCCACGACCAGTGCGCGATCGGATCGTAGACCAGCGTGGTCCAGCCGAGCGTGAACAGCGCGTACGCCGAGAACTTCATGCGCTCCGCGTAGGCGCCCGAGATCAGCGCGGGTGCGATCACCGCGAACATGCACTGGTACGCCATGTAGGCGAGGTGAGGGACCTTGATATCGGCGCTGACCGCCGCGTCTCCAACGCCAGACAGGCCGAAGTAGTCCAGCCCCCCGATCACGCCGTGCCAGCTCGTGCCGAAGCACAGGCTGTAGCCGATCACCGTGAACTGCACGGTCACCAGCCCGAGCGCGAAGAAGCTGTGCATGAACGTCGAGAGCACGTGCTTGCCCTGCACCATGCCGCCATAGAACATGGCGAGGGCGGGCGTCATCAGCATGACGAGCCCCGCCGAGATCAGGAGCCACGCGGTATCGCCTGCGTCGATCATGCCTCGCAGGTTGGGCGGGAGTGTGTTTCCGGCGCGTAACGGCGGGGCTAATACTTCGGTTGCGGGACGGTCACTTCGTCCCGAACAGTCGATCGCCAGCGTCGCCCAGCCCGGGGACGATGTAGCTCTTCTCGTTGAGGCGCTCGTCGATCGCCGCGGTGAAGACCGGGATGTCGGGATGGGCTGCGTGAAACACCCGGAGCCCCTCGGGGCAGGTGAGCAGGCAGACGAACTTGATCGATCGCGGTCCAGCGGCCTTCAGCCGGGTGACCGCCGCCACCGCGGAGTTCCCGGTCGCGAGCATCGGATCGACGAGGATCGCGTCGCGATCTCCCATGCTGTCCGGAACCTTGAAGAAGTACTCGACCGCCTGCATCGTCTTGGGATCGCGATACAGGCCGATGTGGCCGACGCGCGCCGAGGGCAAGATCTGGAGCATGCCGTCGAGGATGCCGTTGCCCGCACGCAGGATCGAGACGAGCACCGTCTTCTTGCCATCGAGGAACGGCGCCATCATCGGCGCGATCGGCGTCTCGATCCGGGTCAGGGTCGTCGGGAGGTCCCGGCAAACCTCGTAGCCCAGGAGCATGCTGATCTCGCGCAGCAGGTTGCGAAACGTGCTGGTGCTCGTGTCCTTCGAGCGCATCAGCGACAGCTTGTGTTGCACCAACGGGTGGTCGATGACGTGAACCTTGCCGGCCATGGCGGTGGAACGTACCGCAACTGGCGCGGGGTGGGCTCAGCGCTGGGCGACGTGCGTCGAGGCGACTCCGACCGCGGTGCTGACCGTCGTCGCGCCAACGATCGCGGCAAGGCCCACGAAGGCGGCGAACAGGACGTCGCGGACGAGGGTCTTGCGCTGGCGGAGCACGATGGTGTCGAGGCGGTTCATGGGAGACTCCTTGGTTCTGCGCGGCAGCACCGCAC
>JAGSPR010000677.1 GCA_018262455.1 Deltaproteobacteria bacterium | reverse complement strand
CTCCGCACGCTCCGCCTCCAAACGCTCCGCCTCCGCACGCTCTGCCGCGATCCGCAACGTCTCGGCCGCAAGCCGCTCGCGTTCACCGCTGGCTTCGCTCTGCAGTGCGTCGTCGTCGAGCACTGGGGGCGGCGGCGAGTACAGGGGCGGGATAGGCGGCGGCGCATTCCCCTCGATCTCGACCATCGCCCCGTGGAGTCCATCGGGCGTCTCGCTCGCCATCGGCAAGTCGGAGAGCGTCTCGTCGAGCAGCAAGGTCCGCACGCGATCGGTCGCGAGCCTGACCGCCAGGATGAACGTTTGCATCACGCCGTCGCCGCGCGACGCCGCGCTGCCGATCGCGAGCACCGGCTTCGTCGCGCCGAGCGCGGCCATCACCATCTCAGGCGCGAGCGCGCCTGGCAGGTCCTGCTTGTTCGCCTGCACGATCACGCCCACCGGGACACCTCGACAGACCCTCTCGACGATGCGCAGGGTCGCCAGGAAGTTGCCGGCTGCTCCATCGAACATCTCGACCCGCGAATCGGCCACGAACACGACCGCATCCGCGGTCTCGAGCAGGTAGCGCCGGCGGTGCAAGAGGCGCGACTGTCCGGGCACGCTGACGAGCTGGCACCGCACGCGCCTGCCGTCGAGGTAGCCGCCCGAGAAGTCGAGCCAGTCGAAGAACTCGGTGCGTTCGCCGGTCGTCCCCGGGCTCTTCGAGGCGCCGCGGCGCTGCAACGAGATCAGGTTCGACAGCTGCTGGACGTTGGTCGTCTTGCCCGCCTCCGGAGCGCCGTCGTAGACGATCCGGATGACGACCTCCCCTGATCTGGCGTCGATGTGTGGCATCGGTTCTCTCTTCGGCTATGCGCCCGCGCGCAGGCGATGGGCGAGCTGGTCAGGTAGTGGACTGGCGCGCAGCGCCTGGGCCGTGCGCTCGATGTCGTAGGCGACCCGCAGCGTCGCGAGCTCGCCGGTCCGTTGACTCCACAACGCGTAGCCCGCACGTGGATCGCCGTCGCGCGGCTGCCCGACCGATCCCGGATTGACCAGCCAGTAGTTCCGAGGGCTCAGCTCGACGGTGCGCACCCCAGGCAGCTTCGACGGCCCACTCGCGAGCTCGACGTGGATCAGCTGGATGTGGGTGTGGCCGTAGAAGCAGATCGGGATGCGGTGCTCGCGGAGATGCCGAAGGTTGTCCTCGTAGGTCAGCTCGTACACGTACGCGAGGAACCGGAACGGATCTTTCGGGGCACCGTGCACCGCCATCCATCCGTCGGCCTGGTGATCGGTCGGCAGCGCGCTCAGCCATCCGAGCTCGGCGGCCCCGAGCTCGGCGCGCGTCCACGCCGCGCACTCCCGTGCGAGGCTGTTCATCCCCAGATCGAAGCGTCCAGTCGCGATCGCGTGGTCGTGGTTGCCGCGCACCAGCGTGGCGTTCGGCAGCTCGGCCAGCCGCCTCACGCAAGCCCCGGGCTCGGGCCCGTAGCCGACCACGTCGCCGAGGAACAGGAACCGATCGGCGCCGTGCTTGTGTGCGTCGTCGAGCACCGCCTCGAGCGCAGCGAGATTCCCGTGGACGTCGGCCAGGACGCACGTGAGCTCGCGCCCGACGGAGCGAGCGAGCTGGCTCGATCCTGCCGGGTCGGCGAGCCCACGCAGCAGCGAATCGCGGGCCTCGTCGTAGCGCTCAGCCAACGGGTACAGCTTCAGCTCGTCGCGGATCAACTCCCACGACAGCTCTCCGATCGCGAGCGACGCGCGCAGCACGGAGCCCCATCGCTCCCAGCTCGAGGGCGTGGCGGCGACCTCCTCGGGAATCCGCGCGATGATCGCACTCGCCACGCCGCGCTCGGCGAGGCCGTCATAGACCTCGTCATCGACGTAATAGAGCCGCCCACCCGCGTTCGCACGCGCGAAGTTGGCCGGGTTCAGATCGAGACCGATGCGATGGAGCCGGTAGACATCGATCCCGGCCTGGATCATCTCCGTCCACGCCAGCACGCGTTCGCCGAACAGCTCGAGCCGGCGAAGCGTGCGCAACTCGGGACAGACCGTGAGCGGCAACCACGCGTCCTCGACGCGCATCACCGCCCACAGCTTGTCGGGGTGCCAGATTCCCGCCGCCCGACCGGCACCACGGATCGCGAGGACGGCCTCGCGACCCGCGGACGCCGATCCGAACACCTGATCCGTGCGGGTCTTGCAGACCCACCCGCGCACCGCGAGGAGCCGCGTCGTCGGCTTGGCCGAGCCGTCGATCGGCCCAGCGACGCCGACCTTGTGACGCCACTCCTCGGCCCCCGGATCCGCAAGCAGCTCCAGCACGCCGGAAGCTGTCCACGGTCCTGACGGCTCGAGCAGGTCGAGGTCGCGATCGGATCTGGGGCGAGGGAACCAGGACTCCGTCAGGGCAACGTCCCCTTGATCGCGCCCAGGTTGTTGCGAATGGCGGCCCAGCCCATCCCCTGGTTGACGGTCTTCTTCGTGACCATCACCACGACCGCGCCCTTGTCTTTGACCGTGGCCATGAAGTGAAACACCTTGGGCGACGAGATGAAGATCTCCTCGAACGAGTCCTTGATCGGCTCGCCGCGCTGAGCGCTGAGCATCTCCTCGACGCGACGGACGTTCTTGCCCCGGAACATCTCGACCGCGGCGGCGGCCACCGCGTCGAGATAGGCCTGGGTGAAGTACGGCACCGAGTGATGGACGCCCATCAACATGCCGGTGTTGAGATCGACGACGCCGACCGCGAGGCAGTCGTCGACCTTCTCGTGAACCATCTTGCAGACTTCGGTAGTGCTAGCCATTGCTGTTCTCCTGGTGGGGCGACGGGTTCAGACCGAGGCTTCGATCTCGGCGAGGCTCTGCCGCGCCTTCGTGAGCGCCATGCCGATGTTGGCCGTGGCCCGACAGACGAACACGACCGCCTGATCGCTCTTCTTCTTC
>JAGSPR010000317.1 GCA_018262455.1 Deltaproteobacteria bacterium | reverse complement strand
ATCGACCCGGCGCCGGTTCGGGTCACGGTCTCGGCATCGACGCGGGCATCGTGGGCCGCGTCGTCGATCCGCAGCGGCGCGCGCTCGGCGACACAACGTCCGGGCACGCTCGTGCCCCGCGGCAACCGGGTGCCCAGCGCGAGCGCGATGGGCTTGCCGGTCGCGCGGTACACGATCTCCTCACCCTCGACGATCGCGATGATGCTGCCGGTCGCCGAGGTGAGCGTCGCCGCTCGCTCGACGACCAGGTTCATCACCTCGTCGGCGTTGAGCCCGGCCGCGGCGATCGCGTTCTGGAGCTCGATCACCGACAGCAAGCGCTCGGGACTCGGGGTTGCTCCCATTCGCTACATCATACATAGGGAGCCGACACGGCGGCCGCCCCGCGCCATCCTTCGTAGGGCGATCCCAGGGTCACGGCTTCTGCGTCTTCTCGGCCTGCGCGAGCTTCTCCTCGACCTCGGCCACGTGTTCCCGGTCGAGCTTGACCCGCATCTCGCTCAGCGCACGGCGCGCTTCGAGTGGGGACATCGCTTGCTTCGCGAGCTCGACGCAGATGATGCACATGCTGCGGAGCTTACCGCGGGCCCGAGCCGGATCGATCAACGCCGGTCCGCAGCGAAGCAAGGATCGGCGACACCTTGCGACGAGGGTCCCCCTTGTGGGCCCTCGGGGTCACGCGTTGCGGGGCTGGATCGGACTCGAAACGGTCAGCTGGGTCTCTCGGCTGCGGGTCTCGATCTGGATCTCGACCGCGTCGGCATCGATCGGGACGTACTTCGCGATCACCGCGGCGATCTCCTGGCGCATCTCCTGGAGCCGCCCGCCTTCGAGCCCGGTGCGATCGTGAGCGAGCACGAGGTGCAAGCGGCCCTTCGCCACATCGCGACTCGACTTGCCCGACAAGAATCCTCTGACGGCATTCCACATGGATGGACTCCTCACGCCGGTGTGGCCGACAGCCCGAGCGCGCGGCCGAGTCTGGTGAAGAACCCGCCGGTCGCGTGATCCTCGACTTCGAGGCCGGACAGCCGCCTGGCGATCCGGTTGAGCTCCTTGGCGGCGAGCGACTTGCCTTCGAGCACCGCGGGCATGCCGCGATTCGTGGTGGCGACGATGTGATCGTCCAGCGGGATCGTGCCGAGCAGGTCGAGCGCGAGGATCTCGATCACGTCGGACTGCGACAGCATGTCGCCCCGCTTCACGAGGTGCTGCGAGATCCGGTTGACGATCAGCCGGGCCGGGACGTCGGCCGCCGCGAGCAGGCCCACCACGCGGTCGGCATCGCGGATCGACGAGACCTCGGGGGTGGCGACGACGATCGCCTCGTCGGCGCCCGCGATCGCGTTCTTGAACCCTTGCTCGATCCCTGCCGGACAATCGATCAGCACGAAGTCGTGCGTGTGCTTGAGCTCGCACACGAGGCTCCGCATCTCCTCCGGGGTGACGGAGTCCTTGTCGTCGGTCTGCGACGCCGGCAGCATCCACAGGTTCTCGCTCCGGCGATCCTTGATCATCGCCTTGGCGACCGTGCACTTGCCGCGGATCGCGTCGACGAGGTGGTAGACGATCCGGTTCTCGAGGCCCATGACGACATCGAGGTTGCGCAGGCCGATGTCGGCATCGATCAGCACGACCGAGTGTCCGAGCTGGGCGAGAGCGGTGCCGAGGTTGGCGGTGACGGTCGTCTTGCCGACGCCGCCCTTGCCTGACGTGATGACGATTGCTCGACCCATGAAGATCTCCTTGGACTGACGGCTAGAGGCTGGCGGCGAGGCTGCCCGGCAGGCGGCCCAGGTAGCGTTCGACGATGATGGTGGCGTCCGTGACGTGCGCGATCTCGGGGACCGCGGCCGGGGTATCGCTGTCGCTCGCGCGCGCGACCAGCCGACCGATGCGGAGCTGCTGCGGCTCGAGCCGCAACGCGAGGATGAAACCGACGTCGCGACCGATGCCGGCGTGGGCGGTGCCGCGCAGGCGTCCCAGCACGACGATGTTGCCCTCGGCGCGGATCTCGGCACCGGGGTTGACGTCACCGAAGATGATGACGTGGCCGCGGTGCTCGAGGATCACGCCCGAGCGGACCGGACCGACGAGGACCCGGGTGTCGGGGACGAGCTCGATGTCGGGCTCGAGATCGATCGCGACCGGCTCCACCGACTCCGGCAAGACCGCCGCGTCGGCCGGGACCACCGAGGCCTGCACGGGATCGGCAGGCGCTGGTTCGGCGGAGGCGCCCGAAGCGGGCGCGGGGGCCGAGCCTGCCGCGAGGTTGGGGACAGGGACCGCGTCCTCCGAGGTCCCGCGTTTCACCGCGGCTCCGACCTCGACGATGCGGAGCTCGAACTGGCCCGCGATCGCGTCGAGTCGCGACAGACAACCGGGCGCGAGCGGTCCGGCGTCGACGCGGATCCTGACGTCGCTGCCGCGAAAGAACGTGGGGGCCTCGGCCAGCCGCTCGGCGACCGCGGCGACGATCGCATCGGTTGGGGCCTGGCCATGGACCACGATCTCGAGGCCGCGTGCGCTGCCGCGCAGGATGGCAGGGGGCACGAGGGCAGCCCCGGCAGCTTCATCCAGATCCGACACGGCTTCAGAAGATCCCATTCGATGCCCTTAAAACCCGTAATCCCTCCGCGCCATGGTGGGCAACTTTTTCGCGGCGATCCCGGTTCGCGCGCCAACCGTGGTGTGATGTCCCCCCATGATCACCATCAAGATCACCAACGTCGAGGACGTCGTCGAGAAGCAGAAGGGCTGGTTCATCGCCAACGTCGTCGGCGCGTTCGTGGACCTGGAAGCCCGGGTCGAGGACCGCGTGATCGAGCAGCTGCGCGAGTCCCTGGCGAACCAGGGCGTGGAGGCCGTCATCGAGCGCCGCGCCGGCTGAGGCGCCGGCTGAGGCCCCCGCCTGGCGCCGTGCCGGCCGAGGCCCCCGCCTGGCGCCGCGCCGGCCGAGGCCGCGCGCTCAGGTCGCCCGGGTGGACTTCGCGCGCGCGCGCTGGACCTTCGCCTTTGCCTTGCGGACCGAGGACTTCACCTTGCTCGCGGCGCGTGAGGCCACGCGTTCCACCTCCGCCTTGGTCTTCTCGACGGTTCCCTGTGCCATCCGGACCTTGTCGCCGGTCAGCTTGCCTTCGACCTGCTTCGCGCGGCCTTTGATCTTGTCGACGATCGCTCCCATTGGAGATCTCCTTGCGCCGGTTCATGGCGCGTTGACACGTGCCCGGTCGGTTGCATCGCGCATGCCCGGGCGACGAACGCTCGGTCGCGGATCTCCTCGTGATGCCTCGTGAGACCCAGTTCCCGTCGAAGAATTCGACGGAGCGCGTGGTGGGGTCGGGACGGGCGAGCGGCCTCCGGGCGCCGGCTCGACGTGTCGTCGGCGCCCGGTCGTCGGCAACCGTGGAGGAATCGCTCGACGGTGCGGCGAGACATCCAGGCCAGTTTGCTGATCGCGGGTGTCGGCTTCGTGTAAGTTCGACCCGTGCTTCTCGAACGGTTTGATCGGCTGGCGGCTCTGCGAGGCGACGCGGTGAAGGGGCTCCCTGTCTCCGCCTGGGCCACCAACCTGGACGATCTCGATCGCGACCTGCTGCTGCGCGCCGCGATCGAAGCGACCCGCACGTTGATCCTGCCGGAGTGGGAGAGCAAGCGCCCCGACGATCGTCGCCCGCAGCTCGCGCTCGAGGCCACCGAGGCGTGGATCGCGACGAAGAGCGTCGAGGCGATCGCGAACGCCAAGATCGCGGCCAAGGACTGCACCGCGGCGCGCAACGAGACGTTCGGCACCGACCATCGCGTGCCCGAGGCCGCGCGCGCGCTCGCCTGGGCGGCCTCGGCCAAGGACAAGGACAACGCGAATATCTGGGATGCGCTCACCGCGATCGAAGGCGAGCTCCTCGCGCGCATCGCCCTGGTCGCCGAGTACCACCGCGGTCCGGAGCAACGCCGCGCGATCATCAGCGTGCTGCGCCGCGTGCTCGAACCTCCGCCGGCCCCCGCGGACCAGCCGGCGCACACCGGCCCCGTGCCCTACGCGGCCAGCGGCAACTTCTCGGTCGGCCAGCAGCTCGTCCACGCCAAGTTCGGGGATGTGGTCGTCACCGCCGCCGGCGACAAGTGGATCGACGTCCAGCTCGCCGACGGAACGACCAAGCGCCTGGCCCAGAAGCCGCGCTGATCGGGGAAACCGCCCGCTGGTCGTGGTGCGCGCCCCCACTGCGACACGAGTGGATCCGGGAGGATAGGTCTCGCCCGCGGCTGGCGAACGGCTTGCTTCTACCCAGCCCATGCGCGCAGCCCTCCTTGCCGTCGTCGCGTGTCTCGCCGCCTGCACCGACACCACGCTCGGCAACGACACCGCGTTCCGGCGGCTGGTGGAGGGCTTCTCGAGCTACGACGAGTGCATCGCGAACGGCAGCCCCAACCAGCCGTGCTACCAGACCTTGACCCTGTGCTCGAGCGGCAGCGTCCTCATGGACCTCGACAACCACCAGCAAGAGGGCAGCTACCAGCTCGATGGAGACTCCGCCGTGCTCGCCAAGTTCACGACCGCGACGATCCTGTTCGACCTCGACACCGCCACCTCGAGCCAGCTTCCTGGCAAGCCGTGGGAACGGGTCGAGCCGACGTTCTACGGGTGCAACAACCAGTAAGCCGTAGGGATTTCCGCCGATCTACGAGGGTCTCGCAGCGCCTGGGGCTTTGCCAAACCCACGGGCCATCGTGTACACAGCCAGCTCGTGTACGCTCCCAAAGCCGACGCTCCTGTCGTGGTCCTCGAGACCGTGGCCACGCGGGTAGGCGAGATGGAGCTGTCGCGCCACCGCGACGACTACACGATCGCGATCGACGGCGTCGAGCTCATGAGCTCGGACAACCATCAATCCGAGGACGAGCTTGGCCTCGTCGCCGGCGAGCTGGTCCGTGACCTGCCCGCGCCACGACTCCTGATCGGTGGCCTCGGGCTCGGCTACACGGCCCGCGCCGCGCTCGACGCGCTGCCCGCCACCGCCCGCGTCGAGATCGCCGAGATCGTCCCCGACGTGGTGCGGTGGAATCGCACGATCCTCGGGCCGCTCGCCAACCACCCCCTCGCAGATCCGCGCGTCACCCTGATCGAGGATGACGTCGCGCGGGTCATCCAGCAGGCCACCGGGCGCTACGACGCCATCGTGCTCGATGTCGACAACGGCCCCGATGGGATCTCCGCGAGCAACGCCACGCTCTACCTCCAGGGCGGCCTCGCCACGATCCTCGCCGCGCTCACCCCCACCGGCGTGCTCGCGATCTGGTCCGCGTTCGACTCGCTCCACTTCACGAGCGAGCTCCAGCAGGCCGGGTTCGACGTCGAGGTGCAGAACTTCCGGTCGTGGCACGCCGGCGGCGCAACCCACACGATCTGGCTCGCACGTCCACGCCACCTGAGCGTGTAGATGTCGATCGACGACTCGATCGCCGACCTGCTCGCGCAGCACGTCCTGGTCCTCGCGCCGATGGAGGACGTCACCGACGCCCCGTTCCGCCGCGCGTGCCGGGCCGCCGGAGCCACCCTGTGCGTCACCGAGTTCGTCGGTGCCGAGCACATCATCGCCAACTCCAAGCTCGCTCGCCGCCGCACCCGGCTCGCCCCCGACGATCGGCCGACGGCGATCCAGATCTACGGCGCCAACCCCGACCTCCTGCTGCAGGCCGCCGTGATCGCGGCCCGCGCCGAGCCCGACTTCCTCGATATCAATTGCGGCTGCTGGGTCCCCCGCATCGCCGGCCGTGGCGCCGGCGCCGGCTGGCTCCGCGATCCCGCCGCGATGGTCGAGATGGCCCGCCGGATCGCCGCCGCGCTCGCCCCGCTCCCGGTCACCGTCAAGACCCGCATCGGCTACGGGCCCGAGTCGCACATGCCGATCGTCGACCTCGCCCGCCGGCTCGAGGATGCCGGCGTCGCCGCCCTCACCATCCACTGCCGCACCGCGCAGATGGGCCACTCCGGCGCGGCCGACTGGAGCTGGGCCCGCCGCGCCCGCGAGGTCGTCTCGATCCCCGTGGTCGTCAACGGCGACATCAGGACGGCCGACGACGTGGTCCGTTCGCTCGCCGAGACCGGCTGCGCCGCCGCCATGATCGGCCGCGCCGCGATCGATCATCCGTGGATCTTTCGTGAGGCCCGCGCCCTGCGCGCCGGCCTCCCGGTCGTGGAGCCGACCCTCGCCGAGCGCGTCCGGTTCTACCGCGACCTCGTCCTCGCCAACGTCGACGTCCGCGGCGAGCACGGCGTCGCGATGACCCGGCGCCACGTCAAGCTCCTCGGCCCGCTCGTCCCGACCCTCAAGCCCCTGCTCTACCGCGAAGCCACCCTCGCCGGCACCCTCGCGATCCTCGCGGACGCTCTACACTCTCACCACTCTCTCGCGCGTGCACCCGCGTAACCCACCGGAACCACTCGAATCATCCGAGGACGCTCTACACTCTCACCACTCACCCCACGCCGAGGTTCTGGCAGTTCTCGACGTGGTGATCGCGCATGCCGACGACCTCGGCGGCGCGCGGCAACGCGATCGCGCGCGCGCCTGCGGAATCCCCGCGCGCCGCCGCCTCGAGCAGTCGATCGACGTACGCGAGATCCGCGCGCGCGATCGTGAGGGCCTCCGCCGCCGTCAACCGCGGGCCATGTCCCGGGATGACCTCGCGCAGCTGGCCCGCCAGCTCGATCAGCCGGAGCAGGGTCGCGCGGTACGCGCTCGCGTCGTCGATGAACGGGATCTCGCACGGCGACAGGTAGTCGCCGACGAGCAGGAGCCCGGCGTCGTCGACGATCAGGCCAAGGCCATCCGGGCTGTGCCCCGGCAGGTGCAGCGCGCGCATCGCGATGCCGGCGAGCTCGAGCCGCTGCTCGGCGTCGATCCCGCGCAGCCGCGACGGCCAGCGATGGCCCTGCGTCCGCGGGACGTACCACCGCGAGTCGAACGCGCGGGCGTCTTCGAGATACTGCGCCGCGCGAGGATCACCGGCGGCGACCGAGGCCGCGAGCGTCTGACTCACCCACACCGGTGCGTCGGGCAGCGCCGTGTGCCCCATCACGTGATCCCAGTGGCCGTGCGTGAACACCACCGCGTCCGCGTGCCCCAGCTCGCCGACCCGCGTCGCGATCGCGGCGAGCTCGCGCGGGAAGTACGCCGGGTCGACCACGACACACGCGCCGCCGTGCGACACGATCGTGGTGTTCGTCTGCCAGATGCCGCTCGTCAGGACGTCGATGTGCACGCGCCGAGCCTACGGCAGCGCGGTCACTCGTGGAGCTTGAGCGAGCTGCCCTCGACGTTCGGCTCGATCATGATCGTGCCATTGGACTTGCGGGTCCACCGCACCGACGTGAGCACGAGGTCTTGCAGGTCGTGGCCGAAGATGCCGTACGCGCCGTCGGTGCGATTGCGGCCATACGGGTGGAGCCGATCCTCCATCGGGACGGTGGGGCTCGCGGCGGTGCTGCCCTCCTCGGCATCGTAGACGTTCGCGTACTCCTCGCAGATCGCGCGGACCAGCTCGGCGCGCGTGAAGCCCTGGGAGATCGAGGCCGAGATCGGGATCGAGGCGGGCGTGGTGAGCGGGTAGGCGATCACGAGCATGGCGTGCTCGAACGGGATCACGATCTCCTCGGGCTGATCGAGCTTGGCCAGCGCGAGCGCAGGCTCGTGCATCCGCAGGCCGCCCGCCGGCAGTCCGATCCGGGCAGTCTTCATCGCGACCGGCGCCGCGGACACCTGCATCCGCGCCACCCACCACCACACCAGCGCGAGCGCCGCCACGGCGGCGACCCCGAACACCATGATGTCGGTGTATGGCACGGCGGTCATTTTACCATTCCGCGACGCAAGGGAAGCAACTTCGTGGGCACGAGCGCCGGCGCACGCCGATGGCACGACAGCGGTTCATGGAGTGGGTGCCCCGGCAGCGTGGCTGGGGCACCCGTGTGT
>JAGSPR010000083.1 GCA_018262455.1 Deltaproteobacteria bacterium | reverse complement strand
GCTTGGTCTCGTCGGGCTTGGTCTCTTCGACGAGACCCAGGTCGGGCTTGGTGTCGCCCGGCTTGGTCTCGTCGGGCTTGGTGTCGGCGGCCTTGGGGGCGTCGGGCGTGGTCTCGGCCGGCGGAGGGGGCGCGGTCGGCACGTCGGATGCCGCGCGCTGCTTGTCACCCGTGCCGACGAACGCGATGCCGAGGGTCACCCCGATCGCGAACACGCCAACCCCGATCCCGATCGCAAGACCCCGCCGGGACCGGAGCGGGGGGGGCGGAGGCAGCCCCACCGCCTGGCTGGCGACGCCGCTCAGCGTGGTTGGATTGGGCTTCTGCGCGGCGCCGTACACATACCCGGCCGGGGTCGGCAGCGGTTCCTGCGGCAAGACCAGTGGCCGCTGCGGGAGGGTGGGCTCGTCGGGGGCGCGCACCTGCGAGTCGCGATACGTCGAGTGATGAGTGCCTCCCTCTGCGATCGCGGTCAACAGCCCCACGAGCTGGCGAGCGGTCTGCACGCGGTTCTCGGGCTGCTTGTCGAGCAGCTTCATGATCAGCGCGTCGGTGCCGGGAGAGACATGTGCGGCGTGCTTCGAGACGGGATCGGGCTGGACGAACAGGTGCGAGCCGATCAGCTCGCCCATGCCGGGGTTGATGAATGGCGGGCGTCCGGAGATCAGCTCGTAGAACATGCAGCCGATCGCGTAGATGTCGGTACGTTGATCGACGTCCCCGGTGCCGCGGCACTGCTCGGGAGACATGTACGTCGGCGTGCCCATGACCGCGCCGGTCTTGGTGGCGGTCCCGGCGAACCCGGTATCGGTCAGCTTTGCGATCCCGAAATCGAGCAGCTTGCTGCGCTCGCCGATCGGGGACTGGAGATCCGGGACGAGGATGATGTTGTCGGGCTTGAGATCGCGGTGGACGATCCCCTTGTCGTGGGCCGCTGCGAGCGCGCTGCACACGCCGCACAGGTAGGTCGCCGCCTCGTGTTCGGCCATCGGGCCGCGCAACTTGATCCGGCGCGACAGCGTCACGCCGTCGAGAAATTCCATCACGATGTAGGCGTGGCCCGAGTCCATGTGGCCGAAATCGAAGATCTCGACGATCCCCGGGTGTCCGATCGTGGTCGTCGCCTTCGCCTCGTTGAAGAACCGGTTGATGATCTCGCGGTTGGTCGACAGCTCGGCGTGGAGGACCTTGATCGCGACGATCCGCCCGATCAGCATGTGTTCGGCGCGATAGACCGTGCCCATCCCACCAACACTCACCAGGTCGAGCACGCGGTAGTTCGCGATGACCGTGCCGATCAGCGTGGACCGCGCATCCGCAGAGAGACTTCCGGGGCCCACGACCAGAGGATCCAACTCCGCGTGGCAACTGTCAATTGCGGAGACTCCACGACCCCGAGCGCCCTGACATCGCGGTAGCGAAGCCCACGTTCGATACATCGCTGAACGTTCACGAGCGAGCCGCGCTGCCGAGCGTGTGGAACGCCAGAGACGCCAGAGACGCCAGCTAACTCGCCGTAACCCGGGGGCTATCCGGGGCCAGTGACCAGGTCCTGGTGGCCTCTCGGGTTTCGAAGGAGCGATCTCGCGGCCTCGAAGACCCATGGATTCGCCGACGCCAACGGATCGGGCGGCTTCACCGTCACGCGGATGACCTGGCCGCCGGCGACGAGATAGCAGGCTCGCTGCGGTATCTTGCCACCGAACATGGCTACCAACGGACCGAGCAAGCGCCCTGCTGATGAGCTCCGCGCGATCGCCGCGCCGACCGATCTGATCGAGTGGGTGCGCAAGCTCGCGCCGGATTCCGAGACGCGCAGCGCCTGGGTCGATGCCACCCGCGCAGACTGGGTCCCGTACCTGGCCGTCCTGCGTGGGATCAGCCGCGACACCATCCTGCGTGCCGCGTGCGAGTGCGCGCTGGAGAAGGCCGAGCCCTCGCTCGTCGACGCCGGGCCGGAGAGTGCGCGGGTACTCGAGGCCTTGCGAGCCGCCGCAGCGCGAGGCCGTGATGGCCTGGCCACCGCGGACGCAGACCTCGCCGACCTCCGGCTCGCCATCATCCAGTCGAACCATGACAAGGGCGCGGTCCAGCCGCCGTGGATGTTCTGGGCCGAGCTCGTGCTCGAGCTGTCGCGTGCCTCGGCCCGTGGCAACCCGCTGATCGGGGTCGCGCTCGCGATGAAGATGCTCGCCACCTCCCGGCCCGGCGCGTCACGATCGCGATCCGCGCAACACGAGCTCGTCGGCCGCCTTCGCGACAAGCTCACCGCGGTCGGTTAGCCAGCTAGAAGCAGCGTCGCACATCGAACGTGCCGGTCGCGGTGATCGGCCCGACCTGGTCGTCGGTGGTGTCGAAGGTGAGGCTGCCGGTCACGCGATCGGCGATCCCGTCGATGATGACCTCGCCGGGCGAGCCGTTGAGGTTCGCGCTCCCTCCCTCGACGCGGATCACCGAGATGAACCCGGCTTGCGTGCCCATCGTGCGGTCGATGGCGAAGGTCAGGTACGTGCCCGCGGCGAGCCGGCTGTTGATCCTGGTGGAGCACGAGATGTCGCGAGTGCCGAGGATGACGAGCGCCTTGGTGGCGTCGTCGGGGTCGTCGATCGCCGCGCCGACATCCGGCGTGATCGTCTCGCCGCTGACCGTGATCGCGATCGTTCCATCGATCGGCTCGCCGCTATCATCGCGACCACAGCCCGCGGCGAGGGCAGCGATCGAGACCGCCAGCAAGACTCGGTTCATGCGCCGCATGCTACCGCGCCCGCGCGAGCCGGACCTTGGCAAATCGCAGTCACCGCGCCGGAACTGCGTAGCCGCGTTGCGGGAATGGATCGGCCGTGTCGCGGCGGTCGAGCTCTGCGGGTGACCACACCGCGCCACGCTCCGAGAACACGGCGAGCCCGACCACTCCCACGTTGCGATCGCCCGAGGTCTGGGCGGCGTAGGAGTCCGCGACCCTCCCGAACCGGAACGCGGCGACTGCCGAGTCCGAGGTCCGGAAGCCGTCGATCACGAGCACGCCGTGGGGATCGACGATGTAGCCGCGACGATTCGGATCGGCCGGCTTGCCGTCGATCACGTCGAGTCCGTCGACCGAAGCCACGATCTCGAAGCGCGCGGTGGTGCCATTGCGCACGACGATGCGATAGCGCGCGCCATCTTCACCGATGATCAACGCGCGCCCTTGCGCCGTGAATCCGGGCAGGGTGCGCCCTGCCTCGTCGACCAGCGCGATGCCGATCGATCCGTCCCCGGCGTAGACCTCGAGCGGCTGCGGGCGCGAGCCGAGGTGCGCGGCATGGGCACCGACGCCTTCCGCATCGTTGTAGTGCAGCACGGCCTCACCCCACGGGGACGAGGACGACCGCACGAACGGAGAGAACGAGATCGGCGCCGAGACGGACTCGCCCCACTGCGTGCCGAGTCCCGGACGATCCGGCTGCGGCTCGCCGCGACGTGCGTCGCCCTCGTACGCCGCCACGTGCTCGGGAGCGGGCTGGGGGCCGTAGTAGCCGCCGCCCGACGACGCGACCGACGACGGCTGCGCCATCTTCGATCCGCCGCCCATGCACGCCGTGACGATGAGGGCAGACGAAACCCATGAGTGCCGGAGCACCCGCAAAACACAAGTCATGGTCGATCCTTTCGAGCGGCTGGTCTCGGCGATGCCATCGGAGGCGACCAAGTTGGCCGTCAGCTTTCCCATCCAACGCCACGAGTCGGGCCGCGCTTACACGTCAGGTTTGCCGACCGCGATCACGAGCTCCACGGCCACAGGCTCCACGTGTAGTAGCCGCCCGCCAGGACGATCGCGGTGAGCGCCCAGGCGCCGAACAAGTGGATCGCACGGTCGGGCCAGGGCCTCGGGACGATCCTCGTCAGCATCGCGCCCACGAGCGAGCCGCACAGCGCTCCTCCGATCCCCCACGCGACGGTCCCGTAATAGATGACCGAGAGCGACGTCGACCCTGCTTCGAACGTCACGCGTTGCGTGAGCGGCAGGTACAGGAGGCGCGGCCAGCGTCCCCAGTCACACGCGGCATACGCGAACGCACCGCCGATGATCGCGCACATCGCGATCACGTAGGCGCGCTGGGATCGCGGCATCATCAGCGTCGGGCTCCAGTCACGGTCGAGACCCCGGGGTGACATCGCGTGCACGTGGTGCCGGTGAGCTTGAACGCGGTCTGGCCGTCGTGGCACGGCGCGCACGTCGCCTTCGCGGGCACGGCGAGCGACAGCACGGTGGGGGAGGACAGATCATCGTGACAGACGACACACGCGAGCTGCGTCGCGCGGACGCGTGGCCCCTCCTGGTGCGCTGCGTGCTTGAACCGCGCGCGCACCGACCACGTCGCGGCCAACCGGGCACGGTCGCGCTCGGCGGCCAGGCCGCGCTGATGGCAGCTCTCGCATGCGGTGAGCTGCGGCGCGGGCCCGGTGGTCACGGCATGGCAGGCGGTCCCGGTGCAGGCGCGATGTCCGCGCGGCGGACGAAGCTCGTCGTGCGTGGTGTCGAGCACATGACAGCTCACGCACGCGCCGGGGTGCTTGCGATGCTCGAGCGTCGCGCCGAACTCGGTGCGATCGGCCGGCAGACGATCGGCGACCAGCTTGCGCCACGGCTCGGTCCCGATGTGGCAGGCCGTGCAGATGGTCGGGTTGCGCGCACCGAACTGCTCCGCGTGACACGGGGCGCACGGGGTGTGGTTCGACACCATCACCTCGCCGGTCTTGCCGAGCGGGTGACACGCCGCGCACGGCAGCTTCGCGCCCTCGTGGGCGCCGCCGTGGCCGAACCGGTTGACCACGCGCGACATCTCGTACCTCGTCGCCGGAACATCCTGGTGGCATCTCGTGCACGACGCAGTGACTGCGAACGACGCCTTGCCGTCATGACAGCCCGCGACCGCACAGCTGGCAGTGGTCGGGCGCGGCAGCTGGCGATCGTTGGTCTCGATGATCGCTGCATGACACGTGATGCACTGCCTGGCGATCCCGCCGCGCCTGGCATGCTTGTCGTGCGAGAACGCCGTCGTCACGAAGATCTGGGTGTCCTTCGTGCGCAAGAACATCGGTGGATCGGGCACTCCCGAGGCTGGCGTGTGGCAGAGGTTGCACGCCGTCATCGCCGGGCCCTTGCCAACGGAGCCATCATGGCAGCCGATGCACCGCCTGTGTGGGATGGCGGACCGGTTGTCGTGACACTGCGAGCAGGCGACCGTCGCATGTGCCTTGTGGCCGATCTGCAGCGCGAACTCGCGGCCGAGCGAGTACGGCGGATAGGGAACCGTCTGCTTGGCGACGGCCGCGGTGGTGAGCGCGGTCTCGGCATGACACGCGGTGCACAGCCGCATCCGCTCGGGACTCACCGATTCACGGCGTGCGGGCATCGCACCGTGACAGCTGCCGAAGCAGCCTGTGTGACCTGGCCGACTGACGAGCAACCCGGCCTTCACCGCGTGGCAGTGTGTGCATGCGATCGCGGCTGCGCCCGAAACGTCGACGATGCGGGCGTGGACGTTGTGTTCGAAACCTTCCGGCGCGGTCCGCAGGTCCCGGGCCGAGAGGGCGGATGACCATGACCACGCGCACACCATGGCGATCGCGATCGCGGCCGCCCGCATCAGTACACCCCCGAGACGACGAGCTTGAGGCTCTTGTAGCCGCTGATGTCGGGCGCCGTGGCGAGCCGGCTCGAGACGTCGTACGACGCGAACAGCCGCGCTCGTTGCCCGACCCACGCGTCGACGGTGAACCGGCCGCCACCCCGGACGTCGGTCGTCGGCAAGGGTGCGAGCGGATCGCGGTACAGCACGGAGTACGTGGTGCTGCGTCCGTAGACCTCGACCATCGCGGAGAATCGCCGCGCACCGAGCGTCATCTTGAGCGACGTCCCGAGCTCGACGAAGCCGGCCTCGCCGATCTGGGTGTCGCGGGGGAGCGGATCGATCGGGCCGTGGGTATCGAGGATCAGCTCGTCCGGCGCTGGTTGCTCGCGCTTGGTCTGGCGCGACAGCGCGCTGACACCGAATGCCACCTGGCGGCGCAACCGGACCTCGAGCGCGCCGGCGAGCTCGAGGTAGGGCGACGAGAACGTGTTCACCGGTTCGCCCTTGTTGGCGAGGTCGGTGGCGTATGCGATACGGCCGAGCAGATCGATGTTCTCGCGGATCAACGTGCCCGCGCGCGCCGACGCGATCAGCTGGGGTAGCACGGGGCCGAGGTCGAGGTAGCGCCGCGCCTCGGTCGAGTCCTGGGTCGGCCGGGTGACCAGCGAGGGATCCCAGCGCCAGTCCGAATCGAACCGTCGCATCAGCTCGAACACGAAGTTCGTGACCTGCTTGTAGCGCGTGCGCACCTCGACCTGCTGGTTCGCCAGCGCGCCGTTGACCCCGCGGATCTGCCCGATCACGGCGATGTCACGTCGCGGACGCCAGTCGACCTCGAAGAGCTCGGTGTCGACTGCCGCCTCACCGGTCTCCGACGAGCTCGACAGCTTGAGGTACTCGCCGGCAACCGCGATCGGCACCGCGTTGGGGATGCCTCGCAGATCGATCCGGAGCGAGCCGCCGGCGGCGAGCGGCCGAACCGCAGATTGCACGCGGGTGTAGTCGGAGTGTCTCGTGCCGCTGTAAAGCGCGGCGGTCAAGGTGGGGCCTTCGTAGGTCGCGTAGATGCCATCCATGTGCAGGATCCACGGCCCGTAGACGAACTGATCGCCGGCGCGGACGCGCAACCGCTGGAGGCCGAGGCGACGCGGCAGAAAGTCCTTGAGCTCGGCCCATCCGGTCCGCAGCTCGGTGCCGCTGCGCTCGAACCACGTCGCGATCGGCGACGGCACCGGCTCCTGGTCGTTGACGAGCTTGCGTGCCGCCTGGAACCGCACCGCGAAGTAGGTCTCGAGGCTGCCGAGCCCGATGCCGCGCGTGCTGAGGAAGGCCTCGCCGAAGCCATACGAGCGCAGCGTCGCGTAGTCGCGACCGGGCGTCGGTGCCGGCGCGCCGAGCCCCGCGAGGCCACTCGGGCGGGCCCCGTCGACCTGATAGCCGAGGTTGAGGCTGAACGACACCGGCTGGCGCACGTCGCGGATCCCGTCGAGCCCTTCGATCGGTTCCATCGCAGTGGCAGAGGCGGTCGGTGCGGTCGGCATCGGCGGGCGAGGGCGTGCCGGCGGGACTGACGCCTGCGCCAGCGCGCGCGGCCGCATCCGCAGGTGGCGCGGCCCTGGCTCGCGCGTGAGGACGAGCACCGCGCCGGCAGGAGCGTCGGCGGACGCGGTGGTCGCCGCGAGCAACAAGCCGGCGATCACGCGCTTCACGGCAGACCTCGCCGTCCCGCGGGCGCGGCATGGCAGCCCTGGCAGAAGTCTTCGAGGTGGCACGTCGTGCATGCGCGCACGTTCAGCCGCGCGAGCCGACCGTGCTCCCGGACGAACGTGCTCGCGAACCCGTGAGATCGGGGGCGCTGCGCGTGGCACGCGGTGCAGAACTCGACCACGTGGCAGGTCGCGCACCGGGTGCGATCGGCGGCGGCCTCCGGTCCATGGTCGAGCTCGCGAAACGTGATCCGGTGATCCGCGGGCAGCATCCGCTGATGACATTCGTCGCATGCCTGCTGCGGATTGCCGGACATCTGGGTGTGGCACGTCGCGCAGCGCGCGCTGTTGCGTGCCGCGACCTCGGCATGATCGCGACGGAATGCGAGCGTGTGATCGAGCGGACGCTCGGTGGCGGGCAGGTGGTTGCGCGGCGCGAGCGCGGTCAGCGAAGATCTGCGCTCGAGGTGGCACGTCTCGCAGATTCGCATCCGCATCGGATACGGTGTGCGATGGGCATCGTCGTGACAGCCGACGCAGGACTCGATGCGCGGCGCAGGATGGTCTGCATAGGTCGACGACCTCCCGCTCTGGCGGTGACAGTCCTCGCACTTGATCGGCACGCCCTTGCGGTCGATGCGATGTCGCTCGTGATGGAATTGCAGGTCATTCTGGATCACTCGGACGCGCGCACGAGGCCGCGCACCGCCCTGGTGACAGCCCGCGCAGCTCTCCATGCTCGGTGCTTTGGCGAGAGCCGCCTCGACCGCGTGGCAGCGCGAGCACGTGGCGTGGTCCGGTCGCACGAGCATGCCGTCACTCCGGGCATGGCAATCGGCGCACGAGACATGAAACCCGACGCGCTTCTCCATGCGGTCGGCGTCCATGTGACGGCGATGCGAGAACACCGGCGGAAGCGACTGCCACGGGTCCTCGACGGGATACTGCTTGAGCGGAGCTGCGAGCGGGGTCGTGGTCACGGTCTTGTGGCAGACCTGACAGAACAAGCTCGGCGGCCCGAGGAACTTGGCCTTGTGGCAGGCGCCATCGTCACAGGGCCTGTGATCATCGGCGCCCGGTCGCGCGCTGGAGCGATGACATCCGTCGCACGGAATCAGCGCATGACGCTGGTGGTCGAGGCGTGTCGGATCGACCGGCGGCACCGGCGCGTCGGACCGGCGCGCCGGCGAACATGCCGCGACCAGGACCACGACGACGAACCAGAGCTGCCTGATCATCCCCGCGCCGACGCTAACACGACCTCTGCTCGGTCACGGCTGCGCGAGGTACTGGCGCGCCAGATCGTATTCGGCGTCGAAGACCACCTGTGCTTCGACCGTCTGGCGCAGCAGCAGGCGCCGACCCTCCGGGGTCGCGGACCTCGGATCGAGCCCGAGCACGGCCCCGTAGAACGCGAGCTCTCCCTTGCGAGGCCCGGTCGTCGCCGCGGCGCGCAGCCTCTCGAACGGGATCTGTCCGACCGCCGCGCGCGCGAGCAGCTCGTACCACAGGTCACCGCGGCGCCCGCCGAGGTACTCCGTGGCGATCCGGTCACGCGGCTCCCCGATGCGCCTTGCTTCACCGAGGATCCACAGGCTCATGTAGACCTTGTAGAGCTCGTTGCCCGCGGGCTCGCCGATCCCCCGATGGAACGCGTCCAGCGCTTCGCGATAGCGCCCGGTCTGGATCAGGAACGCGACCGCACCGGCAGGGATCGCGGGGGACTCGGGATCGGCGTCGACCGCGGAGCTCACCAGGTCGAGCGCGCGGGCCGAGTCGCCGAGCCACCACATCGAGCGCCCGCTATCGAGCAGGCGTTCCGCCGTGATCGAGGATGGCAGATCCTTGCTCTCCCCGAGCGACGCCCAGGTCCGGAGTGAATCGAGGTACTGCGCCGCAGCGGCGCGCTGATTGCCTGCCCGGCGCAGCGCGTCCGCGGCCAGCCGCTCGAGCTTGGCGCGTCGATAGCGGTCTCCGGTCGAAGCGCCACCGAGCAGGCCAATGCCTGCCTTCGCCCAGCGCTGAGCGGCGGTGAACCGGTCGACCTGGACCTCGATCGTCGAGAGCGTCTCGTAGGCGTCGATCGATGGCGCGCGCTCGAGCGAGGCGGTCAAGGCGTGCCGGCCATCCGTGATCAGGCCCTGACTCGCGAGGCCCTTGCCGAGCGCGGACTCCGCGAGCGCGGCGGTTTGCTGCCACACCATGTTCGGATGTTGCTTCGCGGCCCCGGCGGTGAACCGCATGACCTCGCGCCACGCGGCGGTCGCTGCGGTGGGGCGGCCACTGCTGGCGAGTCGGCCGATCCGGTCGCCGTAGAGCTTGCCGAGCCGCAGCGCGACGGCGGTGTCGAGCTCGCGCGAGCCCTGCAGCGCGCCCTCGTACAGCGCGATCGCCTGATCGGTCCGTCCGAGCGTTCGAGCGTCACCACCGGCCGCCGACAGCAGGCCTGGATCCGATGGGAACCGCGCGAGGCCCGCGAGGCACACCGCGAGCGCCGCCGCCGGATCGGGTGCGGTGTCGTCGACCCGCAGCAGGCTGGCGAGCTCGTTGTACGCATCCGCGGTGGGCTGATCGGCGAGGATCTCGGCGCGCGTGGCCAGCTCGCGATCCGATCCGATGCCCTTGATCCGTGCGACCTGCCGGTGGATCTCGTGGGGCCGATTGGCGCGCGCGAGCACGTTCGCGATCCTGCGCGAGGTCGACAGGATGTCGTGATGCGCCCGCACGAGCTCCATGGAGGCGCCATGCTTGTCGATCAGGCCCGCCACCGCGATCTGGCGGCCGATCAGCAGCGCGACATAGCGATCGACCAGCCACGGCAACGGCAGGGCCAGCGCGGTCGGCTGGAGTAACGCGAGCGGCTGCGCGCGCCCGGCATTCGGGCCGTTCTCGGCGATCGCAAGCTGGTCGGCGAACGCGAGCACCTCCTCGAGCTCGCTGAGGTGCGTCTGGCGATGCTCCGGATCGATCTCGGCGAGCACGATCAACGTCTCGACCGCGGGCTCGAGCGCGCCCGCCTTCGCGAAGACCGCGCGCAGCCGCAGCAGCTGATCGGTATGCGCCGAGAGCCCGCGACCGATCTCGGATGGATCTGCCTGCCACATCCAGATCAGCTGATCGAGCAACACCGCCGCCGCGAACGGCCGGTCATCGGTCACCGCATCGTCGATCCGCGTGGCGAGTGCCGCCGCGATCGCTGCGCGGGCGCGGTCCCGCTGTGCGCCCAGCGGGGTCACCCACAGCCGGTCGATCGCCGCGTCGCGGTCGGCTTCGTCGCGCAGCTCGACAGCCGCATCGGGCCACGCGATCTTCATGTGGGCGGCGGAACCGCACGCCGCGCACAAGAAACCAGCAAACGCTGCGGTGACGATCCGGGCTGCGGCCATCGGGAACAACCTAGCATCCCTCGTGCGTAGTCATCGTGTATGGTGCCAGCGTGACTCCGACCGGAATCGTGGTTCAGAAGTATGGCGGCTCGTCGGTCGCGGATGCCGACAAGATCAAGCTTGTCGCCAAGCGGATCGCGCGGACCAAGGCGAGCGGCAAGAAGGTCGTCGTGGTGGTCTCGGCCATGGGCAAGACGACGAACCAGCTGATCGAGAAGGCCAAGTCGATCAGCGCCTCGCCATCACGCCGTGAGCTCGACATGCTGCTGACCTGCGGTGAGCGCGAGGCGATGTCGCTGCTCTCGATGGCGTGCGCCGAGGAAGGTCTCGAAGCGATCTCGTTCACCGGCTCTCAAGCCGGCATCCTGACGAACGACCGCCACTCTGGTGCCCGCATCGTCGAGGTCCGGCCGTTCCGGATCGAGGACGAGCTCGATCGTGGCAAGGTCGTGATCGTCGCCGGCTTCCAGGGCGTGTCATACAAGCGCGAGATCACCACGCTGGGTCGCGGCGGTTCTGACACCACTGCCGTCGCGCTCGCCGGGGCTCTCCGCGCCGACTACTGCGAGATCTGCTCCGACGTCGAAGGCGTCTTCACCGCGGATCCTCGCGTCGTCGAGGCCGCCCAGCTGCTCGAGTCGATCAGCCACGACGAGATGCTCGAGCTCGCCGCGCAGGGCGCGAAGGTCCTGCACGACGCCTCTGTCGAGTTCGCGCGCAAGAGCGGCATCGCCCTCTATGCCCGCGCCACCAACAAGGACGGCGGCGGAACCCGCATCGACTTCACTCCCGATCGCGATCGCCAGGTCGCCGCCGTGACCGGGCAGAACTCCTTGATCCGGCTCAAGGTCTCGGGCGGCGCCGCCGTCGAGCACTGTCTCCAGATCCTCGAGACCGCCTCGATCCCGCTCACCCACCTCGACCTCGAGGGCAAGGAGCTGCGCGTCTGGTTCACGATCGCGGACGTGCCGGACTGGGCCGAGGTCCGCAAGAAGCTCGACAACGTGCTTGCAGAGCAGGTCGAGTTCGGTGAGGAAGGCGCGGTGACGATCGTCGGTCACGGCATCGGCAACAACCCGGGGGTGATCAACAAGGCGCGTACCAGCGCGGTCGGTGCCGGCGTGCCGATCAACGCCGTCAGCGTGTCCCCGCTCCGGGTGACGCTGTGGTGTGACCGCCACCACGTCGATAACCTCGTCCGCGCGCTCCACAAGACCTTCGTCGAGTAGCGCTCGCCGCTCATGCCGAAGTCTGGGCTCGCGCGGCGGCTGCCGCATCTCGGCCGGCTAGGCCGAGCCACGCGCTGGCGTCGGCTGCGCGGTCGCCCTCGCGTCTGGGCGCACCGCGGCGACTCGGCCCACGCGCCGGAGAACACGATGCTTGCGTTCGACAAGGCCGTGGCGGTGGGCGCCGATGGGCTCGAGCTCGACGTTCGGTTCGACGGAGATCAGCGTGTGGTCGTGTTTCATGACGACGCGCTCGAACGGCTCACCGGCCAGCCGGGGCTGATGTCCCAGCTCTCGACCGCCGGTCGCGAGGCGCTCCGGGTCGGTGGCGAGCGCGTGCCGCTGCTCACCGACGTGCTCGACACCTTCGACATCGAGCTCGACATCGAGATCAAGGCAGACCGGCCTGGCCGCATGGGCGAGCTCGTCGAAGCGGTCTCCACGATCGTCAAGCAGTCGCGACGCATCGATCAGATCCTCGTGTCTTCGTTCGATCCGTTCTCGCTGCTGCAGTTCCATCGCCATCTGCCGGACGTGGCGATCGCGCACATCTTCCACGGCAACCAGCACCTCCCGCTGCGCCGCGGCTGGGTCGGTAAGTGGATCGGCGCGAGCCTCATGCATCCAGAGCATTCGCTGTGCACCGAGGACTCGATGCGGAGATGGCACACCGCGGGCATGCCGGTGAACGCATGGACCGTCGACGATCCCGCGGAGCTCCGGCGCCTCGCGCGGCTCGGGGTTGACGGTGTGTTCAGCAACGATCCGGGACAGGCGCTGCGCGTGCTGTCAGAGCCGTGACGGCGCCCGGCGGAATCGCGACTTCGCGATTTCTCCCGGAGCTCTGGCTAGATCTTCGGCTCGATCAAGAACTCGAGCGTCAGCTGCGTGTTGCCGCGCCACAGCTGCGCCGTGAGCTGGTTCGCCGTCCGTAGCGAATCCCAGACGCTCTGGAGCTGATCGGGCCGCGAGATCGGCTTGCCATTGATCGCGAGCAGGACATCGCCGGGGACCACATCGACATCGAACAGCGGGCTCATCCGATCGATCAGCTGCACGAGCTCCCATCCGACGAACCGTTCGCCGGTCTTCTTGGGGGTGACCTCGAGCTGGCGCAGGAACGAGCCCGGGCCGGCATCGAGGACCGAGATCAGGCGCTCGCGGGAGATCGTGCCAGACCGCAGCCCCTTGCCCGGCGGCGCGACCGGTCGGTCGGCAACGGGGGCCGGCGGCGGAGCGGCTTGCCGGGTCCGCGAGCCAAGGTCTTCGTCGAGTGTCGATGGGGTCGTCGTGACCTTCGGTGCACACGCGGCCCACGAGACGACCACGATCGAGAGAAGCAGGGTGCGCATCCAGGAACCCTGCATCGCCCGTGAGGGGGCGGCAAGAATCTCGCTATCCGACCAGCTGCACGATCGCGGCGAACACCTCGTCGGGCGTCGCCTCGCCGTCGATCAGCTCGATTCGCTCGCCCTGCAGGGTCAGCTCGGCGATCGTCGCCTTGTAGCCCGCTGCGACTTCCTCCTGCATCCGGAGGTCTTCGAACAGCTCCTGGACCCGCCCGGCATCGACACGACGCTTCGCGGCAACCTCGGGGCGGACCTCGAGAAAGATCGTCAGATCGGGCCGGCGGGCCCGCGCATTGAGGGTGGTGATCCAGTCGCGGTCAGCACCGGTGCCCTGGTAGGCGAGGGAAGAGTGATACCAGCGATCCGAGACCACGAGCGCGCCGGAGGCGAGCTGCGGCTCGACCTCGCGCTGGAGGTGATCGAGGCGATCGGCGGCGAACAGCAGGCCAAACGTACTCTGGGCGATCGCGGTCCCTGCGATCGCGTGACCGCCCGTGAGCATCTCGCGAATCAGCCTGCCGATCGGGCCGTCGCTCGGCTCGCGGGTGCCATGAGCCTTCCCGCCATGCTTGCGGATGTGCTCGACGAGGCGCGCTGCCTGCGTGGTGGTGCCCGCACCGTCGAGCCCTTCGAGAACGACCAGCCTGGTCACGACGCTCGTCGTCTCATCATCGCCGCGAAGAACACTAACATCGCGATCGCCCCTGCGCCGGCCGCCACGTACAGCATCCACACCGGTCGGCTGGGGGCGACGTGCTCGGCGGCGACCTTCGCGGGGGCGTACTCCGGGTCGAGGGCGACGGCGCGCCGGAAGTCCGGACCGCCATCCTTGCCCGCGGCCTCGAGCGACTTGCCGAGCGTGTAGTGGTGCGCGGCGAGCGAGTGTTGCCTGGGATCGAGGCCGTGTGCCTTCGAATAGGCGGCCGAGGCGTCGGTCCACTTCTTCGCGGTCTCGAGCTGCTTCGCGTGAGCGAGGTAGACCTGCGCCATCTCGGCCCGCTCGGCCCGGTCAGGATTCGTCGTGATCAGCCGGTCGATCATGGCGGTCGCAGTCGCGAGGTCGCCCTGATCGGCCGCCGTCTTGGCCGCGAGCCACTTCGCCGCGTCGATCTTCGCGCGCTGGCCATCGTAGTAGTCGAACAGCCGCTTGGTGAGCTCCGGGAGGTTGACCTTCACGGTCTTCACCTTGTGGTCGAAGTCGTCCAGGCTCGGATCGTCGAGAGGGTAGTCCTCGTGGAGGAGCTCGTTGGCGGCCTTGCGCAGCTCGTTATCCGCGAGCTCGCGGTAGGTGAGCCACAGCGGCTTCTCCTCCTTGGTCAGCTTGCCGCCGGGGAGCTGGAGCTTCTTGCGCAGCGCGGGTGGCGGTGGGGGGCCGGTGATGTAGTCCATCCACGTGGCTCGCGCGGCGGCCCGGACGCGCGGCGCGGAATCGTCGACGAACGACCACACGGCGTGCACCGCCTCGCGGTGGTGGGTCGCGCGGAACACCTCGAGGATCGCGATCTGGACCGCCTCGTTTCCCATCGCGCCACCGAGCGCCTTGATCGGATCCTGCCGATCCTGGCGCTCGAGCTGCCAGGTCGCGTAGCGCTTGCGGTTGGCGTTGCGCGCCTGCGATTCCCGGGTCAATGCCGGGATCGCGTACGCTTCCATCTTGCGCAAGTAGCGGCCGCACTCGTCGCGGTAGATCATCGCCTCCTCGTTGAACGCGGTGTTGAACACCAGCTGCGCCGCGTGGACATCCTTGGTGCCGGCGAGCGCGCGGATCGCGGCGACATCTGCGATCACCTCGCCGACGCCGATCGTCGCGGGGTCGACCTCGAACAGCTTGGCGAGCCAATCGAGCTCGTTGTCCGCCTTGTAGTCCTTGTTCGACTGCCGATCGGGCGTCGAGAACCTGCCGGTCTTGTCGGGCACCGAGGCCTGGATCGCGGCGAGCACCTTGCGGCGGTCTTCGATGGCCGCCTGGCGCGGCCGCTGCAGCCATTCGGCGATCGCGTCGAGTGCGTGCGGGGCGATCTTGTCGAGCTCGGCAATCGCTGCCTTGCGCGCGGCGGTCTCGGGGCCCGCGACGATCTTGTCGAGCATCGCGACGGCCTTGGCGTCATCGGGCCCGGGCTTGCGTGGCTCGGCCGGTTTGGTGTCGGCCTTCGTCGTCTTGGGGACCGACTTCTTGTCCGACCTCTTGTCCGACTTCTTGTCGGACGGCGCGTCGGCGTCCTTGGCAGGCGTGCGCTTGTCGCGCTTGGCGTCGGCGGCGGGCTCGGCCCTCGCAACACGGACAGCCGCGGCCGCGACAGCAGTCGCGATCAACAGAGAGCAAACCACCGCGCGCATACAGGAGGCTTGTAGCAAGCGAGAGGCCCGTCGGGGAGAGGGCATGGTGGTCGAACGCCAACCGGGACGTCGGGATTCCGTCCCTGCACCGTCAATGAAGGCGTTCGGGGGAGATCCGGTCGCCGGCATCGACGAATTCGAGGAAGCGCATCCCGATCGCGCGGGTCGAGGCGGCCTCGCCCGATCCCGTGAAGTTCAGATAGTGGTGGTGCTTGACCTCGGCGCGGACGACGAGCTCGTCGAGCAGGTCCTCGTCACGGGGATGCTGGAAGTGCACCGTGACCACCGTACCGAGCGGCGGCGCGTAGCTCATCTCGACGAGGATCCCGCTCGCCGACACGTTGCGGGCGATCGCGTACGAGTCGCCGTAGATCTCGCTGCCGACCACCACGAGGAAGGTCTTATCGAAGCGCGTATGGATGCGCTTCTCGTGCATCGGGACGGCCGGCATGCCTCGATTGGGAGGTTCATCGAGAATTCCTGAGAGATCTGGGGAGGTGCGGCGCTTCACTCCGATAATGATCAGAGGTGTACGAGATGAAGGCAAGAATCTCACCTTATCCTACATGCCAGGGCGCCCCCGCAAGGGGACCCTCGCCGCAGGGTGCGTTCGATCCTTGCTTGGCTGTGGACCGAGCTCGATCGATCCGGATCGGGCCCGATGGTTCTGGCCCCTCCGAAGCCGCTTCGCTAGTCTCAGCCGGTGCAGCTTCGTCTCGGTTTCGTGATGCTCGTGATGACCGCGGCGGTCGCGCCAACGGCGGCGAAGGGCAAGCCCCGGTCGAGTAACCCGGCGTTCCTCGGCGTCGGCATGCAGGACGCCGGCACCATCGGGCCGTGCGAGATCGGGACCGTGACCAAGGACAGCGGCGCACAGGTGGCCGGGTTGCGCGCGGGCGACGTGTTCGTCGCGATCGATGGCACGGCCGTCGGGAGCTGCGACTCGGTGATCACGCTGATCCAGACCCACGAGCCGGGCGATCTCACGAAGATCGAGGTCCGCCGTGGCGGGGTCTCGACGACGATCCCAGCCAAGCTGCTGTCGCGCGCCGAGGTGATGCGGCAGCGCTTCGTCGGCCAGCCCATCCCGATGACCACGCTCATCCGGGTCGACGATCTGACCGCAGGCGATCTGTCATCGCGCGGCAAGACCACGATCGTTGGCTGGTTCGATCAGAAGAACTGCGTTGGCTGCGAGACGGTGTTTGGCTCGATCGCGCAGTGGCAGAAGAAGACCCGGTCGGCGATCTCCGTCCTCGGGGCGACCGCGGGCGACATCCGCAAGTCGGTGCCCGAGAACCTCGAGACGCTCAAGCAGTACCAGCGCGGGCTCGACGTGCCGCTGCTCGTCGCCGATCAGGACACCTTCGCCGACCTGGCGATCACCGATCCCGATCGTATCCACTTCATGGTGATCGACTGCCGAGGGGTCGTGCAGTACGCCGCGCCGCTTGCGCCGGAGGCCGATGACACCGCGGCGGTTCTCGACGAGCTCTACGCGGCCGCCGAGCAGGCGTCTCGCCGTCTGAAGTGACCGATGATTCGCGCGTTCGCAGGTAAGTCCCCCGTGATCGGGCGCGGCGTGTTTCTCGCCGAGACGTGCGCCGTGATCGGCGACGTCGAGATCGGCGACGATTCATCGATCTGGTACTCGACCGTCGTGCGCGGTGACGTGATGCCGATCCGGATCGGGACGCGGACGAGCGTCCAGGATGGCACCGTCATCCACGTGACCGCCGGACGTTTCGGCACCACGATCGGCGACAACTGCACGATCGGCCATGGCGCGATCATCCACGCATGCGTCGTCGAAGATCTCTGCTTGATCGGGATGGGCTCGATCCTGCTCGATGGCGTGCGGATCGGCCGCGGTAGTCTTGTCGGTGCAGGTGCGCTCGTCACTCCGGGCACTGACATCCCACCAGGGAGTCTCGTGATCGGCTCCCCCGCACGCGTGAAGCGCCCGGTCAACGACAGGGAGCGCGAGCAGATCGAGTACGGAGCCGCGCACTACGTATCACTAACCCGTACGTACCTTGCGGCCGATGGTGAAAGCTCGGTACGGTAGAGCGTCGGGATGAAGTGTTTGCGTGTGACGCACGTCTGAGTCGACAAGCGCATGAATCGCGAGAGCGCCGAGAGGACTGGAGGGATCGTGCGAGCCAACGCGTCTCGCGTGGTCGCGATCGCGGCGCTGGTGCTCGCGTTCCTCCACGCCAAACCGGTCCGAGCAGACAACGTCGAGACCCTGATCGGGCAACTCGAGGATGACTCGGATCGCGTGCGGATCTCGGCGGTGCTCGCGCTGACGAAGCAGGCGGATCCGCGCGCGATCGACGGACTCGCTGGCCGGCTGCTCCAGGACAGCGTGAAGAACATCCGCAGCCTCGCCGCGAAGGCGCTCGGGACGATCGTGACGGACAAGGTGAAGGGCAAGCCGCGCCAGCTCGCCATCGATGCCCTGACGAAGGCCGCGGAGAACGACAAGGAAGAGATCGTGAAGGTGAACGCGCAGCGCTCGCTCGACCAGATCGGGGCAGCTGGCCCCGTCAAGCCTCCATCGGGCGGCGGCGGAGGCGGCGTCTACGTCAACATCGGCCCGATGTCGAGCAAGACCGGGGCCGACGACGTGAAGTACCGCACCCTGATGCAGAAGACGGCCGGAACCACGATGGGCAAGGTCGCGAGCGCGATGGCGACCACCTGGCCCGGCGGGAAGGCCCCGTCCAAGGCGGACCTCGACAAGAAGGGCATCCAGGGGTTCTTTGTCGACGGCACCCTGTCCGAGCTCAAGGTCGATGCGTCGGTCTCCTCGGCCAAGGTCTCCTGCAATGCCAGTATGTTTCTCGCGAGTTACCACGAG
>JAGSPR010000676.1 GCA_018262455.1 Deltaproteobacteria bacterium | reverse complement strand
GCTCCAGCACATCAGCGACGCGATGCTCAAGCGCATGCGCCGCGGTCACTCGAGCCGCGTCACCCGCGAGCTGGTCAAGACACTGCGCGCGCGGATCGATAACGTCGTCCTGCGCACGACGTTCATCGTCGGGCACCCGGGCGAGACCCCCGAGGAGTTCGACGAGCTGTGCGAGTTCGTCGCCGAATCGAAGTTCGATCGCGCCGGCGCGTTCACCTACTCCGTCGAGCCCGGCACGACCTCGGCGATCCTCCCCCACCGGGTCGAGGCCGACGTGATGGCCGAGCGCCAGCAGACGTTGATGGAGATCCAGCGCCAGATCAGCCGCGCGCGCCACGAGGCGATGGTCGGCAAGGAGATCGAGGTCCTCGTCGAGGGCGTGTCCTCCGAGTCCGAGTACCTGCTCGAGGGCCGCTGGTACGGCCAGGCCCCCGGCATCGATGGGGTCACGTATCTCGCCGACGGGCAGGTCCCGGCCGGTTCGCTCGTCCGCGCCCGCGTCACGCAGGCGAGCGACTACGACCTCGCGGCTTCGCTCGAGCTGTGACGTGAACGACGAGCTCGCGCGACTCAGGCAGACGATCGTGAAGGTCCTCCGCGGCGAGCTGACCGAGGAAGCCAACCCCGCGTACTTCGTCGACGACCTGTTCTTCTTCGACGTCCGCCGGCTCGAGCAGCTCGATCGCGAGTGGCTGATGGCCATCCTCCGCGATCGCACGTACACCCGCGATGCGCGCGGCCTCGTCGCGATCCAGATGACCAACGAGGGTCACAAGGAGTTGATCGTCGAGCTGTTCGCCGAGCGCGCGCCGAACTGACCCCCCAGGCTACGACACGGCGGGCAGCAGGTAGCGATCGCGGAGGGAGACCGACGCGAGCAGCGCGGTCCACATCTCCGCCGCGAGCTCGCGGCCAGGGGCGAGGGCCATCACCGCGGCATCGAGCTCGACGCGATCGGCGCGGTCGCGTTCGACGCGAACGTGCTCGATCGGTCGCCGCGCGAAGCCGCCGAGCGCGGCGTGCAGGCGGGCGATCGTCCGGCGATCCGCGCGCCGGACATCGAGCACGGGCAGCTCGAGCGCGTCGTGGACGGTCCACTCGACGGCGCCGTAGCCCATCGAGCCACGCCCGAGCGACTCGAGCGCGAGGGCGGTCGGCAGCGCGTTGAGCACGGCGGCGAGTGCGACGAGGTCGACGCCGTCGCGCGGCTGAAGCGCGTAGACGCGTTGATCGGCGAGCATCGGCACGTCGGCGAGCCGCTGCACGAACCGTGGCCCGTACGCCTTGGCGAGAAACAGGCGCGCCGGGTGCACGGGCAGCGACCACCACGGATCGCGGCGTCCGGCACTGGTCGCGAGGGCCTCGCGCTCGTGATCACGGAGCCACGCGGCGATCCGCGGGACCTTCGCGAGCCGGGTGTCCGGCGGCAGCGCGATGGCGACGAGCGGCGATTCGTCGGGGGCGATGGCGATCGGTGCGGGCGAGCCGTTGAACGGCGAGCGCACGACGGGCGCGAGGTACTTCGCCTCGAGCCGGTGGCGCTTCGCCTCGTCGCGGCGCAGGTAGAACACGTGGTTCGCGCCGGTCGTCAGGCCGCGCCGCACCTCGGCGAGCTCGCGCAGCGGGACGACGGCGTCACCGGCAGCAGCCCGCCACGCGAACCACGCCGCCGGCGCGCGGAGGGCAGGGCCCCACGTGCTCGCGCCAGCACCCGGCTCGGCGGTGCAGGGCCCCGTGCTGCGGCGCTTGATGGTGCGGCCTTCGGCGGCTCGCCCCGTGTCGAGGGCGGCCGGGCGGCGCTCCTCGGCGAGTGTCGCGATCGCATCGAGACCGGACACCTGCGCGGCCACGTGCGTTGGCACGGTGAGCCGAAGCAGGCGCGGTGTGCTCGCGACTGCGGGGCCGGCGTGGCGCTCGGCGATCACGAGCATCGGGTTGACCGCCGCATCGGGGAACCAGCGCTCTGCCGGTGCGGTGATCAACGCGCGCACGCTCGCGATCCGCTCGACTGCCGTCCACAGCGCGGCGGCGCCGTCGGCGTCGAGCAGCGCGGTCGACAGCACGAGTGCGACCCGGCCGCCGGGGCGCACGAGGCGTAGCGCGCGCAGCAGGCACGTCGCGGCGAGGTCCGCGTGGCGCGCGATCGCGTCGATCAGCGGGGCCTCGAGCTCGGGCCAGTCCGTGGCGAGGGCCACGGCGCGTGCCCGCTTGATCGCCGGATCGATCCGGCCGGCGCGCACCCACGGCGGATTTCCGATCGCGAGGTCGAACGCTCCGAGCCGCTCGACGAGGCCGGGCGCGAGGACGTCTCCGTCGACGATCGTCGCGCGCGGCAGGCGAGCCCGGGCCTGCGCGGCTGCCTCGCGATCGATCTCGACGCCGGTCAACACGCGCACGCCGGCGGCGGCCGCCGCGACGAGGAACGCGCCGTCGCCGCACGTCGGATCGATCACGCGTGCGTGGGGGGCGATCGGGGCGAGCGCTGCGAGGGCGAGCTCGGCGACCGGCGCCGCCGTGAACCACTGCCCGAGCGCACGCCGATCGGAGGCCGTCGTCGTCGCCGCCATCTCAGGCCTCGAGGCGGCGCACGCGCACGGCGGCGATCAGCGTCCAGACCCCGGCGATGATCGCGAGCGCGATCGCCGCGGCGGCGGCGCCGGTCTCGATCGGCGAGGTGCCGGCGAGCGAGCGGACCTGGTGCGCGACGCTGAGCTCGCGGAGCGTCGCCGGCAGGATCCCGAGCGGGAAGTCGAAGAACAGCATGTAGACGATCGTGAGCGCCATGCCGTGCCGCGGCGCGAGCGTCGCGATGCCCGCGGACACGAGCGAGATCGTGATCGCACCCGCGCCGAGCGCGACACAGGTCTGCACCGTCGGCCAGCTGTCCCACGCGATCCGGGATGCCGCGATCCAGCTCGCGATCACGAGCACGGCGGCGAGCGGCGCGAGCG
>JAGSPR010000675.1 GCA_018262455.1 Deltaproteobacteria bacterium | reverse complement strand
GACGACAGCCGGCGCTACCGTCAGACCGTGTGGTTCGACTGGATCAAGATCCGCGCGGAGCGGGCCTTCCACGAGGCGCACGCCGCCGCGTTGAAGCAGGTCATCGGAGCGTCGTGAGGGCGCTCGTGCTGATGTCGATCATGGCCTGTGGCGGTGGCAAGCAGATCGAGGCCGCGCCCAGCGACAAGCCCGTCGCCAAGCTCGAACCGATCATCAAGGACGCGCTGTGCGTCACCAAGGGCGCCGCCGCGATCGGCGCGAAGATCACCGAGCCGACGATGCGCGCCGTCGCGCTCGGCTCCTCGGGCGACGCCGCTTCGATCACCTTCACGTTTCGCGGCGACACGGGCAGCGTGCGCGAGCTGGCCTCGGGCCAGGCGCGCCGCCAGCTCGGCCTCAAGCTCCGCGCACAGAACGGCTGCAACCTGGTCTACGTGATGTGGCGGCTCGACCCCAAGCCCAAGCTCGACGTCTCGATCAAGCTCAACCCCGGCAAGCAGACCCACAAGGACTGCGGCGCCGACGGCTACACCCGGCTCAAGCCGACGAAGAGCGCGCCGGTCCCCGACCTCGAGCCCGGCGGCACCCATACCCTGCGCGCCGAGATCACCGGCGACGAGCTGCTCGCGTGGATCGACGACCAGCTCGCGTGGCGCGGCGTGCTCCCCGAGACCGCACGGTCGATCTCGGGCCCCGCGGGCCTCCGCTCCGACAACCTGATGTTCGATCTCGTGGCGTTCAGCGCCCCGGCCGGCGTGCTCAAGCAGCCCGCGCCGAAGTGCGTGGCCGAAGAGTCCGACTGAGCCCCAGGCAGCCCTATGATGGGCGGATGGGAGAGGACTCGCCTGCGGTGACCCAGGACGCGCGCGCGTCGCGGTCGGGCGCGCCGTTGCTGTGGACCTGGGAGGCGCTGCGCTACCGCGGCTCGGGATGGTGGCTCGACGCCGCGCTCCCGCGCTCGCCGCTCGGCTTGCTCGTGGTCGCGTGCGCCCTGCCGATCGCGTGGTTCGCCGCGGGCTACGGCCTCACCGCCGACCCCGCCGCCTTCCTCGCGACCCACGACGTCACCGGGCAGCTGTGGTTCTTCCCACTCCACGTGATCTCGCTGCGCATCGTCGGCGGGCTGTGGGGCTCCGGCCTGCGCCCCTCGCTCGACGGCCTCGCCCTCGATCCCGCCGCGCAGCGCCGGATCCGCCGCGGCGCGCTCGGCACGTGGGCCAGCCTCGGCGCGATCGCCGCATGCGCGTTCTTCATCGTGCGCGACTGCTGGTTCGGCCTCACGCCCGATGCCACCTCGGGTCTGGTCCCGTTCGACGATCCCGCGATGTGGGACATGGCCGCGCTCGGCCGTCCCGTCCACGTCATGATGCTCGGCCTGTGGTGCGTCGAGTGGCTGATGTTCGGCTACCTGCTGTGGCTCCAGGTCTGGATCCTCGTGGCGTGGACCCGCGAGCTCCGCAAGGTCTCGTACGGGGACCGCCTCGGCGAGGTGCTCGTCGGCAATGGCTACCGCCAGGCGCTCACGCTGTTCAGCAAGACCACCAGCGTCAGCCTCGTGTTCGCGCTCGGCAACGTCGGCTTCATCGCGTTCACCGGCGAGCTGATCCCGCGCGAGGTCGTCGAGATCGAGGGCGTCGGTGACTTCCTCCGCGAGATGTCCGACCTGCTCTCGACCTCGCTGTTGTTCGTGCTCACGCTCGTCGCCGCGTTCGCGTTCGTCCGCGTGCTGCGCGGCTCGCTGACCAAGGCGGTCAACGCGCGGTACGCCAAGGCCGACGATGCCGCCCTCGCCGAGCTCACCCGCCCGCTCGAGCCAACCGGCGAGCTCGCCACCGATGTGGCGCTGCTCCGCGCCCGCGCCAACGCCCAGTCCCGCCTGCTCCGCGCCCTCGTGTTTCAGCGCGAGGTCACCATCGTCGGCAGCAGCACCATGGCCACGATGGTCGCCAAGGCCATCCTCCCGCTCGCCACCGCCGCCCTCAAGCTGAGGAAGCTGCTCGGACCGTGACGGGACGCCCTCATCGCGCTCCGGACAGCCCCGAAAGTCCCACGCCCCGCGCAGATTTCCGGCCGTCACTTGACACCCGTCGCCAGCACCGCTAGAAACGCGGTCTACCAAGCTGCGGGAGTAACTCAGTGGTAGAGTGCAACCTTGCCAAGGTTGACGTCGAGGGTTCGAATCCCTTCTCCCGCTCGACTTAACTAACTGAATTCGTTACGGATTCTGAAAAAAGACGCGAGGTTTGGGCCCAATTTGGGCCCACCATGCGCGCCGAGCATCGCGAGAATTCGCGCGGTCGGATCGACTTCGTTCATCCCCGCCGCCACGAGCTCGGCAGGGATCGTTCGATGGCGTTCCGCGATGTGCACGTAGCCCATCGTTTCATCGATGCGCTTGTGCCCCATCCACTCCATCAGCTGCCACGGGTTCACGCCGAACCGCGCCGCATGGGTGCCGAACGTATGCCGCAGCACGTGCCACCCCCGGCGCGGGAGCTCCGCGTGCTCGCACACCCGATACGTCGCGTGCGAGGTCTGCGCGTCCCGCAGTGGCCGGTTCGCCTTGATGAGGACGCCGTTCTCATCCAGGTCGCCCTTGTCCTGGTTGTGGAGGACGTAGCCTTCGCGCACGACCCTGCCCTTCAGATCCCGCACGCCTTCATCGACCGGCAGCGCCATCAACGCCTCGACGAGACGGCTCGTCATCGGCACCGATCGGCGCGTCCTGCCTTTGGGCGTCCCGATGTATCCGTTCCCCGACTGTCGGTTCACGGTCAGGTAGCCCTCGGCGAGATCGATGTCCTCGCGCCACTTGAGCTCGCGGATCTCGCCGATCCGCAGGCCCGCCTCGCCCGCCAAGCACACCGCCGCGTACCACCACGGTGATTCCTTGCGCGCGCCGGCGAGGAGCTTTGCGTACTCCTCCACCGTCCACGCCTCGATCTCCGGACG
>JAGSPR010000674.1 GCA_018262455.1 Deltaproteobacteria bacterium | reverse complement strand
TCGCGGTCGCGTACAGCAAATGGAACAGCCGACCCATGCCGTAGATGCCGGTGATGATGTCCTGCTTCTCCTTTTCGGTGCACTTCGTCCCGCAGCCCGGCAACGCGGCGATCGCGGCCTGCGCATGCCGCGAGGCGGCCTCGGGCTGGTCGAGCCGGACCGTGAAGTCAGCCTGGTAGTAGTGGATCGCGACCTTGTCGTTCGGCGGCACGGTGGCGCCCGCGAGCGCGAGCGCCTTCTCGAGCGCCGCGACCCCATCCGCCCACCGACCAGCGAACTGGTAGGACTGCAGCCCCAGCTTGGCGAGCACCTCGTACTGCTGGCCAGGCTGCTTGGCGCCAAACACCGGGAACAGCTTCGGCGCGACCTCCGTGAACGGCGTGCTCGAACGGCCGGCAAACAGCAGCACGTCACGCTCGAGCGCATCGCGGTTGGCGCTGGTGCCCCAGCCCGCCGCCGCGGTCACGATCGCCTGCCAGGCTCCGGTGTCGTCGCCGGTGCGCCACTTCGCCCACGCCGTGGCGTACGCGAGCTCGGCTTGCTTCTCCGACAGGGTCTCTGCCTTGACGGCCGCGAGCGCCTCGGCGTTCTTGTACTGCTTGAGCAGCGAGTAGCACCACCACGCGCGGTTGGTCTGGACGTCCTTGTCCTTGGGGAACTTGGCAACCAGCTGCTCCCACGCCTTCTCGGCGGCGGGCCAGTCCTCGAGCTGGATCTCGTAGCTGCCCAGCATGCGGAGGTTCACGTCGTCGGCGTTGTCCTTGGCGAGTAGCTGGACATCGCGCAGCACCTGGCGCGCCTCGGTGATGAGCTTGGCCTGCGCGTCACCGGTCTGCTTCTTGGAGTCCTCGTACAGCAGCGTGGCGAGGATCGTGGCCTCGGCCTGCTTCTGGACCAGGTCCTTGGGGTTCGTCTTCTCGAAGATCTTGCGCTCCTGCTCGAGCGTCAGCTTCTTGTTCTTCGAGGTCGCGAGCGGCATGCCCGGCCGTCCGAGCGCCTCGGGCTCGAAGATCACGCCCTTGATCTCGATCGCAGGGACATCGAACGAGACGTCTCCGGCGGCGGCCGGCTTTCCAGCCCCGGCGCTGCCAGCGCCTGGCGTCGTGGGGCCATCCTTGGTGCCACCACCGCACGCGACCAGCCCAGCGAGGAGCAACGGCAAGAGCTTCATGCGCGAGGTGTACGCCAGCGAGCGGAAGGCGAGCAAGTGCCCTTGGGGCACAACGCAAACCGGAGCAACGCTTGCCACGTGACGTGCGTGATATGGTCCTGCGCGCCGTGCGGTACCTCACCACGCTCCTCGTGATGATCTCCCTGGGTGCGGGTGCCTCGGGATGCGTCGTCGTCCATGCCCATCAACGCGAGCATCTCGCGAAGCGGGCGATGACCAACGATCGCGATCCGGGCGAGGCCCGGTTCGCCCAGCACGCAACCGGTTCGCGCGAAGGCGCCGACGGTGGTACCGGACAGCCTGGCGGCGGATGCGGCTGCAACTAGCGCTCGTCGTCGGCGCGGCCGCGGCGGTGGTGGTCGCCCCGATCGCTCCCGCGGTCGCCGACGGCTCCCTCTCGGTCCGTGGCGTCTACTACAAGGAGCGCGCGACCCGCGTCATGCAGCCGATGCTCGACGGCATGTTCGAGGTCGGCGACCGCGGGCTGGTGTCCACGCACCTCCTCGTCGACGCGATCACGAGCGCCTCGGCCTCGGCCGGCGCGGCCGCGGCCACCCCGTTCACCGAGCGGCGATACGAGGCCGGTGCCGGCTACACCCACCAGCTCGATCGCCTGAAGCTCGGCGGCGACGCCAAGTACTCGACCGAGTCGGACTACAAGTCGCTCTACCTCGGCGCGCGCGGCGAGCTCGAGCTCAATCAAAAGAACACCGTGCTCGGGCTCGGCGGCGGGATCAGCCTCGACACGATCGGGACCAGCACCAGCGGCGGGCTCGGCATGCTGACGCTCGACTGCAAGCCGGGAGAGACCCGGAGCGAGTGCAGCCTGACCTCGCTGGCGGTGTTCGGCTCCGCGAGCCAGATCCTCAGCCCGCGCGCGGTGCTCGGCGTCTCGGTCGATGTCTCGCGGCTCGACGGCTACCAGTCAAACCCGTACCGCTCCGCGATCGCGGGCGACGAGCTGGTCCGCGAGCGGCACCCGACCCTGCGGACGCGCGAGGCGTTCGCGGGCTCGCTGCGCTACTACGTCAAGGCCACCGAGACCACGCTGGTCGGCGCCTACCGCTACTACCGCGACACCTGGAAGGTCCACGCGCACACCCCCGAGCTTCGCGCGATCCAGCAGGTCGGCGACGGCACCGACGCGACGCTCGGCTACCGGTTTCACCACCAGGACGGCGCGTTCTTCTACCAGGACCGCTATCCGTCGGTCGACGAGCCGTTCATCTCCGATGACGTCAAGCTGTCCACGTTCAACAGCCACACCATCGAGGCAAAGCTTGGCATGCTCGGTGAGGTCTTCGATCTCGATGGCCGCTGGGCGGGAGCCCGATTCGAGGCCATCCTCGAGTACGTCGTCCAGCACAACCGATTCGGAAATGCGATCATCGCCCATGCCGCGCTCACCCTTCCCTTCGACTACTAGCCTCGGGCTCGTCGCGCTCGGTGCCCTCTGGATGCTCCAGACCGGCTGTCCCGGCGGGGAGACGTGCGGCCCTGCGGGCGCGCCGACGACGCTCGTCGCCGGCACCGATCAGATCACGCTGACGTACGGCAACCTCGAGGGTGGGCTCAACAACGACTGTCCCGATCCCGCGGCGCCCGAGGGGATCATCAGCCTCTCGATCCACGGCACCCAGATCGACGGGACCGGGCTCCTCACGCTCTGTGTGCCCCGGCCCGATCGGCTGGCCAAGGAAGAGCTCGGCTTCGGGCTCAATGTCGCCGGCTCCGACATCCGGCTCATCGATGTCACGGGCACCGCGAACAGCTGCACGTTCACCCTCGAT
>JAGSPR010000006.1 GCA_018262455.1 Deltaproteobacteria bacterium | reverse complement strand
CGATCCAGGCAGTGGTGGAGGTGGCGGCGGCGATGCCGGCTGCAAGAAGCTCGATCTATTCAAGGCCGGCGCGCAGGGCCCGCTCAACACGAACTGCCGGTCCTGTCATGGCGGTCAGGACGCGAACGCCACCTCGGCGATGAACATCACCGGGGTCGACGGCACGGACGATCCGACGCTGCAGGCCGCATGCAACCAGGTCCGGACGCGCGTCAATTTCCAGACCATCGACCAGAGCGGCATCTTCCTGGCCAGCGTGCCTGGCAACGGCAATCACCCATTCACGTTCAACGGCAACACGGGCGCACACGATGCGTTCAAGACCGCGCTGAATCCCTGGATCGTCGGCGAGAGAGACGCCCCTTAAGGAGCCCCATGAAGAGGATCTCAACGATACTGATCGCCGCACTCGCGGTCCCGGCCTGCAGCAGCAGCGACTCGACGCCGTCGGGCGACGATGGCTCCGGAAGTAACGGCAGCGGCTCCGGTGACGAATGGGACCAGGAGCTCGCCACCCGCGAGTTCGATTACAGCGCCGCGCTCCGCATCGCCGCGCTCCGGCTGACCGGCGACCTGCCGACGATCACCGAGATCAACACGGTTGGCACTCCGACCGACCTCGCCGCGAAGAAGGCCGCGTACGAAGCGCTCGTCACCGACTACCTCAGCCGTCCAACGTTCGCGGCCCAGATGTTCTACTTCTGGCGGGACACCTTCAAGCTCGGTGAGACGGCGGAGTTCGACACCGCGCCCGCGCTGGCTGCGCAGCTCGCTGCCACTGACGGCAGCTACATGAGCCTGCTCACCCAGAACGCGAACAACTGTCCGACCTTCGACGAAGGTACGGGCGTGTTCACGCCTGCCGAGTGTCCCGGCAACGGCCCCAAGGTCGGCGTCCTCGCGAACCCGGGTGTCATGAAGCAGTTCTACGGCAACTTCGCGTTCCGTCGCGTCAAGTGGGTCCAGGAGACCTTCGACTGCGCGAAGTTCCCGATCGAGCTCGGCGGCGCGCCTGTCGAGATCGGTGCCGCCTCGCCGTTCACGGGCGACTGGCCGTTCCAGAGCATCTCCGGACCGAACAACGGTGGCCGCGTCAACTTCCAGGACGTGTCCGCCGTGATCTGCGCGAACTGCCACACGACGATGAACCACATCGCGCCGCTGTTCGCGAACTTCGACAAGGACGGTGCGTACCAGCCGCAGATCGCGGTGACCACGCCGCTCGATGGCGCGCCGCTCGCGGAGCTCTCCGACTACATCCCCACCGGTGAGACCACGGCCTGGCGCTTTGGCCAGCCGGTCGCCGACCTCCCCGCCCTCGGCGTGGCGATGGCGGCCGACGCCGACGTTGCCAAGTGCGGCGTTGCCCGGATGTGGAACTGGGCGCTCGGCAAGACCGACATCGTCGACACGCTCCAGGAGGTCCCGATCGAGACCATCCAGACGCAGGTCGACGCCTTCACCGCCGGCGGCTTCAAGATGAAGAGCCTCATCTACGCCGTCTACACCAGCGACGACTTCACGAAGTTCTGAGGAGGCGACCATGACCCGAAATGGAATCACACTGACGATCCTGGTCGCGTCGCTCGGTCTTGCCGGGTGCGGTGGGCTCGAAGACACCGCGCCACCCGCCGATCCAGGGGGGGACGGAACGGCCGGAGGTTCAGACACCACGTTCGATCACGACAACTCGGGCTTCAACCCGTTCGACCTGCTCGACCGGCTCGCGAAGGAAGGCCCGCCCAAGTTCACGTCCCACGTCCACAGCTGCGCGAAGGTTCGCTACCGGACGCTTGGCAACGTGATGCGGTCGGTCGGCATCGACCCCACCAACACCGCCGACCTGTCCGCCGGTCAGCTCTACACCGACGGCTTCAACGCGCTCGGTGGCCCGAACTTCGCGAACCGCATCCGCGAGAACCTGAGCATCACGACGTCGGGTGCCTCGCGCGAGTTCGACATCTTCGCCGCGGGCGCTGACGAGGTCATCGCCGCCCTTCCGACCCTGGCGCGCTGCCAGGTCAACGGCGTCGGACCTCAGCTGTTCGAGCCGGGCACGAACCAGTGTCGGGCCGATGGCATCGCCTGCCTCATCGGCACGCCGGCGCAAGCCGCTCACCTCGACTTCTGCAACCTCACCGTGTCCAGCGCCTCCGACCCGTTGGTCGGCAAGCGCATTGCTGTCGCAGCCCTGCTGGCCGCGGCGTACACCTGCGAGTAGGAGACCCACCATGACGAAGTCCCCCTCTTCGAAGCGCGACGAGCAGCACGAGCTGACCCGCCGCGCTCTCATCAAGTGGACCGTCGCTGCGGGCGCCGCACTCGGCGTGTCACGCAGCAAGGTCTTCGACATCCTCGAGCGCTCGGCGGGGAAGGGGGTTGCGTTCGCAGCCTCGACCAACCCCACGATGCGCTCGGTTCACCTCGTCGCCGGCAACGGTGGGCTGGCCTGGTTCACCCAGTTCTGGCCGCAGGTCGATGTCGCGATGGCAGCGAACCCGAACTTCTCCTGGAACTATCCCGGCCAGGCGACCCTCGTGGCAGGCACCGCCAAGCCGCTCGCGATCGGGCCGCAGACGCCATGGGCGAACCTCCCGGCCGCACGCCAGCTGACGGCCTTCACGTGTGGTCGTAACGAGACCCACACGAACACGCCGACCTCGACGACAAGCCTCAACGGCGCCAACATCCACGCGATCGCCAGCGTGCTCCAGGCGCAGACGCCGACGGTCATCCCGATCATCGCGGTCGGCGATGTCGACATCGGGACGGCTGCCGGCGCCTCGCAGCCGACGCAGGTCGGCAATGGTGACCAGATCGTTGGGCTGTTCAACAGCGCCGCTTCGCGCGTGGGTGGCCTGCTGTCGAACTCCTCCGACGCCGCGCTCTACAAGGCGCAGTACGATGCCTTCACCCAGCTGAACCGCGCGTCGAACCGCTCGACTCAGAAGGGCTCGTACACGACGTCCTCCAGTGCCGCGCAGTTCCTCGGCACCAACCTCGCGGCCAAGCTGGCGATCACGCAGGCAGACCGGGACCTCTACGGGCTGGACGGCGCGACCCGCGGCAACGTGCAGGATATCGCCAAGACCCTCATCATCGCGGTCAAGGCCTTCGCGATGGGCCTCACGAACGCCGTGGTCTTGCCGGCCATGCGCGATGATCCCCACGGCGCGTTCGACGACGGCAGCATCAACACGGTGCCGCCGCAGCTCAAGAAGGTGTTCGACGGGTTCATGACCCACATGACCAACACGGTCGACACCGCGACCAGCAAGTCCCTGGTCGATGATGTGGTGGTCACGATCTCCGGTGACACGACCAAGGATCCGCTGGACCGCAGCGGCTGGCCCGATGGCACGCCGAACAACACGAACCACCTCTACGTCCTCGGTGGTGGCCACCTCAAGACCGGCTGGTTCGGCAGCACCGATCGCAACGGGACCACCCAGGGCTTCGATGGCAATGGCGCGCCGGTGGCGTACAGCTCGAACGACACCGCGAAAATCGCACTCGCGTCGGTGGCCTACGCCATCGCCAAGCGTGACGATCGGCTGATCTCCGCCTTCGCGAACGGTGTGTCGGCGCCGGGCATCTTCCTGCCCAAGGATCAGTGATCTAGGCCGCGCTCTGGGGCAATCACGACCGGACACGGGCTGCCCTGGCAGCCCGTTTTGTTTTGGGCCGAACGCGGACACGGCGGTGTCTGCGCCTGGCGGTCGACAGGTGCGTGCTAGGCTAGCGGCGTGCGAGTGGTGCTGTTGCTCCTGCTGGTGTGCGCTGCTGCATGCGCCCGTAACGACGCCGAAGGGCAGACTGGGTCCGGCACCGGATCCACGGCTCGCCGTGACGATACCGAGCGCGAGCAGGCGCGGTTTGATTCGGAGCGCCGGCCCGAGGAGGTCGTCAAAGCCCTCGGGATCACGAACGGATCACGCGTTGCCGACGTCGGCGCCGGCGCGGGGTTGCTGACGATCCATCTCGCCCGTGCCGTGAAGCCCAATGGCCGGGTGGTCGCCACCGACATCGACAGCGGCGTGCTCGAGCTCATGCACTCGCGCCTGCAGGTCGCGGGGCTCGCCGACTATGTGGAGCGCCGCGTCGTCGGCGCCGATACGCCTGGCCTCGAGGCCGGGGCCTACGACGCCATCCTGCTCGCCGAGGTCGATCACTACTTCAGCGACGAGGTCGAGTGGCTCAAGTCCGCCACCCTCGCGCTCAAGCCGGGCGGCCGGATCGTGATCTCGAACCGGATCCACCACCGCCAGAAATCGATGGCCGCGGCCACGAAGGCGGGGCTCGAGGTGCTCACCGAGTCGACCCCGGTCCCGACGCACTTCATCGCGGTGTTCGTCGTCCCGAAGGCGAAGTAGGTCTCATGTCGATGAAGCACGCCCTCCCCTTCCTGTTGATGCTCGCGGGATGCCCGAGCGACGAACCCGGGAACGCCGCGACCTTGTGGCTGGCTCCCGACGGGTCGGAGATCCAGGTCAAGCTCGTCGAGCACGAGCCGCCGCCCTTTTGAGCACCTGGGGTGGGGCCCGGGCGGTCCCAAGATGCTCCCTACGACCTCAAGGCCGCCGTGCCTTCGGGCACCTACCACGTGATCTGCGACGCGATCGTCATCCGCGCGATCGACGTGACGTTCTCCCTCCTCGCCCGCCGCGGCGCCGAGGACACGGTCCTCTCGACCTGGGACCAGCACTTCGAGCCGCTGCCCGGCGGCGTCTACAGCGCACAGCCGTACGAGCTCGATCGCGAGGCACCCGCGATCGACTTCCTGGAGGGTGACCAGCTCGTGTTCCGCTACGCGGGCGCGAACTCGACTTCCGAGCAGGCCTTCATCCCGAACGGCGATGGCGACGTGACCGGTGGCCGGATCCCGAGCATCACGCTGCCTCGCTAGTCACTGCACGAGCCTTGCCGGCGGCACGAGCGGCTCGTCGGACTCGTGGAAGTCGAGGTCGACGGCGAACGTCTCGTGGATCATCAGCAGGCCGATGAACGCGAGCACGATCGTCGCGGCGCCCACCGCGATCGCGGCGCCGAGCAGCCCGAGCGTACCCTTGAGCGCGGAGAACGCGAGCGCGACCGGGACCAGCGAGCCGCGCACGAAGTTCGGCACCGTGGTGGCGGCGGTCGCGCGCAGGTTGGTTCCGAACAGCTCGGCCGCGGTGGACACGAACACGGCCCAGTAGCCGGTCGAGAGCCCGCCGACGAGCGCGAGCACGTAGAAGCCGTCGAGCGAGCGGCCGCCCAGCGTGAAGTATGCCGTCACCGAAAGCGTGACGGCCACGAGGAAGATCGCGAGCGTCTTCTTGCGCGAGCGCAGCTTCTGACTCAGCAGGCCGGAGGCCATCCCACCGAGCGTGCAGCCGGCGTACACGAACATCAGCGCGCGTGCGGGGTTGGGTGCGGGGTCGAGGCCGAGCGCGGCGCCAAGCTCTGGCGACAACGTGAACAGGATGCCGATCACGTACCAGACCGGGATGCCGATCAAGATGATGCCGATGTAGCGGACGAGCCGGCGGCGGCTGGTGAACAGCTGGAAGAAGTTGCCGCGCGCGACGTGCTTGTTCGCGAACGTCGTGGCGAACATGCCGGACTCGACGACGCCGATCCGCAGCAGGAGCAACGCCAGGCCGAGCCCGCCGCCGATGTAGTACGCCGTGGTCCAGTCCACGACGTGGCCGAACGCGCCACCGACGATGCCGGCCACGATCCCGCCCGAGACACCGAGCGCGGCGACGACCGTGGTCCCGATGCCGCGGTTGTGGCGTCCCATCAGCTCGCTGACCAGCGTGATCCCCGCGCCGAGCTCGCCCGCGAGGCCGATGCCGGCGATCAGCCGACACACCGCGTAGACATCGATCGAGTGCATCGATGAGACGTCGCCGACCAGGCCATTGGCGATGTTCGCGAGCGAATACAGCGTGATCGATCCGAAGAGCACCGACAGCCGGCCCTTCTTGTCGCCGAGCACGCCCCACAGGATCCCGCCGACGAGCATGCCGCCCATCTGCATGTTGAGCAGGTACAGGCCCTGGTCGGTCAGCGCGGTCTTGCAGGCCGCGTCGGCCAGCCCCGTGCAGACGCCAAGGTCCTTGAGGCTCGCGGTGCGGACCATCCCGAACAGGATGAGATCGTAGATATCGACGAAGTAACCGAGCGCGGCCACGAGGACCGCGAGCATGGCGACGCGCGACACCTGCGCGCTTCGGTCGGGAGAGACCACGGGCGGACTATACGCGTTATAACCGCGCCATGAAGCAGGTAGTCCTCGCGCTGTGGGTGGCGCTGGCGGCGATCTCGGCACGGCCCGCCCATGCCGGCTCCGAGCAGCGGGCGTGGGTCAAGGGTGTCCCGGACGAGACGACCTGGAACAACTACTCGAAGACGATCGGCTCGGATCAGCTCGGCAAGTTCATCATCGACGTCAAGACGAACGACATCTACTTCATCGACGTCAACCTGTTCAACATCCACGCCGACTTCGTGCTCGGGGTGCTGCTCAAGCAGGCGTGGACCGCCGACAACATCCGCGAGTACAACAAGAACTACGAGCGTTCGAAGCCGAAGTTCATCCTCGGCTACCTCACGCACCACCTGAAGATCGACAAGTGGACGATGTCGTTCTGGGAGGGCGACAAGATCGGCCCCGCCGACGTGGTGCGCGCGCACAAGCGGCTCGAAGGCACGTTCTTCATCAAGGACTTGCCGTTCCGGCCCGACTCGCCGATGCAGCAGAAGATCGCCGGTGACGTCACCAAGGCCGGCCTCAAGACGATCACCAACGACGAGATCTACAAGAGCGCCACGTTCCAGGCATTCACCAAGGGTCGCGCCGTCGGCAAGCTGCACGTGGTCCCGATCGGCACCCCGTACGAGAACCTGACGTTCTCACGCCACGACATCGCGCTGCTGCAGGAGAGCTATCCGGACATCACGCCGGTCGCCGGGATCCTCGCGACGACGTTCTCGACGCCGCTCTCGCACGTCAACCTGCGCGCGAACGCGTGGAAGATCCCCAACGCCGGCGACAAGAAGGCGCGGGAGAAGTTCGGCAAGCTCGATGGCAAGGTCGTCTACTACGAGGTCACCGACACAGGGGCCACGCTACGCGAGGCGACCGCCGCCGAGATCAAGGAGCTCGAGGGCCGGATCATCGAGGCCAAGACCGTCAACCTACCGCGCGCGGACATCGACAACCCGAGCTTCGCGATGCTGACCCGCCAGCGCGCGAAGGACGCGACGATCTACGGCACCAAGTCAGCCAACCTCGGCGAGATCGTGACCGCGAACATCGCGGGCGTGCGGGTGCCCGCCGGCTTCGGGGTGCCGTTCTTCTATTACGTCCAGCACCTGCGGCAGAACGGGCTCGACACCAAGGCCAGCGCGCTGCTCGCCGACAAGCGGTTCAAGGTCGACGCGGCATGGCGCAAGGCGGCATTCGACGATCTGCGCAAGGCGATCGTGGCAGCGCCGATCGACCAGCCCTCGCTCGACGCGATCTACAAGCGCGTCCGCCTCAAGCTCGGTGGCAAGGGCGTGTTCGTGCGCAGCTCGACCAACGCCGAGGACCTCCCGGGCTTCAACGGGGCGGGTCTCTACGACACCGTCCCGAACGTGCTCGGCAAGAAGGCCCTCGGCGAGGCACTCAAGACCGTGTGGGCCTCGGTGTGGACGCTGCGCGCGGTGGACGAGCGCGAGGCGTTCGGCATCGATCACAAGCAGGTGTTCGGCGGGGTCCTCATCCAGGTCGGAGTCAACGCCACCGCCGCCGGCGTGCTGGTGACCAAGAACCTCTACGACACCACCGACGACAAGTCGTTCACGATCAATGCGAAGTTCGGGCTCGGCATGCGCGTCGTCGAGGGCCAGAAGGTGCCCGAGCAGATCATCTTCGACCTCTCGAACGACGGCACCAAGATCATCTCGCGAGCCGACGACCCGGTGATGCTCAAGTTCGACGACAAGGGCGGGATCGTCGAGATCCCGGTCCCGGCCGGGGCGGGGGTCATCCTCACCGAGAAGCGCGCGAAGGCGCTGTGCACCCAGGTCAAGGCGTTCATGCCGGTCTTCACCCACGGCCAACCCCTCGATGTCGAATGGGTCCTCGAAGGCGAGACGTTCTGGACCGTGCAAGCTCGGCCGTTCGTCGGTGGCTAGTGTGGCATTGTAGCGCCGTGCGTCGATCCGCCCTTCTTGGCCTCCTCCTTGTCACCCTCTCGGTGGGCTGTGACCTCCAGCCCCCCAAGCATGATGTACCGACTGCGCCGGTCCCGGCTGCACCGCCTGGCCCGACGCCCGGTGCGGTGATCGCCGACGCCGGGACGGCCCCACCCGCGCCGACGCCAGGTGGCGGGGCTGCCCCAGCCGGCGAGCCCGCGCCCGGCAAGCCGACGGTCGAGCCAACGCAGGCGTGCACCGATGTCGGCGTCCACATCGCCGAGGTCGTGATCGGGTCGATCACGGATCCCGCGCAGAAGGCGGCGCTCGAGCAGGACCGCACGAAGCTGGTGCGGCGTGCGGCGGAGACCTGCACGATCGCCAAGTGGAACGCGGCGGCGCAGCAGTGCTTCCTCGCAGCCAAAGACGCGCCGGCGCTCGAGACGTGCGGCAAGTCGCTCGCAGCGCCGGCGGAATAGCGCCCCGGTCCAAGCCCCGGCGCAGGCCCGGCTCAGGCTCGGCTGACGAGCGGAGATCGATAGCCGACCTCCTCCGCGCGACGGGCACGCTCTCCGAGCGCCCGGCACACCGACGCGGCCAGCCCCGGTACGTCATCGACAAGCTCCTCGAAGTCGACGCGTTCGAGCCGGATCAGCCGGGCCGAGCGGACGGCGCGCAGGTCGTGCTGCATCGCGAGCGGCGCCACGCACGCGAGCTCGTCGACGACCTCGCCCTTGACGATGCGGCGCTCGCCGATCTGGAGCTCGCCATCGTCCACGACGATCAACGCGTCGATCAGGTCGCCCGAGGTGATGATGACGCTGCCTTCGCGAGCGGTGACCCAGCGCGCGCGCTCCGCGACGTCCGCGAGCTGGCGCGTGGTGAGCGATGCGAGCAGTGGTACGCGCCCGAGGGCGATCAGCGATTCGACTCGACTCGGCATGTCGGTTCCTCCTTCGGCGGTCTCGGCTTGTTCGAACGCCCCGCTCAGGCGGCGTATCAGATCCGCGGGCGTGGCCTTCAGTGCTTCGCTGCGGGCAGCCTGGGCGATGGTCTGGCGATGAGCGCTGCGCCCTGCGGCGCCGATGATATGGAGCGCGAGTGCGCGAGCGAGGCGGTCGCGCCCCGCGAGCTCGCCGCGGACGACGGCATCGCGGTTCGCCGGCTCGATGTCGGCCCGGACGAGCGCGGCCGCGCGATCGGCAGGTGTCAGATCGTCGACCGCATCGACCAGACGCGTGACCAGGGCGCGCGGCAGCGTGGCCTCGATCACCGCGAGGGTGCGGGCGCGCTCGAGCCCGCCTCGCGCATGTCCCCACGCCGCCGCTGCGCGCGCGATGGAAGGCGATCGACGGCGCGCGGCGACGAGGAGGAGCACGGTATGCGCGATCTCGCGCATGCGCTCGTCGAGCCGGCGCGCGAGCATCTCGTCCCCTGGCTCAATCAGCACCGCGATCGCGACGTTGGTCTGGTCCAGCGCATCAAGCTCGGCATCGATCAAGCGATCGATCGCCGCGGGCGTCACCGGCAGCTCGGCGAGGAGCGCTGCCGCCCGATCTCGAGCGCGCCGGCGCCCCCAGGCCGCGGTGACCATGAGCTCGCCGGCCGCGGCTGCACCGAGGGCGATCAGCGCATCCTCGGCGGCCGCGCGGACGTCGTCATCGGGCTCGCCGAGCGCACGCGCCACCCGACGCAGGTCATCCGGATCCACGGCATCGGCCCCTTCGAGCAGCGCCCCGAACAGCCGGAGCGCCGACGCGACCTCGAGCGCATCGTCACCCCCGGTCGCGCTGCCAGGCAGGCGGATCAGCGACGTCAGCATGTGGTCGGGGGCGGCGGGAGTGGCGGCGGTCTCGACCCGCTCACGGGCGAGCTCGAGCAGATCGGCCCGAAGTAGCGACAGCTCGGCGCTGCGGCGCTCGCGAGCCCACGACATCACGCGTGCCAGCGCCGCGAATCCGGCCGCGCGGCTCGCCACGTCACCCCGGCCCCGGCGCAGGGCGCGCGACAGGTGGCGAGTGGCCTCGAACACGCTGTCGGGCGCCCCTGCTCCACGCGACCTGAGGTGGCGCGCGATCTCGACGCACAGCTCCTCGATCGCCACACGACCGGTCGGTCCGGAATCGCGCACCGCATCGGAGAGCAGCGCGAGCACCGCGGCGTGATCGCCTGCGAGCCGGGAGCTCGCGACGTCCGCTGTCAAGGCCAGCGCTGCGTCTCCGGCCGCGCGCCATCCGGCGAGGTCCTCGACCAGCACGCCACCCGCCAGGCCGACCGCACGCACGGCGAGCTCGCTCTCCGATGGCGGCGCGCGCCGTGCCGCGGCCACGAGGTCCACGCCGTGCTGCTCGGCCGGCACATCGAGCACCCCGATCAACGCGCGCCACAACTGGGCCCGGCCATCGTGGGCCAGGGGCGCCCCGCCACGGTCGATCACGGCGCGCACGAGATGAGGCACCGCATCGACGCGCCCACTGGCGTGGAGCCGCGCGAGCACCTCGGCGGCGCGCTCGGGCCTCGGTCCCGCGAGCTCCTTGTGCAGGACCTCGATCGCGCGCGCATCGACCACGGCCTCGACCTCGGCATCGCGCGCGACATGCTCGATCGCCAGCGCCGGGAGCTCGCGCGCGATCCGCCACGCCGCGGCGACCCAGACTCCTGCCGCGACCGCCGTGACGGCATAGAACACGGTCGGCGATCCGGTGAGCAACGCCGCGACCAGCCCGCCGAGCACGGCGCCGGCGCGCTTCGCCGTGCCGTCGAGGAATCCAGCGACGCGGCCACGCACGGCAGACGGCAGCAGGGTCTGGGTGAGCTTCTCCGCGGGGGTCTCGACGCCCGAATCGAGCACACGCGCGGAGATCTGGGTGGCGATCGCGACGGCAAGGATCGGCGCGACGACGAGCCCGAGGCCCGAGGCGAGCGCGATCAGCGGTGCGATCAGCAGCGCGTTCCCGGTGCCGAGCCGCGCGAGCAATCTCGGGGCGAGGATGAGCTGGACCACGAGCGTGACCACCTGCCCGGCGCCCCGCACGATGCCGATCCACGCCGCGAGGTCGGCGGTCGAGCCACCCTCGTTGGCGAGCGCCACCCCGAGCGCGAAATACGCGAACGAAGCAAACAGCCCGGCCACCCCGACGACGACCGCGAGGTGGCGCGCGAGCGGATGCCGGCGGACCGCGCGCGCTCCATCGCGCCACGATCGCGCGATCAGGGCACGCATCGGTGCCGCGGGAGGGCCGACGCGACGGATCGCGGTGAGCCGTGATGCCCCCAGGCCGGCGACCGCGAGCAGGCACGCCGCACACGCGAGCACGCCGACCGCGCCCACCGCGCTGACGATCGGGACCACGAGCACCGCCCCGATCGCGGCACCTGCGCCACCGGTCGCGGCGAGGATCGGCACCATCCGCCGGCTGCGTCGCGCGTCCAGGCGCTCGGCGATCACGACCCAGAACGCGAGATCGGTGGCGGCCGCGAGCTGCTTGCCACCGACGAGCGTGACCACCGCGGCGGCGCGCGGCATCACCACGGCGAGCCCCGCGAGCCCCGCGAGGACCACCGCGGAGACCATGGCGAGGCTGCCCAGGATCCTGCGGCGCTCGAGCCGATCGGCCAGCCCCCCGACCACGGCCAGCACCACCGCGAGCAGCAGGTTCGACACCGCCACGGCCTCGCCAAGATGCGCCTTACCGAGCCGTGACAGGAACATCGCGTCGGCCGCGGCCGCGCTCATCGCGGCTCCCGCGCTCGCGAGCGCGAACACCGAGCCGGCCGTGACCACCAGCGCCCGCTCGTCGCTGCGCAGCGCCCCGAGCCACGACCCGGGCGCTTCGCCTTCCCGCACGGAGGTCGCTGCGGTCATCCCTGCCCGCGAGTATAGGAGTCGGCCCGACCAGACCGCTACCGTGGTGGCCAACCCGTGTCATCATCAGGCCCATGCGCGCGCGCCCCACCCTGGCCGTCCTCGTCGTCGCCGGAGTTGCGGGCCTGGCGATCGCGCAGCAGGCCCGCCGCCCGACTCTGCACGAGGACCTCCCCGCACCGAACACCACCGGGCTGGGAGCCACGCCGGATCGCGCGATCGGCGGCAACGGCAGCGGGATGCCAGCGGGCGTGTTCTCGGGCGACAAGATCATCCCCAAGCCAGCATTGAACCACCCGGACCAGGCCTCCAAGGATGAGCCCGTGCTCGGCGGCGGTGGGTTCGCCGCCGACCGCCAGACCCAGATGAAGCCCGACACCAACACCGGGCCTGACGCGACCCTGCACTACGCCAGCGTGTTCAACCCCGATGTCCTGCCGTTCAAGCGGATGAGCTCGTTCGACGCGATCGACACGCTGTACCAGCTCAAGGTCGGCCGCACCGCGCTCACCGAGGTTCCGGTCGGCGGGATCACCGAGAAGACGCGCGACTATTTCCGGGGCTCCGTGCTGATCGCGCTGTCACCGGGCAAGGACGTGCCGCTGCCAAGCGTCGCGCCCGACATGCGCATCCTGTCGTACGAGACCAAGCCGAAGGTCACGCTGCGGTTCGAGAAGGACGGCGCCGACAACTTCTACGTCCGCACCGACGAGTCGAGCGCATCCGGCACCTTCCGGCTGATCTTCGACGTCGATGCCGACTCCGGCTACTTCGCCCCGGCGTTGCCCACCAGCCGGCGCTTCACCTCGCGGATGGTCGCGACGATGACCCCGCCCGAGCTCCGGCCCACGATGCCCGATGAGGTGCGCCGCAACGCGGCGCAGACGCTCAAACAACTCGACCTCGATCCCGATATGGAGCTCGGCGTCTCGTTCAACAAGCTGGTCGAGTACTTCCGTGGCTTCGAGGCCAAGCAGCTGCCGCCGTCGTCAGGCGACATCTACCGCGACCTCTGCGACAGCAAGGCCGGCGTCTGCCGGCACCGGTCCTTCGCGTTCATGGTCACCGCGAACGCGCTCGGGCTGCCCACCCGCTACGTCCAGAATGAGGCGCACGCGTTCGTCGAGGTCTGGTTCCCGGAGCGCGGCTGGCAGCGCATCGACCTCGGTGGCGCCGCGCTGCGCATGGATGTCACTGGTGCCGACGACAAGACGCTGCACCGGCCACGCGCCGAGGATCCGTTCGCCAAGCCGGACGAGTACAAGCAGAACTACACGCAGCTGCAGGGCGACATCGCGGGCCTCACGAAGCAGCAGATCGACGACAAGCAGAAACCGCTCAGCCAGTCGCCGGCGAGCGGCGCGATCGGCAACGGCGCCGGTCCTGGCAGCGGTGCCGGAAGTGGCGTCGGCCCCGACTCGATCCTCCCCGACGTCACGCTCCCCGCGGTCGCGATGGATCCGAAGAAGCAGAACCCCAGGCTCGAGGTCACGAGCGCGGATGCGAGCGCCTATCGGGGTGGCGTGCTGCACGTCGAGGCGCTCGCCCGCGTCGACGGCAAGCCGCTCCCTGACCATGGCGTCGACGTGTACCTGTCACCTTCGGGACTCCATGGCGCGAGCTCCAAGCCGCTCGGCCGCGCGGTTACCGGCCCCGATGGCACCTTCCGCCAGGACTTCACCATCCCGGCCGGCCTCAACCTCGCGACCTACGAGATCTGGCTCTCGAGCGCGCCCGACGTCCATTACAACGCCGCCCTCAGCGACTGAGCCGACCGACCGATTTCGGTCCCGACTAGTGACAGCGATCGAAGATCAGCTGACCCTTGACCGAGGCTGTCTCGGTCTTGCAGTCGATCTGCAGCTTGCCCTCGATCTCGCGGATGTCGTTGATGGTCGTGTTGTTGTTGGCGAGGTCGACGTCGAGCGTCGTGCACTCCGCGGGCGAGAACGCGATCGCGCGGCAGTTCCCGTGCTCCGCGACCTGCTTGCACTCGCCCGCGATGTTGACGACGGCGGTCCAGCCCCGGACGCTGTCTTTGACCAGCTTGATCCCGATGCCGGTCCCCTCAGGCCCCAGCGCGAGCGCGCCGAAGTATTGCTCGCGCTGGCCCGAGTAGCACGTGCCCTTCTCCATCACCCACGCGCCCGTGTCGCCGGTGGATTCGACGCGACCATTGACCTCTCCGGCGCGAAATGGATTGCACGCTGCCAGTCCGACCACGATCACGAGTCCGTGTCTCATCTGCTCATCGTACACCGGCCGCGGCTCGCCGCGCCGGGACTCAGCCGAGGTTGACCGGGAACGTGACGATCGTCGGCGCGCCGCTCGCCGGAAACCGCAGCCGACCGAACGCGCGTTGCGCGCAGCCGAGCAGGCCCTTCTCGAACAGGTAGTGTGGCGCCTGGAGCTTGCTGCGGGTCACCCGGCCCGTGCCATCGACGAGCAGCTTGATCGTGATCGTGGCGCGCAGATCGGTGCCGGTCGCCCCCTGCACCACACAGTCGCGCACGCCGCCGGTCTGGCCGGAGACCGTCGCGTTGATCTCGCTGTCATCGAGGGTGCGCGCCTCGCCGCCCGCCGCCATGTCGATCTTCGTCGCCGGCAGCACGACCTCGTCACCGCGCCACTCGAGGCGGCGATCGGCCTCGCTCAGCGGCGGCAACTCGGGCTCGTCGAGCTCGGTGTCCCCCGGCTGCACGGGCACGCCGGCGGGCCGGCGTTTCTTCTTCTTCGGCTTGGTCACGCCCGCGTCGACGGGAGCCATCGCGATCACACCGGCGTCCGACGGTGCGGTGCCCCTCCCGCCCCACGGTGGGCGAAGCACGAGATACATTGCAGCCGCACCACTGACCAGTCCTACCGCCAGGCCGATGACCAGTCCGGATCCACGCACTGCTAGCTTGTATCACGCGGCCTCGAGGGCGGCCTTCTCGGCGTTCGGCGCGAGCTCGATCGTGTTCGCCTCGGTGGCCACCCTGCTCGTGACGGGAATCGCCGCGACGATGGCGGGCGCGGACGTGCTCCTCGCGGTCGGGATCGGCCAGCTCGGGCTGCTCGTGGTCCCCGCGATCGCGATGCGCCTCACGCACCGTGGCATGCGAGCGCTCGGCGTCGGTCGCCCGCACCTGAGGTTCGTGGTGGCGAGCGTGCTGGTGGGGGTCAGCGCCTGGTACGTCAACCTGCGGATCCTCGAGCTACTGGCCTTCCCGGAGGGTGATCTTCAGGGTCTCCAGAATCTGATCGAGCGCTACTCGCTGGTTGCCGTGCTCGTCGCGATCGCGCTCGCACCGGCGATCTGCGAAGAGGTCCTGTTCCGCGGCGTGCTCGCGCGCGGCTTCGCGACGCGGTTTCGTCCGTGGGTCGCGATCGTGCTGTCCGCCGCGATGTTCTCGATCTACCACCTCAAGCCGATCCAGATGATCCCGACGTTCACGCTCGGGCTGGTGTTCGGCCTGATCGCGCTACGCGCGGGCTCCGCGCTCCCGACGATGCTCGCGCACCTGCTGAACAACACGATGGCGCTGCTGGTCGCGCGCAGCGGGGACTCCGCGGTCCCACGCTGGCTCGAACGCAATCCCACGTTCGCGCTCGTCATCGCCGCGGTCCTGACGGGTGGCGGCGTGGTGCTCGTGCTCGTGCGCGCGCCGAGCGAGCCACTGCCCCGCGACCGCCGAGCGATCCCCGACGCGAGGAGACGCAACTATCCGGATCGATGAGACTTTTCGATCTGGAGCATCGGACCTTACGAACCGGGGAGACACGTAACGCGCGATGCGTCCCCACTCCCATCTGAAAGCCCTGCTACAGTTTCCGGGTGCCCGACCCCAAGCGCGTCCTCTGGTACCTGCGCAAGGTACCGCTGCTCGCGGATCTGGGTCCCGATGCAATCGCGCGCATGGCCGAACGGGTCGAGCTTCGCGAAGCCCGCCGTAGGGACGTGATCTACCTCCCCGGCGATCCTGGCCGTTCGCTGTTCTTCGTCCACGGTGGCCGCATCAAGGTCAGCAAGGTGACCCGTGATGGCAAGTCGCTCACGCTCGCCTATCACGGACCCGCCGAGCTGTTCGGCGACAGCTGCCTGCTCGATGGCGGGCCACGCACCGAGATGGCCGAGGCGGTCGAGAATGCCCTGCTCTCCGAGGTCGATCGAGCTCACTTCGAGGAGCTGATGCATTCGCATCCCCAGCTCGGCCTGGCGATGACACGGTTGATGATCGTTCGCCGCCGCGAGCTCGAGAACAAGGTCGAGGCCCTCGTGTTCCGCGACGTCTCGAGCAAGCTCGCCGAGCTCCTCGTCAAGCTCGGCAGCGAATATGGCGTCGAGGACGCCCGCGGCATCCTCGTTGCCCTCAAGATCACGCACCAGGAGCTCGCGAACCTCATCGGCTCCACGCGGGAGACCGTCTCGCTCACACTCTCGCAGTTCAAGCGCAAGCGATTGATCCTGACCGAGGGCCGCAAGGTGATCATCTCGGATTCCGACGCGCTCAAGGCGCTCTACTGACGTCGAGTGACGACGAGCGGGCGTCTAGCGGTCGATCGCCACCTTCACCGGCGCCGTCCAGGCCTTGTCCTCCGCGGTGTAGTAGAGGTACGCCGAGCTCGCGGGCGCCTCGTAGGTACCCGGGACCGCCGCCAGTAGATCGAGATCGACGTCCTTCTTCGCGGCCGGCGCCAGCGCGCGCCAGTACAGGATGACCTCGCGCGGCCGCGTCTCGTAGAAGTCGATCAGGCCCTTGTCGCGGAGCTCCTTGAGCTGCCAGGTCTGGAACACCATACCTCCGGGGATGCCGACGCGCGCGAGCGTCATCGGGACGCCGTCCTTCGTCTTGTTCTCGACGTGTGCATGGAGCCGGACGCCCTCCCCCATCTTCACCTGGCTCTTGGCCAGCTCGGTCGTGACCGCGATCTTCGCCTGCGGCGACGATTGCGGCCGCGCCGCGCGATATTCGAGCGCGATCGAGTACGGCAGGGCGGCGTCGCTGTCGAGCTGGACCTCGATGGTGTTCTTGCCCGGTGCGAGCACGCCCGCGAGATCGTCCCACACCAGCGCGTCCTTGCGGCCTTTCTCGAACTTGATGGTGCCCATGGTCTTGCCGTTGACGATCAGGGTCGCGGTGCCGTCGGTCTGCATCTGCCGCGAGTGCTCGGAGTACGCGGTCAGGGCCTTGAGGCCCAGGATCGTGGCCTGGGTGTTGCCCCACTGGCCGTAGCCACCGCGGCGCGCGTTCAAGTAGTCGACCCCCGCCCGAACCTGCCCCTCATACTGGCCACTCGGCGACGCCTTGAGCAGCGCAAGCACGGCGAGCGAGGTGGCCTCGATCGTCAACGACTCGCCGCCCGACATCGTGATCGACTCCTTGGCGCCCGCGAAGCTGCCATCTTTGGCCTGCATCGCCGCGAGCCGCTTCACCATCGCATCGGTGTCGACCGCCTTGGGTGCCACGAGGAGGTTCGTGTTCGCCGCGAGTGCGAGCAAGTAGGGATCCTTCGTGGTGGCGCCGAGCCCACGCTGGCTCGAGAGCTCCTCCGTCATGCCCGTGGCGCGCTTCGCCTCGGCGAGCGCCCACATGATGTAGGCGTTCGTCGTGACCTCGCCGGCGCGGCCGAACGAGTCGAGCGCGGTCGACGAGCGCGTGAAGCCTCCCTTGTGGTCGCGCCGGCTCATCAACCAGTCCGCGGTGCGCTCGACCATCTGATGGTCGACGTCATAGACCTTGGCCATGTCGGCGAACTCCATGAGGCCATAGGCGGTCAAGGCCTCGTGGCCCGGCGTCTGGCCGAACCACTCGTAACCGCGCTGCTTGGTCTCGTAGCCGGTGAGCAGCTTGTAGCCCTTGTCGAGCACGCCCTGCGTCCTGGCGATCAGCGCGGGGTCGGCCCCGTCGGCCTGGCCGAGGTAGCCGAGGATCATGATGTTGGGATAGTTCGTCGACGAGGTCTGCTCGAAGCAGCCGCCCGGCTCGCGGATCATGCCCTCCATGCCCTTCGTCATCGCCGCAAGCGGCGACGGGTACATGGTGACGGTGGCGTGGATCGAGCCCGGCACCGCGCCCGCGAGATCTAGCTCGTGGCGTGACGGCACGTCGCGCTTCGCGGTGCCCGAGGCCGAGATCTCGAACGGGAAGCCACGGGGCACGACGCGGATCTTCTTCTTGAGCTCGTCCTTGAGCCCGCGCGCGGTGAGCACGAGCTCGACCTCTGCGTTGCCATCCGTGGCGACCACCTCGAGCGGGAAGAACAGGCTCTGCTTCTCCCCGGCCTTGAGGTGGATCGTGCCGGACGCGGGGTTCCCCGCGAGCTTGAACGCCGCCCCAAAGCTCGCCGACAGCGTGGCGTCGACCGGGTCATCGGTCTCGTTGGTGAGCGTGATCGGCAACCGGATCTTGTCACCGGAGGTGACCTCCAGCGGCAGGTGGGTATCGAGCGTCAGCGGCAGCTTCGAGTTGAACGCCAGCTGGCCACCGCCTGGCAGGCCGCCCATCGAGAACCCCTCGGCGGTCGCGCGAAACGCGGTGACCGCATCGGACGCGACGAACTTCACCTCGGCATTGCCTTCGAAGTCAGTCTCGACGCTCGGGTTCCAGTAGATCGTCTCGCGGAAGTCGGTCCGTGGGCCATCGTAGGCCTTGGTGTACTGCGGCACCGGGAACACGCGGACGGGTGCCCACTGGTCACCGGCGATCTGCGCGTCGTCCTCCTGCTGCAGGCGCGCCTCGAGCCCGTGCGCGTCCTTCTTGGCGGCCTCGCGGAGGTTGGCCTTCACCCCATCGAGCTTGACGACCTTCATCGCCGGTGGCGGCGGCATCGGCTTCGCTGCCATGCCGACTCCGGCGCCACCCTTCGGCATCTCAGCGTGCCTGGCCCGTGCCGGTGCCGGTGCCAGCGGCTTCCGCTCCATGGGAGCGTCCGCAGCGGCCATCGGTTCAGGCGACGCGGTCATGGGAGGCGACGGTGGCCGCGGCGGCGCCATCCCGACGAGGACGGTCGCGATCGAGCCCGGCGAGACCATCACCGCCAGCGTCCAGGTCGCGAGCCCCGCGGCGGTGCCCGTGACGGTACAGGATCCGGCCGGGAGTCCGCCGACGACGAAGTGGCCCGCGCCGTCGATCGACGCAAGCTTCTTCACGGGGCCGCACGTGATCTGGATGCGGACGCCGCTCGACATCACCGCTCCGGCTGCGTTGACGACGGTGCCTTCGATCGTTCCGAGCGAGTCTGCTCGCGAGATCATGGGGCCGACGAGCAGGCTGCCCGCGCACAGCGCGAGGAGGCTTCGAGACGAGCGCTTCATGGCTTGCTCCCTTCCAGCGAGCCGAGGATCGGCCGCCATTCGAATCTGCGGTAACCACGAGTCGCGAGCAGGGCGTCCATCGCCGCGGCCGCCTCGGGCTTGTCACTGAAGTAGAAGTTCGGTTCCTCGATCGGATCTGCCGCCGTCGCGCCCAGCTCGGGCTCGAGGAACAGGCGCGCCAGGATGCGCCCGCTCTTGTCGTCGGCGAACGACAGCACGGTCTCGTCGACGACGGCCACGCCGATGTTCGCCCTCACGGGGTGACCATTCCCGTCAGTCGTCTTGACCTTCAGCGTCACCGGATCGCGTGGCGAGTACGACTTCCGATCGGCCGTGAGCGTGACCTTCAGATCCGATCCGAGGCCGTGATACACGAGGCGCTCGGCGAGCGGCTCCTGACGCGTCGAGAACAGGGTGACGCGAACCGCGCCCTGGGTCGCAGCACCAACGGGGATCTCGACCACCGTCGGCTGCCCTGCCTCGACCGCGAACGAGCCGCTGCCGAGGCGCTTCTCGCGCACCACCGCTTCCACCAGGAGCCGGCGCGCCGTGTTGCAGATCGCGGCGACTCGCAGGGTCGCCGGATCGTGCTGATCGACGCTGCGCACCACGCACCCGCCCGGCTTGGCCGCGGGGATCTCGAACCTGGCCGTGATGCCGGCCGGCTTCGTGATCTCGACGTGGTACGTGCGATCGGTCGCCGGCTGGAGCTCGAAGCGTCCCATGCCGTCATGGACCGACGAGAACTCCGCGACCTGCTGGCCCTTGTCGTCGACGACCTTGCCGTCGACGTCGGCGGGCTTCCCGATCAACGTCTTCGCCATGAAGTAGACGCGGCCGGGGACGTTATCGATCAGGTCGCCGCCCTCGGGGAACACCGAGAACTGCAGCGTCTTCATCACGATCGGGATGCGCTTCTGGATCGATTCGGTGACCCCGCCATCCTCGGCCAGGATCGTGAGCAGGCCATCGCCGCGGACCAGCTTCGCCGGGAGCGTGAACCGCGCCGTCGCCTTGCCGTCCTTGTCGGTCGTGATCGCGAGCCGCTGGAGCTCGACATCGTCGACGGTCACGACCCCCGTGAGTGCGTGCCCGGCGAATGGCTCGCCGGTCGCGCGCTTGATCTCGATCGCCGCCGAGACGTTGTCGCCCTCACCGTACGCCTTGCGCAGCAACTCGAGGGTCTTCTGGAGCCGTGGTGCCTCGTAGGTATTGATGACGATCTTCTTGGAGTCGGCGTTGCCGTCGTCCGAGATCAGGTTGATCGTGTACTCGCCCCCCTCGATCTCGTCGGCGAGCTGGAAGTCATTACGCGCCACGCCGTTCTGCGCGAGCACGCGCTTCTGAGCCACGATCGCGCCACGGGGAGACACGAGCTGGAGCGAGAGTCCGACCGGAGCGCCCCCGAGCAGCGTCTTCGTCGCGCGGAGGTCGGCGCGGAACCAGATGGTCTCACCTGGCTGGTACAGCGGCTTGTCGGTCATGATGTAGGTGCGACGCGACGTCGACGCCTCGAAGTGGGAGGCGATCGCACGATCGAGCTTGGGGTCGCCGGCGGCCAGCGACGCGGGCTCGAGCGAGCCGATGGTCTTGTCGGTCGGCGAGGTCGCGATCGAGATCGGTTCTCGACGGGGGGGCGGCGTGGGCGTGGGCCCGGCCCCGCCGCAGGCCAGGATCCCTCCACCGATGCAGCCCGCCGTGGCCACATCGAACAGCAAGCGCTTGATGTTCTTCATGCAGTCGGCGGATACGTCCGGCATGCACGAACGATCTGATGAGCCTTGGACCCAAGGCGAGGCGTCGGGCCCGTGTCTACTGCCTAGCGCGCCCGGCGGGCGACCATGTCGACGGCGAGCGACAGCGCACGCTGCATCGAGACGCTGCGTGCCTTGCCGGTTCCGGCGATGTCGTAGGCGGTGCCGTGATCGGGAGAGGTGCGCACGATGGGCAGCCCGAGTGTGACGTTCACGGACTCCTCGAAGTCGATCAGCTTGACCGGGATGAGCCCCTGGTCGTGATACATCGCGATCATCGCGTCGTAGCGACCCTCGAGCGCGTCGCGAAATGCCGCGTCCGGTACGAGCGGCCCGAACAGCGTCCCGGGGACGCACGGCTCCTCGATCGCGGGAGCGATGATGTCGGCGTCCTCATCCCCGAGCAGGCCGTCCTCGCCAGCGTGCGGGTTGAGCCCGACGACGCCAATCCGCGGCGCGGAGATGCCGAAGTCGGTCACCATCGAGGCCATGACGAGCTCGATCACCACGCGCACCCGGTCGGTCGACAACTCCTCGACGACCTCGGCGAGCGGGCGATGGACCGTGGCGAGAGCGACCTTGAGCCGTGGCCCGGCGAACAACATCACCACATCGGTCGATCCGAGCCGGTTCGCGAGCATCTCGGTGTGACCGAGGAACGCGAACCCGCCCCGCCGCGCCCAGGTCTTCGAGATCGGAGCGGTGACGATCGCCGCGAGCTCGCCCTGCTTGGCCGCAGCCACCGCAGCCTCGAGGTATCCGACCTGCGCGGCGCCGCTCTGCTCGTCAGGCTTGCCGAACACAGCGGCCTCCCCCACCCCCTCGCCGAGGATCGTGAGGTCGGGCGGCAACGCCACCCGCATCGCCCGGGCGCCCCGCTCGAGCGGGCCGCGGTCGCCGTAGATCGTGATCCGCTGGCGCCATTCAGCGGGCATGGCAGCGACCGCAGCGGCCACGATCTCGGGGCCGATACCCGTCGGATCGCCCAGGGTGATGCCGAGCTTCGTGACCGCGTTCACCCGTTGACGCTACCACCGCTTGCCGATCGGGCCCCGGTGGTTCATCCATGAAGGATGCACCGCGCCTGCCTGCTCGCGATCTTGGCCAGCTGCGCCGGTGCCGAGGCGATGTCGCTCCCTGCCACCGCGCCGGCCGGACCCGAGGCTCAGCTCGGCCTCCATCCCGGCGAGAGCATGTCGTTCGAGGTTCAGCTCGCCGGCATCCTGGTCGGTGAGGCCCAGCTCGCGGTCGGCGAGATCGGATTGGTCGATGGTCGCCGTGAGATCGTGATCAAGTCGCGCGCCGCCACCGCCGGCGCTGCCGCGATGATCAAGAACATCTCGGACGAAGCCACGACCGTGATCGATGTCGAGACCCGACGACCGGTGTCGATCGAGTCGGTGTTCGACATGGGAGACAAGCGCGCCCTCGCGTCGACCAAGATCAAGGGCTCGGTGGCCGAGGTGACGTACATCCGCAGCGGAGACAAGCGCCCGCAGATCGTCAAGGTCGACTTCAAGACCGAGCTACTCAACGACATGCACACGGCGATGGCCGAGCTTCGCGGCTGGCACGCCGTGCCAGGCACGGTGCGGACGGTATACGTCATCGGCGGCAAGCGGCTGTGGCGCATCGACGTCAAGTACGTCGGGGAAGCCACCATCGGCTCGCACGTCGGGAACCGGCGCGCCGTGATCTACGAAGGCTTGTCGTACCGCGCGAAGCGGGACCTCAGCATGGAGTCGAGCAAGCCGGCGCGCACGTTCCGGGTGTGGCTCTCCGATGACGCCGATCGCGTGCCGCTCAAGGTCACCGCGACGACCGAACTCGGCGACATCGTGATGGACCTGATCGAGTACGCGCGACCCTGAGGCCTACTCGTCCAAGCCGTCGTTCACGCGCTTGCCGTGATGGGGCTCGAGCGGGATCGGTTGCCGGATCGCGGTCGGCTCATCGTCAGCGACCACGATGACGGCTTCGGTCAGGGTCTGCGAGCCGATGTCCTCCGGCGTCTCGGTGACCCGTGTCGGTTCGTCCTCGACGTTGGCGATCATCGCCATCTCGTGCCCCCCCGCGAGCTCAGCGTCGGATGGCGCGTCGGCTTCGAGCTCGATGCAGGTCTCGATGTCGGGCTCGCTCGGCGGCCGGGGCAACGACGGGCGTACCACGGAGATCGCGATCTCAGCCGGGCTGGGCTCGGGCCGGGGCAGCAATGGCGGGATCATGATCGTGACCATCGTGGCCAGCTGGCCATGCGGCCCCCCCTGCGCGATGGGTGCCCTCAGCGTGAGTGGGATCCGCTCGGCACTCGGTGGTGGCCTCAGCGCGGGCATCCGTGATTCGGTTGTCGGCTCCGACATCTCGTCAAACCGGGCATCGAGCTCGTTGCCGATCTGGTTCGACGCCGGGATGAGAGTGGGCTCGGACGATTCGGCCGACTCGACCGACTCGGCCGACTCGGCCGGCTCGGACGACTCGACGGACTCGACGAACTGGGGCACCACGGGCGGACCGGCCACCATGGTGGGCTCTTCGCTGTCGCTGTCCGGGGGCCGCGACCGGCGCGGCGGCCGGTTCGCGATCAATGCCACGAGGGCCTCGAGCAAGGCCTCCGCGAGCTCGCTGTCCTCGTCGCAGAGCTCGCGGAAATCGTCAGCCCGCAGCGCGAGTGCGCGGACATCCCTCGTCACCACCGCGAGGCCCTCCCGATCAGGCGGCTGACTGTCGCGGACGAGCGATTCTGGATACACGAGCGCGCCGGGAAGGATCGACAGGCCGTCCTGTACGAGCTCGCCGTCGACGACGATCCACGCGACGCGATCCCCGAGCGTGTGAGCCGGCAGCCGCTCGCCCGGCGCGTAGTCGCGAGAGATCGCGATCCGCAGCGCCCGTAGCCGCTGCTGCGGGGTGCACCGTTTGCCCCACACCGGGCATGCCGCGATGACGAGGTTGTCGCGTTTGAGCTGCTCGGCAAAGTCGGGGCCCTCGCCGGCCTCGAGCACGCGGACGACGATCGTGGTCGCGTTGTCACCACCGCCACGTTCGAGCGCGAGGTCGATCAACCGCTGTGCGGCGCGCGCCGGGCTCGGCTGCTTCGTGAGCACCTCCCCGATCTCGGCCTCGTGCACGTACTCGCTGATCCCATCGCTGCAGAACAAGAACCGATCGCCGTCGGCGAGCGGCACCACGAACGTCGAGACCTTGCACTCCTGACCGATCCCGAGCGCGTTGGTCAACATGCTGCGAAACCGTGAACCGTCGCCGGAGACATCGACCTCAATCCCCGCCGCGAGGAGCCGCGCCAGCAGGGTGTGATCCTCGGTGAGCTGCATCGCGATCGCGTCGCGCACGATGTACGCCCGCGAGTCGCCGGCATGAGCGAACACGAGCTCGTTGCCAACGACCATCGCGCCGACGAGCGTCGTGCCCATCCCCTTCTTGGAGTCGTCGTTCGCGGCCTCGCTGATGATGACTTCGTGCGCGGCGAGCACGCCGGCGCGGATCGCCCCGAGGAGCTGCTTCTTGGCGTCGGGAGTGCCGGTCTCGAGCCATGCGTCTGCGAGGTTCTCGGTCTCGAGGTCCGACCACCGGCTGCGAATGGTTCGTACGGCTAACGCGCTCGCAACCTCGCCCGCCGCATGGCCACCCATGCCGTCACAGACGAGGAACACCCCGGCGTCCGCATCGAAGAAGTGTGCGTCTTCGTTCTTCTCGCGCACCTTGCCGACGTGAGTCGCCGCAGCGCCGACGATCGAGGCTCGCGCCGCCACGGGATCACTCTACAGGGCCCAACCCCCCGTTGGGGGACTAGGCGCGCATCTTGTAGCCGACGTTGCGGACCGTCTCGATCAGCGAGCCAGTCTCCCCGAGCTTGGCCCGGACGCGGCGGACGTGGATGTCGACCGTGCGAGTACCGCCTGCATAGCGATATCCCCATGCACGCTCGAGGAGCGCCTCGCGCGTGAACACCCGCCCCCGGTGCTGGCCGAGGTAGCGCAGCAGCTCGAACTCCTGATGGGTGAGCTCGATGCGTCGCCCGGCGAGCCGCACCTCATAGCCTGCGATATCGATCACGAGATCGTCGATCTTCAGCAGCTCGTCGGAGCCAAATGTCGCGGTGCGCCAGTCGAGTTGCCGCATGCGGCCGTACAGCTCCGCCGGTACGATCGGCATCAGGACGAAGTCGTCAAACCCGATCGAGAAATCGAGCGAGGGCAGCCGGGCGACGGTGATCGCGAGCAGGATCGGCACCTCCACCAGGGGGCCATCGTCGCGCAACCGCTTGATCGTCCGGTTGGCACGAGGGACGTCATCCTCGGCTTCCACGATCACCACGTTCGGCGGCTGGCGCGCGAGCTCGTCAAGGTCGAGCCCCCCCAGATCGAATCGTCCCACGGTGGCGCGACAGCCGAGCTCGGCCAGCAGCGTCACGACCGTCCCGGGATCGTTCGCACGCTCCGGCTCCGCACAAATCACCACCGTCCGCACGGGTGAGTGATCTCTTTCCTCACGCTCCCGCGTCAACCCCGCATCGCCAGCGTTCGAAGGGTGTCGCACCAATAATACCGCTCGCCTCCAGGCCCCCCCCGCAAGGGGGCTCGGTGCCCCGAACCCGCTTCGCCCACGCCAGGTCCCCTGGCCACGGGGGATGTACTTCACGGTCCCACCCCGGCGGTACCAAAGGGCCTCGACACCTATTGCCAGGGCCCTCGAACATGTAAGAATTGGAACTGGATGGAAGAGTTCCACTGCTCCTTCTGCGGAAAGCAGCGGCGCGAGGTGCGAAAGCTCATCAGCGGTCCGCGGGTCTTCATCTGCGACCAATGCGTCACGCTGTGCAACGACATCCTCGCGAAGGAGGAGGCGTCGGAACGTCCCAAGTATCCGCCGCCTCGCGCCATCGTCGATGAGCTCGATCGCTACGTCGTCGGCCAGAAGGATGCCAAGCGCGCGCTCTCGGTCGCGGTCTACAACCACTACAAGCGCATCGGCCTGCGCGGCAAGGCGTCTGACGTCGAGCTGCAGAAGGGCAACATCCTCCTGGTCGGCCCGACCGGCTCGGGAAAGACCCTGCTCGCCCAGACGCTCGCCAAGAAGCTCGACGTGCCGTTCGCGATCGCGGACGCGACCACCCTGACCGAGGCCGGCTACGTCGGCGAGGACGTCGAGAGCGTGGTGAAGGCGCTGTTCCGGGCAGCCGGCGGCGACGTCGAGAAGACCGCGCGAGGGATCATCTGCATCGACGAGATCGACAAGATCGCGCGCAAGGGCGGCTCGCCCTCGCCGACCCGCGATGTCTCGGGTGAAGGCGTGCAGCAGGCACTGCTCAAGATCCTCGAAGGCAAGACCGCGACGATCACGCCCGATGGTGCGCGCAACCGTCCCCAGCAAGAGCTGATTCAGATCGACACGACCGACATCCTGTTCATCTGCTGTGGCGCGTTCAACGGCCTCGAGGACATCGTCCGCCGCCGGACCGGCCAGCGCGGCCTCGGCTTCGGCTCCCAGGTCTCCACCGCCGAGGACGACAAGGACGCGCTCCGCCGCCAGGCGCGGACCGAGGACCTGATCAAGTTCGGCATGATCCCCGAGTTCATGGGCCGCCTGCCCGTGATCGTCTCGTGCGACGCGCTCGACGTCGAGGCGCTCACCGAGGTGCTGTGGAAGCCGCGCAACGCGCTCGCCAAGCAGTACCACCGGCTGTTCGAGCTCGAGGGCGTGAAGCTGAACTTCCGCCCCGACGCGCTCACCGCGATCGCCACCGAGGCGGCGCGACGCAACTCGGGCGCCCGCGGCCTGCGCGCGATCCTCGAGGAAGTCATGCTCGACGTGATGTACGAGATCCCGTCGCTGACCGGCGTCAAGGAATGCGTGGTCACGAAGGAAGTCGTCGAGCACCGGGCGCGCCCGGAGCTCGTGCTCGAGAGCAAAGCAGCGAGCTAGCCGGGCACACTGGCCGAGCCCGCGCGCTCCGGCGTGGGGCCCTACTCGAGACTCAGAACCCCGCGCACTGGAACGGATTGCCGCCCGCCGGGTACTTGTACATGCCGGTGAAGCACATCTCCTGGTTCGAGGAATCCCCGAACCGCAGTGTGACGCCGGTGGTGTTGACGTACGTGCACGTCGTCAGCATGTCCGTCCCCGCCGGGAAGAACGTGTCGACCATCGGGTAGTTCGTCTGCTCGGCGAACGAGTACGCGTCGTCGATCAGCGCCATCTTGGTTCCGCCCGCGAGCGTGACCTCGAACTTCTGATGGGTCGCGTGCTGGTGCATGTGCGGCCACAGGTTGAAGACATGCCAGCCGCCGGCCGGCACCTTGCAGCCACCCGTCGAATCGTGGGGTTGACCATCCGAGGGGATGTCGATGTTCATCGTCCCGGCGAATGTCATGTCGGCCTCGTGGACGACATCGGCCTGGGCGACGCGCTTGACCTGGATGCCAGAGTGCCCGGTGATCGCCGCGTCGGTGGCGTTGAACAGGTGGAGGTTCAGGTTGATGAACTGGCCCGCCTTGATCTTCATCGCGACACCGTCGGGGAACATCAGATCGTCCGTTCCGACGCCCGAGGCGAACAGCATCTGGAAGTCGATGGTGCCGACGCTGCAGTCGAAGTCGCCGAGCGGTGTCGCCTGGCTCCCGATCGTCACGACCGTGTGATGCGTGCCAACCGGCGCGATCGCGTGGAACCCGGAGATGTACATGTCCTCCGTGACCTTGATCCGCGTGCACTTGTACGTGTCCGCCGAGCCCGCGGGCACGTCCCAGTCGCGACCGATCAGATCGGAGAACCCGGCTGCCGGGCCATCGACACCGACGGAGGCGTCGACGGCGACATCGTCCCCCGAGTTGCTGCCGTTGGATCCGCACCCGATCGCGAACACGAACACGCACGCGCTGACTGCTGTGGCGGCTTTCATGCGGCGAGTATATGCGCCACGATCGAGCCTCCAGGCGCGCAAAACCCGCCGGTGTTCGGGATCCCGTGCTGGCACGGATCCGGCGCGGGTGAGCCAGCTCACGGTATGCTGGCGACGTGGCGGAGCTCCGTAACGTCATCGTGTTCACGATCGGTGGCGTGCGGTACGCCGTCGAGCTGCGCTGGGTACGCGAGGTCGTCAGCCTCGGCTTCGTGACCGGGGTTCCGACCGCCCCGAGCGCGCTCGGCGGGGTGTGCAACCTGCATGGTGCAATCCTGCCGGTCCTCGATGTCGCGGTACTGCTCGGCGGGCCTCCCGGGCCGCCGGCCCGCCAGGGCGATGGCGCGCTGGTGCTCGAGACCGAGGAGGGGCTGATCTGCGCGCTGCGGGTCGATCAGGTCGATCACGTCGCCTCGCTGCACGAGAGCGATGGCGCGCTGATCGACGCTTCGGGCCGACCGCTCCGGCTGCTCGATCCGACGAGCCTCGTGCGCCATGCCCTCGAGCTGGTGGGGTCCGCCGGCGCCACGATCACCGAGCCGCTGGCATGACCGAGGGCGAGCTCGACTTCGATCCCGAGGAGCTGGCGATGCTGCGCCAGCTGTTCCGCACCGAGGCGCAGGATGCGCTCGACGTGGTGACGGCGCGGGTCCTCGCGGCGGGCTCCACCAGGCCCTCGAGCGATGCCTTGACCGAGATGATGCGGGTGACCCACACGCTCAAGGGCGCGGCAGGCACCGTGGGCTTGCCCGCCATCGTCGACCTCTCGCACCGGCTCGAGAGCGCGTTCGCGGCGCTCGGGCGCGATGCCATCCCGTGGACCCCGGCGACCGCCGACGAGCTGGTCGAGATCACCGATGGGATCCGAGCGTACTTCGACGTTGCCGGCGAGCCTGCGGCCGACGCGCTCGCGGCGCGGATCCTCGACCAGATCGATCAGATCGCGCGACCGGATCGCCGACCCGAGTCGCAGCCGCCGCCGTTCGTGGAGCCCCCGCCGGAGCCGGTGCTCGATCCCGTCGCCGAGGGGCTCGCGGTGCCCGAACCCAAGGCATGGCTCCGGGTCGAGCCCCAGCGGATCGATGGCCTGATGTCGAGCGCCGGCGAGCTGCTGTTCGACCGCACGCGCATCGAGCGTCGCGTCCAGCTCCTGCGCACGCTGTCGCGCGATCTGGCCCGGACCCGCCAGACGCTGCACGACGCGCTCGGCGACACCGGCGTGCCCTCGCGCTCCACGCTCGTCGCGACCGAAGCCGACCTCGCCGGTCAGGCCGCCCTGCTCGCGCAGACCACGGCTGCACTGCTCGATGAGATCGAGGCGCTGCGCAACACGATCGGCGAGCTCCAGCGCGGCCTGACGCAGATCCGCATGGAATCCGCGCGGAGCCTCATGACCCACGCAGCCCGTACGTTGCGGGCGCTGCGCCGCGCGACCGGCGTGCGCGTCGAGCTCCGCACGATCGGCGAAGATACCGAGTTCGACAAGGCGGTCGCCGAGCAGCTCGTCGATCCGATCACGCAGCTGCTGCGCAACGCGGTGGCGCATGGCATCGAGCCTCCCGAGGAACGCGTCGGCCGCGGCAAGCCGGTCACGGGCACGGTCACGATCCGCGCGCGTCAGGATGGCAACCTCCTCGTGCTCGAGCTGTCCGACGACGGCCGAGGCATCGATACCGCCGCGCTGCGTGGCCGGCTCGTCACCACCGGACAATGGTCCGCGGCGCGCGCGCAGCTCGCCGACGACGCCGAGATCCTCGATGCGCTGCTCGGGACCGGCCTGTCGGTCCGCGGTGACGCCGACGAGCTCGCCGGCCGCGGGATCGGCTTGGGCCTGGTGCGGCAGACCGTGGCCAAGCTCGGCGGCGAGGTCGAGGTCTCGTCGACGCCCGGCCGAGGCACCACGTTCAGCTTGCGGCTACCACTCTCGACCGCGCTCGCCCACGCGATGCTGTTCAAGGTTGGCGGGCAGGTCTACGCGATCCCCAACGTCCACGTCGTCGACACGACGCTCGTCGATGCGGGCGCCACGACCAAGATCGTCCGGCACGAGCTCCTCCCCGTGCTCCGGCTCGAGCTGCTGCTGGGACACGGCCTCGGCAGCGACCGCCGGCCCGGCGTCGTCGTGTCGTTCGCGGGCAAGTCACTCGTCTGCACCGTCGACAAGATCGTCGGGCCGCGCGAGATCATCATCAAGCCCCTTGGCCCGCTGCTCGCTCCGCTCACCCTGTACGCCGGCGCCACGATCAGCGGCTCGGGCAAGGTCCAGTTGATCCTCGATCCCGCGCAGCTCGTGCGTCGCGCTCATCCCGATGCACCCACTACCTCGCTCGCCGATCCGGGCTCCGCGCCGATGGTCCTCGCCGGCCGCGCCCTCGTCGTCGACGACTCCCGCGCGATCCGCGAGGCGATGACCAGCATGCTCGGACGGGAAGGCTGGATCGTCGACGTCGCCGAGGATGGCGCGCGCGCGCTCCAGATGACGCGGCAGCTGCGCTACGATCTCATCGTGACCGACCTCGAGATGCCCGAGGTCGACGGGTTCGATCTGATCGCACGGCTCCGCAAGGACGAGCGCTTCCAGACCACGCCGATCATCATCATCACCTCGCGTGCCAACCCCGAGCACCGCCGACGCGCCCGCGAGCTCGGCGTGCGCGCCCTCGTGGCCAAGCCGATCACGCGGCGCAAGCTGCTCGAGGCGCTCGCGACGAAGCAGTGATCAGCGGCGCTTCTTGCCCGCGGGCTTGCCCTTGCCCTTGCGTTTGCCCGCCCCGCCGCCGCCCCCGCCGCCGCCGGCGGCCGCGTCGCGATCGCGCATGCCGCGGTGCGAGACCCCGAGCTGCAGCTTGCCGCCCGCCGACGCACCACGGCGTGGTGCAGCGCCTCGCTCGACCTGGCCTCGCGTCGCGCGCTCGACCTCACGGCCCGCCTTGCGCGCCTTCGCGATCCCCACGCGCTGGCCCTGCTTCGGAGCTTCCTTCCCGCTGGGGCGCGGAGGCGGGGTGGACGGCCTCGTGCCCTGGTGCCTCGTGCCGAGCAGATTGAAATCGATCCGGCGCCGAATGACCGAGACGTTGACGATCTCGACAGTGACCTTGTCCCCGAGCTCGATCATCTTGCCAGTCTTGCGGCCGGTCAGCCGCATGTGGATCTGGTCGTAGTCCCATGGCTCGTCACCCAGGGTGTCGAGCTTGATGAGGCCCTCGACGAACGGCTCCTCGATCTCGACGAACGCGCCGAAGCTGGTGACCGCGGAGACCGTGCCTTCGAACTGCTCTCCGACCTGATCGCGCATGAGGTAGGCGCGGTACATCGAGACCGCCTCGCGCTCGGCCTCCATGGCGCGGCGCTCGTGCGTGCTCGACGCCCGCGCGAGCTCGGACAAGGTCTCGATCTCGGGTGGTGGCTTCGAGTAACCGCCGCCGGACGGCGCACCGTCGCGATGGAGGTGGAACTTGAGCAACCGGTGCACGAGCAGATCCGGGTAGCGACGGATCGGCGACGTGAAGTGCAGGTAGTCGGCCGAGGCCAGGCCGAAGTGGCCGACCGGCACCGTGTCCCAGACGGCCTGCGTCAGCGTGCGCAGGACGAGAAACGTCAGCGCCTGGGCGCCGGCCTTGTCGGCGATCTGATCGAGGACCTTCTTCATCCCGAGGGGTGTCACGGCCTCCTCGACGTCGACCACGATCCCGTACGCCTCGAGCAGCTCGGCGAGCTGGGCGACGCGATCGGCCTTCGGGGGGGCGTGGACGCGCCACACCGTCGGTGCGTTACGCCGGCGGAAGAAGGCGCCGACCGCCTCGTTCGCGGCGATCATGTACTCCTCGACGAGCTGGTACGCCTGCTTCACCGCAGGATCGCCCTTCGCCTTGACGACGTCTCGCACGAGCCGAGGATCGTCGGCATCGAGTACCACCTTGGGCTCGGCGATCTCGAGCTCGAGCGCGCCGCGGGCCTGGCGCTTCTTGCGCAGGATCCGCGCGAGATCGTTGAGCCGGTTCAACTCGGTCGACCAGTGACGGTACTCCTCGCGGCGCCCGCGGAAGTCGCCTTCGAGCGCGGCCGCGACACCCGGATAGTCGAGCCTCGCCTTGCTCTTGATCACGGCCGCGGCGTAGCCGACGTCGAGCAACTCGCCGTCGTTCGCGTAATCGAGGCGCACCACCATGGCGCAGCGATCGACGAGTGGGTTCAACGAGCAGATGTTCGCCGACAGCTGGTGCGGCAACATCGGGATCACGCGATCCGGCAGGTACACGGAGACGCCGCGGAGCGTCGCCTCCTGATCGAGCGCGTCGTCCCACCGGACGTAGTGCGAGACATCGGCCACCGCGACCCACACGCGCGGCCCTCCGTGCGGACCATCCTCGATGCAGAGCGCATCGTCGAAGTCACGCGCGGTCTCGGGATCGATCGTCGCAAACCGGCGGTCGCGGAGGTCGATGCGATCGGCGAGATCGCTCGGGCCGAGCTCCTGCGGCGTCGCCTTCGCTTGCGCGATCGCCTCGTCGGGAAACTCGATCGGCATCATCCCGCACGCGAGGATCTTCTCGATCTCGGTGCGCGGATCTTCCGGATCGCCGAGCACCTTGAGCAGCTTGCCCGCGAGCTCGCGCCGGAACGCATCGGGGTAGCGAGTGATCTCGAGCACGATCGCGTCGCCGTCTTTGCCCGACGGCGCGTCGTCGACCCCGACCCTGCCGTAGTCGGCGGCGATCCGCGGATCGTCGGGCTCGAGGTACACGGCACGGCCGACGCGGCGCAGGATGCCGGTCAGCCGGGCCCGACCGCGCGCGAGCACCTCGACGACGCGGCCTTCGGTGCCACGCACGCCGGGCCAGGTCTCGACCGCCACGCGATCGCCATCGAGCGACAGCCCGCGGTATTTCGCGGGCACGAACACGGTCTCGCTCCCCTCGGTCTGGACGAACCCGTACCCGGCGGGGTGCACGGTGATCCGCCCGATCACGCGATCGTCTTTCGCGGGGCGGGCTGCGGCGCGTTCCCCCCCGACCGCCGCGACCACGCGGACCTCGCCGGTCTCGGGATCGTACTCGGCCTCCGACTGCTTCGGCGGGTGTGCGCGGAGAGTCGTCCGGTGAGGCGCTGGCGGCGGGCTCCATGGCAATGCCGCCCGCTTGGGAGCGTGGGTCGCCGCGACCGGCTTCTTGGCCGCGGGCGCTGGCTTGGCCAGGCGCGGATCGGGGCTCGGCTTGCCGCGCGGATCGCTCGGGCGCCCGGACGGGGCGAGCGCGAACGCGCCGCCACTGAGGACATGCACGATGCCCTCCTCGACGAGGTCGAACAGGATGGAGCGGAGCTCCGTGTACTCGTGCTTGCGCACGCCGAGCTCATCGGCGAGCGCGGTCAACTTGATGCCTGGTGTCACCAGGCGAGACAGGCAGTCGAGGACCGCCTGTCGTTCCAACATGATCATGGTCTGGTCTTTCTTACTAATCGGTCACACTTCGCGTCAGCGAAATGCATGAAGGTGCGCGTCGTCGCCGGCGACGTAGATCGTCCCGTCGCTCGCGATCGCTGGAGTCGAATCGATATCCGCTTCCAGCGCGAGCAGCCACAGGAGCGTGCCGTCGGGCGAGATCGCATAGAGATGTTCATCCTCGGAGCCGACGAGGATCGTGCCGTTGGTGGCGACCGCCGGGGTCCCGACGATCTTGTCGGCCGCCGCGACCTTCCACTTCACCTGGCCGCCGGGAGCGATCGCGTACAGCGAGCCATCGAGCGAGCCGACGTAGATCGTGCCGTCCGCCCCGAGCGCAGCCCCGCCGCGGACGGGTCCGCCGACGACGGTCTTCCACACCACCGTTCCGCTCGGGCTGATCGCGTAAAGCGACTTGTCATCGCTGCCGACGTAGATCGTGCCGTCGCTGCCGATCGCCGGTGGCGCATCGACGTCGTCGCCGGTGCGGATCTCCCAGCGCTTGCTGCCGTCGGGTGACACCGCGTAGAGCGCGTCGTCCTGGCTGCCGGCGTAGACGATCCCCGCCTTGTCGAGCGCGGGCGTCGAGGCCACGTGCTCGGCGGTCGCGAGCTTCCAGCGCAGCGTGCCATCGGGCCACACGGCCTGGATGCCATCGCCGCCGACGTAGATCGTGCCATCGGGACCGATCGTGGGGCCGCCATCGACATCGCAGCGCGACGACTCGGGTCCAAAGCCCTTCGGATCGCACGCGCCGAGCCGGAGCTTCCACTTGAGCGAGCCAGCGGACGTCACGGCGTAGAGGTGATCGTCATCCGAGCCGAGGTAGATCGTGCCGTCCGGGCCGATCGTCGGCGAGCCCACGACCACGCCCCCCACGGCAACCTTCCACAGCTCCTTGGGAGCCTTCGCCGGTGCGGGCCCACCGCGGCGCCCCGTGTGTCGGGCATCGCCACCGAACATCGCAAACGGCGGGGATCCCTGGACCCGGGTCGGCGAGCCGGCCTGCGAGCTGGGACCTGGCGAGCTCGAACCTGGGGCGCCGGTGGCGGCGGCCGGGTGAGGCTCGACACAGATGCTCTGTTCGCACACCCGCGGCGCTCGACAGTCGGTGTCCTTGGAGCACCCCGTGTCAGTCGTCGTTTGCGTCCCACTGCACGCTGCCAGGACCGCGACGATCACCGCTCCACACCCCCCAAGGGCCACGGCCGCTGGCCTTCCAGCGGCACTCGAATCACTCACGCGCGGGAACCTACCAGACGAGGCACCAAAAGACGAGGCAGCTATGCCTTGGGGAGATCATTGCTGAATCGCTCCGCGAGCTTCTCGAAGTAGCGGCGGGTCTCCTCGAGCACGACCGGATCCTGATCGGGATACATCCTGATGCCGTGGGCACCGAATGGATCGGTGGTCACCGGCCCGACCGGGAGGCCACCCACGATGCCCGTCTGCTCGTGATAGAGCAACGCGAGCACTTCGGCGTGGTTCTCGGGTACCAGGAACGTCCGGCGCCCGAGCTCGGGGCGCCCGTCTTTGAACCCGTCGACCAGCTTGGCCATGTCGAACGACGTGAGTCTACACGCCGGTGCTCTGGCGGGGAAAGGCCAAGGTCCCGTGATCGCCCATCGATCGTCATCTTCGGCGCACCTTTGGTGTCGGGCTGCGCGGATCGAGTGATCCCGGTGGTGCGTGGATCGCCGCTCCGGCAGACTGGCCCCCGTGCTCGAGCTCTGGTTCGACTTCTCGTGCCCTTACGCCTACCTCGCGTCACGGCGAGCCGCGCGGCTGGGCGTCCCGATCGACTGGCGACCGATGCTCCTCGGAGGCGTGTTCCGTGGCACCGGCGCTGGGGCGGGGCCGATGGCGACGCTCTCGGCCGCGAAGGCCCGCCACAACCTGCTCGACATGCAGCGATGGGCCGACCTGTTCGGCGAGCCGTTCCGGATCCCGGCGAGCCATCCCATGCGGACGGTCCGCGCGCTGCGGGTGCTGCTCGCTCTGCCCCACTCCCGGTGGCCCGCCGCGATCGAGGCGCTCTACGCCGCCTACTGGCAGCGTGGCGAGGACGTCACCGCGGACGAGGTGATCGCAGCGACCCTGCGGCTCACGGGCATCCCCGACGACGAGGTCACGCGAGCGCTCGAGCACGGCTCGTCGGACGTCATCAAGCAAGAACTGCATCGCCGGACCGACGAGGCGATCGCGCTCGGGGTGTTCGGCGCCCCGGCCTGGATCCTCCGCCGGCCCGACCCGTTGCTGATCTGGGGCCAGGACCGGTTCTCATGGCTCGAGGCGGCGCTCGCTGGCTGGGATCCCGAGGCAGGGCCACCTCCTGGCGGGCCGCGGCCGCTGGTGACGACCGGGCGAGCCCGTCCTGGCGCCACCGTCGACGTCTACTTCGATGTCGCGAGCCCGTTCGCGTACCTCGGGCTCACCCAGCTGCCGGCGCTCGCGGCGATGGGTGTGAAGCCGCGCCTGGTGCCGATCCTGCTCGGCGCGCTGTTCCGCGAGATCGGCCAGGCCGACGTGCCGCTGCTCACGTTCCCGCCGGCCAAGGCGCGGTACGTCATGCTCGACATGGCGCGCTGGGCGCGGTGGTGGGGAGTGCCGTTCGACCAGCCCACCCGGTTCCCGCAGCGCACCGTCACGGCCCAGCGGCTGGCGTTGCTCGCGGCTGCTCGCGGGTTCGAGCCCGGGATCGCGATGGCGATCGCGCTCGGCCGCGCGATGTGGGCCGAGCAGCGCGATCTCGCCGATGACCAGACGCTCCGTGAGCTGCTGGTGCGCGAGGGCTTCCCGCCCGCCTGGCTCGAGCAGACGCAGACGCCGGCGATCAAGGCCGAGCTCGCCGCCAACACGGCGGCGGCGCGGGCTGCCGGCGTGTTCGGCGTGCCGACGTTCGTCGTGGGCGAGGAGCTGTTCTGGGGCCAGGACCGGCTCGAGCTCGTGGCCCGCGAGCTCGCGAAGTGATCGCATGCTACTGAGCGTCGTCGCGGCCATCGGGTGCGGCGTCGCCTGCGGAGTGCTCGTGTTCGCGGAGTCACGCGGCCTTGCCCGGCTGCGCATCGCCGCCAAGCTCGTCGCGTCCGCGGCGTTCGTGACGATCGGCGCGCTCGCGCTCGCGGGCGGGTCGTCGGCGTTCACGCGCTGGATGTTCGGCGGGCTGGTGCTCGGCGCGATCGGAGACGCCGCGCTCCTGGGGCGGAGCAAGCGGGCGTTCCTCGCAGGGCTCGTCGCGTTCCTGCTCGGCCACCTCGCCTACGTCGTCGGGATCGCGCAGATCGAGCCGGTGGAGCGCTGGTACGCAGACGCCGGCCTCACCGCGCTGTTACCGCTGGGCGCCGGCGCCCTTGCCCTCGCCGTGCTGTGGCGACGGCTCGGCTCGCTGCGCGTGCCGGTGATCCTGTACGTCGCGACGATCATCACGATGGTGATCGCCGCGCTCGCCGCGAACCGCGGGCATGCGCTGCCCTGGCCGCGCTGCCTGTATCTCGGGGTCGGCGCAACGCTGTTCTTCGCGTCCGACCTCGC
>JAGSPR010000673.1 GCA_018262455.1 Deltaproteobacteria bacterium | reverse complement strand
TGCTGGAGACGACCACTGCATGAGCGCAACGAGCCTCGCTTGCCTGATCCTCACGGCAAGTCAGCTCGTGGCTGGCGCTGCCGTGGCGCGCACGCATCGTCCGGACGAGGTGCTGACACGGCGGGAGATGTTTGTCGAACCCCACCGGCTGACGTCGACCGCTCGAGCTCGCGCTTGATGGTGACGGCCACCCCGGGGAGGAAGGAGCCTTCGGTGGGATAGCCGGTCGACGCTGCCGAGCAAGTCGACCCGGAGCAGGCCCGGCGTGTGACGAGCACCGCTATCGCGACGCTCCCAGCACCACTCGGGTGTGCCTCAATACGAGAACACGGCCTGCTTGTTCCGCTCGACTCTCTCCAGGTGACGCCCCGTGAGGGTGTAGTCGTGGCGGATCACCGTGTGCGCCTTCGAACCGTTGACGGTCTTGCTCCGGGACGTCTGGAGGTCGGCGTAGTACCAGACGAGGTCGCCCTTCTGAAGGGTCAACGCATCCGGGAGATCCGTGAACGTCACCTCGGCGATCTGATCATCCTCAAACTTTCCGAACTTACAGATGTTCTCGTAGATCAAGTTGCCGTTGTCATCGACCTTGAGGACGCGGTTGGTGCGCCGGCAGTCATAGCTGGTTGGCTCCTCGTCGTGCCACCGGGTGACAAGGACCGTGCGACCAGGGTGCGTGTTGACGGCCACGACTTCGAATCCGTGGACGGTGACCAGCTTGGGCTCCGTCGTGGCGAACTCCAGCTTGTCGGGGCCAAGTTTCGGGACGCTGGGTAGCTCGGACGAGATCGCCTGCTGTGCCAGCGCACTCGCGGCTGCCAGCTTGATGTCGAGCGCGTTGATCCGATCCGGCGCGACCGGCCAGCGGACGCGCACGGCGTCGGGGGCATCCGGATCGATCAGGTTGTAGAGCTTGGGCGTGCGATGCGTGCCGTAGCGTTCGGCCTTCGCACAGAACACGTCGCGCTCGTACGCGTCGTCGCTCGACCAGGCCCGTCCCCACTTCGCGTACCCGGGGATGACGTCGCGGACCGCGGACAAGTAATCCGCGGTTCGGAACGCGCGCCGGGTCTCGCGGTGCAGGTCGAAGAGCGCCTTCACGATCTCATAGGGCAGCCCGACCCGCCCCGTGGGGTGCTCCGCGGGGAGCGCCAACTTGGCCTGCCGCGAGGCGCTGACCACCTTTGCCATCAGCGACACCAGCCCGGTCGCGCGGCCGTAGTAGTTGCCGCCAGCCTTGCGCAGCTCGTCGAGCTCGGGGCGATACTGCGCATCGAGCTTGGCCCATCCCGCTCGGTAGTCTGCGTAGTCCTCGAAGCACTGTGGCTGCCAGGTGCGATTTGCCGCAGCCTGGATGACGGCCTTCGCGTTGTCGACGTCGCTGCCCTTGTCCGACCAGACCAAGATCCAGCCGGGATCGGGGTTCCCGCGATCGTAGATCGTCGACGTCGGAATGGTCTCGCTGTTGAAGATCTCGGTCCAGCTCCTGCCCTGAAGGTTCTTCCACGTCATCGCGCGGTAGATCTTGACCAGTGCGTCATCGGGCTTCGCGCTCGGCCCGCTCGCGGCGGCAGGGCTGGTCGCGCCGCTGGCCGCCTGCCCTGCGGCCGGACCGTTGGCCGCACCCTGTGCCGTCGAGCTACGCGAACCACTCGTACCGCCGGGCAGCCCCGAGACCTTCACGATCCCGCACCCCGTCGCAACGGACGCGAGGGCGAGCGCACAGCACCAGTGCCTCAGGTTTGACACCCAGGAGGGGCGCGCGAATGGGATGGTGGTGATCGTGCCGGCGTGCTGCATGGGGTTGTTGGCGAGACGGAGCTGCCGACACGGATTTGCGATCTTTCTTCGCGCGCACACGGAGGACCGACGTGATCGTGCCGCCCCAGGTCCGGGAGACCCAACCGTCCACCACGTTGGCGTCGTCGTCATGCGCGGCCAGCTTGTGCAAGCCGGGAGCGCCTGGTGCGGTAGAAACTTCGCAAAACGAGACCTCGAGCTCCGTCTCTTCTCAAAACATGACGAACATCAAGACGACTCTCGTTGGTCTCGCGCTCTGTGTTGCGGTTGCTGGTTGCAGCAAAGGCGGCGTGAGTGGACTCAAGAAGCTCAAGGACGAAGCGTGCGTCTGCACCAACAAGGCATGTGCCGAAGCAGTCAACAAGAAGCTGGACGACGCGATGACGGAGCTCGCCAAGGGTGGTGAGCCAAGCGAGGCGGACGGCAAGGCGCTCATGGAGATCATGGAGAGCGCCGGCAAGTGCTTGGCGCCGCTGCTCGGCGGCAAGTAGCTCGCCCGGCCACCTTCTTCTAGCCCTGGGGTTAGTGGCCGCGCTTCCACTTCCGCACCTGGTCGAGCGACTGCGCGTGCACCGGACCGGCGGTCGCCAGCACGGCCTCGGCGGCGGCGGCGAGCGCTCGGGCCTCGGCCTTGTCCTCCCCGGCATCCCAGAGCGCGGCGGCGAGCGAGAACCGCATCGTCGCGAGGGTCGGCGGATCGCCGTCATGGCCGGCAAGGAGCTCGACCGCCTTGCGCAGCGGGGCCACGGCCGACCTTGCGTGGCCGAGGTGCAGCTCGGCCTCGCCGATCCCGGCGAGCGCGTAGGCGGTCTCGAAGTAGCCGGCCACGTCGACTTTCTCTCGGATCGCGAGCGCGGCGCGAAACTGGACGAGCGCGTCGGCGTATCGCCGGCCATCGCTGTACAGGCTACCCAGGCTCTCGAGCACGCTCGCGACGGCTTCGCTGTCGTGGCCGAAATCAGCTTCGCGCATCATGAGGGCACGTTGGTAGCTCGCGAGGGCGTCGACATCTCGCCGCAGGCCGCGCTCGGCGTCCCCTCTCCCGAGCAGCGCCTCGCTGACCAGCAGACGGTTGCCGCCGTCCCGGTCGAGGATCGAGATCGCCTCACCGAGCGCGACGAGCGCGTCGTCGTAGCGCCCGAGCGACGTCAGCGCGAGGCCGCGCCCGAGCGAGAACCGGCCCACGTCGGGATGGCGCGACCCGAGCGCAGGTCTGGCGATCGAGATCGCGCGATCGATCGAACCCAGCGCGTCGGCGAACTTGCCCTGATTGTTCTGGATAGACCCCATCGCGTTCAGCAGGGTGGCAACGTCTGGGTGCCTCGGCCCGAGCGC
>JAGSPR010000082.1 GCA_018262455.1 Deltaproteobacteria bacterium | reverse complement strand
GGTCTTGGTCAGGAGCACGTGGGTCACGATGAGCCGGACGCCCACCTCCAACACGAGCTGATGACCGATCGGCTGTGACCACACCACACCGCCGCGAACCAGGGGAGCCAGCGTCGTATCGCTGTACTTGCCACATCCGAAGCAACCCTCCATCTCGGGGATGTCGACGCGGCCGTGATAGAACGCCAGTCCGGCTCCGAGCTCGAACGCGAACGGACGACCGAACCGTGCGAGCGCCTGAAGGTCGAGCTGGCGAACGCCGAGCTCCGGCGAGTCGCTCCGGGACAACCAGGTTTGCTCGAGCCCGAGCCCGAGGGCGGAGCTCGAGCCGCGGTCCTTGAGCAGGTGCAGCGCGAACCCCAGCCCCCCATCGCCTGACGAATCGACGCGGGACACGCCCGCTGCGCCCGCGCGCCATGGACCGTCGGCTCGTGCAGGACCCACGAAGGCGACAAGGAGGAGCACGATGATGGTTCGCATGCATCGCGTGCTGCAAGCTGCGGGCTCGCGCAACCGCGTGATCTGCTTGCGACACGCGAGGCCGACCACGACACCCAGATCGCGAAACGCGGTGAACCTGACCAACTCCCACGGACCAAGCACCCTGATCGCGATGTCAGGGTTCCGGGAACTGCACCAGATCCAGCTCGCTCCCTGAGCGCCGAGCGTCCAGGGAGGCGTGCCTGGCGTCCGAGGCACGTGGTACCAAGAAGTGTGACGCGCTACGCGATCGGTGACGTGCAGGGCTGCATGGCGAGCCTCCAGCGCCTGCTCGCACTCGTCGACTACGCACCGTCCCGCGATCAGCTGTGGCTCGTTGGGGACCTCGTCAACCGCGGCCCCCGCTCGCTCGACGTGTTGCGGTGGGCGCGCGACCATGACGCGAGCATCACCTGCGTGCTGGGCAACCACGACCTCCACCTGCTCGCGCGGGCGGCTGGAGTGGCCGGCGAGAAGCAGCGCGACACGCTCGATGACGTGCTCGCCGCGCCCGACTGCGATCGCCTGATCGACTGGCTCCGCGCGCGCCCGCTCGTCCACGCGGAGGATGCCCACCTGCTGGTTCACGCCGGCCTCCACCCGCAGTGGACCGCCGACGACGCGCTGGCCCGCGCCCGCGAGATCGAGCACGAGCTCCGCGGCCCGGGCTGGCGCGCCTTTCTCGGCCAGGTCGCCAATCATGGCGCGCCGCCGCGGTGGCATGAGCGCCTCGGCGGCGGCGATCGCTGGCGAGCGATCCTCGCCTACCTCGTGCGGGCACGAACCTGCCGCGCCGATGGTCGCCTCGAGCCCGACTTCGACGGCCCGCCCGCGCAGGCGCCGGCGGGCTGCGTCCCGTGGTTCGCGTTGCCGCAGCCCGCGTGGGCGACGACCCACACCGCCGTGTTCGGTCACTGGGCGGCGCTCGGGCTCGACATCGGCCCACGTCACATCGCGCTCGATACCGGCTGCGTGTGGGGCAAGTCGCTCACCGCGATGAGGCTCGAAGACCGCAGCGTCTTCCAGGTCAAGGCCGTCGAGGCCGCGAGCAGCTGACCGCTATCGCTTCTTGTCGGGCGGGGCTGGTGGGCGATTGATCCTGGGCGTGGTCACGGCGTCCACGCTCGAGAACTCGACCTCGATCGACTGCGAGCGCGCCTCGTGCGCGGCGGTCGAGAGATCGTCGCTGGAGTCGGTTCCGAGCCGGCGCCGCGCCTCGGCCACCGCACCGCCGAGCGCGCTCGGGGTGTTGACCCCGATCGCCTGCTTCATCACCTGGCCGAGTGCCTGCGCGAACTCGTCGGCGGTGGCGTAGCGATTCGCCGGATCCGCCGCGAGGCCGACGTCGAGCACGGCCGCGAGCGACGCCGGCACGTCGGGACGGCGCTCGGAGATCGGCGGCACCTGGCAGGCGCGGATCTTCTTGAAGATCTCGACGTCGGTCTTGCCATCGAACAGGCGCTCGCCGCTGAGGGTCTCCCAGATCACGCTGCCGACGCCGAACAGATCCGACTGCACGCTGTTCGACTTGCCGAACGTGACCTCGGGCGCGAGGTAGGACAGCTTGCCCTTCACGGTGCCGGGGGCGGTGAGGCTCGCCGCACGATCCCGTGCGCGCGCGAGGCCGAAGTCGGACAGCTTGACGGCACCATTGGTACCGAGCATCACGTTGTGAGGCGAGACATCGCGATGGATCACCGGTGCCGGCGTGCCGTCCGGGGCGACGCGATCGTGGGCTGCGCCGAGCCCTCGCAGCGTCCCGATCCCGATCGCCACCGCGAGGGTCCACGGCACGTGTGACCCGCTGTCGCGATACGCCTTGATGAAGCCGCCGACATCGATCCCGTCGACCCACTCCATGACGAGGTAGTAGCTGCCGGACTCGCTGACGAAGTCATGCACCTGGACGATGTTCGGGTGGGCGAGCTCGCTGCCGACGCGCGCCTCCTCGATGAACATGTCGATGTAGTTCTTGATCGCGCGGTACTCGGGCTTGATGTGCTTGACCGCGACCGTGCGCTGAAATCCTGCGGCCCCACGCACCACGGCCTTGTAGACCGTGGCCATCCCTCCCTCGCCCGCGATCGAGACAAGCTGGTACTTCCCGTCGATGGTTTGCCCGCTGAGATCCACGGTTCAGCTTACAACGACTCGGCAAAGACTTGGGACGGAACCAGATCACGCATCGTCGGCGGCAAGCTCGGTCTTGACCTTCTCGAGGTCTGCCATCGACTTCTCCCAGCGCGGGTTGAGCTCGTCGAGCTTGTCCTGCGCGGACTGGTAGTCGGCGAGCAGCTTGTTGCGGCGCGGGGCATCGTCGTAGACGGCTGGATCGGCAAGCTCTGCCGACCGCGTCTTCTGCTCGGCTTCGAGCACGCCGATCCGCTCCTCGAGCTGCACGACCTGCTTCTCGAGAGGTCCCAGCTTGGCGCGGCGAGCGTTGCGCGTCTCGGCCTCGCGGCGCTTGCGGACCTTGTCGTCATCACGCGAGGCCGGCGCCTTGACCGGGACCGCTCCCCGCGCATCGCGGCGCGGCGCCGTGATGCCATCGGCGGCGGCGACCCCGATGCGGCGCTGCGCCATCGAGTACAGGTACTCGTCGAGCGTGCCGGGATAGGTCTCGACCCGCTGATCCTCGACGTTCCAGATCCTGGTCGCGAGGTTGCGGATGAGGCTCCGGTTGTGACTGACGAACACGAGCGTACCGTCGTACGTGGCGAGCGAGGCGGTGAGACTCTCGGACGAGGCGAGATCGAGGTGGTTCGTCGGCTCGTCCATCAGCATCAGGTTGCCCGGCTTGACGAGCAGGCGGGCGAGCGCCACGCGGGCCTTCTCGCCACCCGACAGGACCTTGACCGGCTTGTCGGTGTCGTCGCCCGAGAACATGAACGCGCCGAGGATCGAGCGGACGCGCGCCGGGGGCGTGTCGGGCGAAGCCCGCTGCACCACCTCGTAGACGGTCGAGCCGAGATCGAGGGTGTCGGCGTGGTGCTGCGCGTAGTAGCCGACCTCGACCCCGCTGCCGAGCTTGATCGTGCCCGCGTCGTGCGGCAACTCGCCGGCGAGCATGCGCAACAGCGTGGTCTTGCCCGCGCCGTTGACGCCGATGATGCCGATCTTCTCGCCGCGCCGGACCGTGAGATCGATGCCGGGGAACACGACGTGCTCGCCGTACGCCTTCTTCAGGCCCTCGACCTTGATCACCTCGGACGCCGTGCGCGAAGTCGGAGGGAACGAGAACCGCATGACGTTGCGTTTCTGGTAGGTCTCGACCGACTCCATCTTCTCGAGCATCTTGACGCGCGACTGCACCGCCGCGGCCTTGTTCGCCTGGGCGCGGAACCGGTTGATGAAGCCGGTGAGCCGCTCGCGCTCGCGCGCGAGGTTCTTCGCCCTGCCGACGAGGATCGTCTCCTCCTCGGCGCGCTGCTCGAGATACCTCTCGTAGTTGCCGGGGTAGCTGCGCAGGCCTTCGAGCTCGAGGCTCACGACCCTCGTGATCTGCTCGTTGAGGAACTCGCGGTCGTGGCTGATGAGGACGAAGCAGCCGCTCCACTTCTTGAGGAAGTCGGAGAACCACGCGACCGAGGGCATGTCGAGGTGGTTGGTCGGCTCGTCGAGCAGCAGCACGTCCGGGCGCTGGAACAGCAGGCCGGCGAGGACGCCACGCATCTTCCAGCCGCCGGACAGCTCGCCGATGTCACGACGCTCCTCGCCCGGCGCGAAGCCAAGGCCCGCGAGGATCGCGAGCGCTTCGTGTTCGCCAAAGAACCGTTCGAAGTGATCGACCCGCTCGTGCAGCTCGGCGACATCGGCCGCGAGCTCGAGCATCCGGTCGTCATCGACCCCGGCGCCGTCACCCGCCGCCTCGAGCTCGGCCTCGGCAGCCGCCAGCCGGGCATCGAGCTCGGCGCGTCCCGGCACGCTCGACAGGATCATGTCGATCAGCGATCGCCCGCTCGCGACCGAGATCTCCTGCGGTAGCCAGCCGATGCGGACGCCGTTCGCGCGCGTGACTTTGCCGTCATCGACCTCCTGATCGCCGGCGATGACCTTCAGCAGCGTGGTCTTGCCGGAGCCGTTCGGGCCGATGAGCCCGACGCGGTCGCCGTGGCCGAGGCGCAGCGAGACGGCATCGAAGATCATCCGATCGGCGAAGAACAGCGAGACTTCGTCGAGTACGACCAGGCTCATAGCGCGCGCATGGATAGCACGCTCGCTGCCCCGAGGGGATCCGCTGCCGGCAGTCCGATCAGATCAAAGACGACGCCCCCCTCCACCAGCTGACCGGTCAAGACCGCTTGCGGCGCTCGCTACGGGCGACCAGCGCGCTGGGCAGCGAGCCCTCCGCCTCGAGCCGCCGGATCTCGTCACCGATCGGGCGGAGCGCGGCCAGGCCCGCCGGGTCGTTGCGGTACCGATCGACGAGCTCGCCGTAGAGCTCGCGGACCGCATCGCCATCCGGCGGGTTCGAGATCACCGCGCGGACGACGGTGATGCGCCACTGGAGCGCGAGGCTGCCACCCACCTCGATCGCAAGCGAGTCACCGAGGGCACGCGCGCCGGTCACGAGCGAGGCATCTGCCGCGCAGCGATCGAGGAGCGCGGCCAGTCTCGACGTTGCGTCCAGGCTCCCCACGGCGGCGAGCGTAGCACGTGGGATCGTCGGGCGGCCGCCGTGTTTCGCGGTCGAGATCGGTCAGCCGGCGATCAGCCAACGCGGTAGTCTCGCCGCACCATGGCCGCGCGCTCGCCTCGTCGCATCTTCGGTAGTCCGTTCGTCATCACGCTCGCCACGATCCCGGCCTGCGCGACGACCACCACTCCCCCTCCTCCGGCGATCGCGCAGCCCGAGCCGGGCCGGGCCGAGCCAGCCCCCACCGCGGAGCCGACCGCCGGCCCCGATGCCCCGGATGCACCACCGGTGGTCGCGAACCCGCCACGGCCCGTCGCCCCCCCGCCGGACGCGCCCGCGCCCGCGCCCGCGACCTACGACCAACGCTGGGCCGTCATGAAGGCGCAGTCCGGCTGCATCGCGATCGCCGACGTCGAGTGTCCCAAGGCCGTGCCCGGCAAGCCCACACCCACGTGCAACCCTCCCCCGCCGATCAAGTACGCCTGCCCGGACGGCTTCGCCGACGGTGAGACGCTGAAGATCGTGCTGCGCGCAGGGCAGACCGAATGCATGGTCGACTTCGGCCCGATGAAGTGCCCGCCGAACACGCGGTGCAACCCTCCGCGGCCCCGGCCGGTCGCGTGCCCGAAGCCGTGATCGCGTGACGCCCCGTGTGCGTGACGAGTGGCGCGCCCGGATCGCGGCCGAGTACACCTCCGCCGCCGTGACGCAGCACCTGGTGCTCTGGCTGCTCCAGGCGGCTGCGCCCCCCGAGCTCATCGACGCCGGCCTGGTGATCGTCGCCGACGAGCTCGTCCATTCGAGGATGAGCCACGAGGTCTACACGGCCGCGGGCGGGACCGATCCACCCGCGATCGAACGCGACCAGCTCGCGCTCCGGCGATCGAACGAGCCCCTCGAGCTCGACATCCTGCGGGTCGCCGTCCGCGTGTTCTGCCTGGGCGAGACGGTCGCCGTCCCCCTGTTCCGCCACCTCCGCGAGCACTGCACCCAGCCGCTCGCCCGCGCCGCGCTCGATCGCATCTTGCGCGACGAGGTCCGCCACCGCGATTTCGGATGGGATCTGCTCGACTGGCTGCTCTCGGTCGACCCCGATGACCAGGTCCCGGCCCGCGTCCACGCCGAGCTGCCGGCGATGCTCGGCGAGCTCGAGGCGACCTACGGCACGGGAAACGATGCGGTCGCGGGCGATGACGGCGTGATCAGCGAGGCCGACCGCGCCTGGGGCCTCGCCGCGCCGCGTGACTACGCCGAGATCCTCGCCCGCACGGTGATCCGCGACTTCCGTCCGCGGTTCGAGGCCCGCGGGATCACGATCTGAGCGACAGGTCGAGCTCGGCCGCGGTGGCGACGCGCTGACATGGCATAGTCCGCGCCCAGACCATGAAGATCCTCCTCACCGGCGCGGGTGGACAGATCGGCCACGATCTGATCGGCACGCTCGCTGCTTCCGGACACGAAGTCACGTCGACCGACCTCGCACCGCGGCCGCCGAGCCACGCCCACGCACGCGGCGCCTCCTGGCTCGGGCTCGACGTCACCGACGGAGCAGCCACCGAGGCGATGTTCATGAAGGTCAAGCCCGACCTCGTGTTCCACCTCGCGGCGATCCTGTCGGCGCGCGGCGAGAAAGATCCGAAGCTCGCCTACGAGGTCAACCAGACCGGCACCTGGAACGTGCTCGAGGCCTGCCGCAGCTCGAAGGTGAAGCGGCTGATCTTCACGTCGAGCATCGCGGTGTTCGGTCCGCCACCGAGTGGCCCGCTGCCGGATCCGACGCCCGACGACGTCGCGCTCCACCCGACCACGATGTACGGGGTCACCAAGGTCGCCGGCGAGCTGCTGTGCGCGTACTACACGAAGAAGTTCGACATCGACTGTCGCGGCGTTCGGTTCCCGGGCCTGATCTCCGCGGCCATGCCGGGCGGCGGCTCGTCGGACTACGCGCTGTTCATGTACGTCGACGCGGTTCGCAAGGGCGGCTACGAGGCGTTCGCGCGCGCCGACACCCGCATCCCGCTGATGTACATGCCCGATGGCGTGCGCGCGCTGCTCGAGGTGGCGATGGTCGATCGCGCGAGGCTCTCGCGCTCGATCTACAACATCGCCGCGTTCTCGCCGCGCGCCGACGAGATCGCGAGGTCGGTCCAGCGCGTCATCCCCGACGCGAAGTTCAGCTACTCGCCGGATCCGCGGCGCCAGGCGATCCTCGACTCGTGGCCGAAGTCGCTCGATGACTCCGCGGCCCGCCGCGACTGGGGCTGGAAGCCGGCGTACGACCTCGACGGCATGACCGATGATCTCGTGCCGAGGGTCCGCCGCATGCTCGACCTCGGCGCGATCATCTCGACGCACTGACGCAGGGCCTTGCACGACCTGCGCCGAGGGCCGGGTCGACGTGGGGCTGGCGTGATACATGAGGCGCATGTACACGCATGCGAAGTCCGTGTTCGCCGCGCAGCTCGCCGAGATCGAGGCCGCCGGCCTGTGGAAGCACGAGCGCACGATCACGTCGCCGCAGGCCGCGCACATCCGCAGCGAAGGCAAGGAGGTCATCAACTTCTGCGCGAACAACTACCTCGGGTTGTCGAGCCACCCGCGCGTGATGGCGGCCGCGAAGCGCGCACTCGACGAGCGCGGATACGGCCTGTCGAGCGTGCGGTTCATCTGCGGCACCCAGGACGGCCACAAGCAGCTCGAGGCGAGCATCTCGAAGTTCCTCGGGACCGAGGACACGATCCTGTACTCGTCGTGCTTCGACGCGAACGGTGGCCTGTTCGAGACCCTGCTCGGTGAACCCGACGCGATCATCTCCGACTCGCTCAACCACGCTTCGATCATCGACGGCATCCGGCTGTGCAAGGCCGAGCGCCACCGCTACGAGCACGACGATCTCGACGACCTCGAGACGAAGCTGAAGGCGACCCAGGGCAAGCGGCTACGGATGGTCGCCACCGATGGCGTGTTCTCGATGGATGGCGACATCGCGCGGATCGACACGATCTGCGATCTCGCCGAGCAGTACGGCGCGCTGGTGATGGTCGACGACAGCCACGCCACCGGCTTTGTCGGCAAGACCGGCCGCGGCTCGGCCGAGCTGCGCGGTTGCCTCGATCGCGTCGACGTCTTCACCTCGACGCTCGGCAAGGCCCTCGGCGGAGCCAGCGGCGGCTTCACGTCCGGGCGGCGCGAGGTGATCGACCTGCTGCGCAACCGATCGCGCCCGTACCTGTTCTCGAACACGCTCGCGCCGCCGATCGTCGCGGGCTCGCTCGAGGCGATCGCGCTGGTCAGCGAATCGACCGCGCTGCGCGACCGACTCGAGGCGAACACGAAGCGGTTCCGCGACGGCGCCACCCGCGCCGGCCTCGCGATCCGCCCCGGCACCCACCCGATCGCGCCGGTGATGCTGGGAGATGCCAGGCTCGCGGTGGACATGGCGCAGCGCCTGCTCGGTCACGGCATCTACGTGATCGGGTTCGCGTTCCCGGTCGTGCCCAAGGGTGCCGCCCGGATCCGCGTCCAGCTCTCGGCCGCGCACTCCGACGACGATATCGATCGCGCGATCGCGGCGTTCGCCACGGTAGGCAAGGAGCTGGGGGTCGTGTCGTGAAGCCTGAGGCCATCACCGCCAAGATCCGTGCCTCGCTCCCCGATGCGGTCGTTTCGCTCAAGGACCTGACGGGTACCGAGGACCACTGGGAGGCCCAGATCATCTCGACCGCGTTCGCTGGCAAGTCGTTGATCGCGCGTCACCGGCTGGTCATGGCCGCGCTGGCCGACGAGCTGAAGGGCCCGATTCACGCGTTGACGCTCGACGTCAAAACCCCTGAAGAAGCGGGCCGTTAGATCCCGGATCAGCCTCGAACCTCGAGCAAAATTCGCATGCACGGGCTGGTGATCCGTGTGACTCTTGCCTACCAGAGCCCATGGCCGTCGACCTCGCGGCAGAAGACCAGTTTGGCCCGTACGTCGTGTACGAGCGGCTCGGTGTCGGTGGCATGGCCACGGTGCATCGCGCACTCGAGCGCGGGATCGAGGGCTTCGAGCGCATCGTCGCACTCAAGCGCCTGTTGCCCCACCTCGCCGAGGACGCGAGCTTCATCAAGTCGTTCGTCCGCGAGGCCAAGCTCGCCTCGCAGCTCAACCACGTCAACATCGTCCAGATCTACGAGCTCGGGCGGGTCGGCACCGAGTACTTCATCTCGATGGAGCACATCGACGGGCGAGACATCCGTCGGATCCTCCGCCACGCGCGCAAGGTCACCGGCCCTCCCCCGATCCACATCACCGTCGGGCTCCTGCTGCAGCTCTGCGAGGCGCTCGACTACGCCCACACGAAGACCGATGACAAGGGACAGCCGCTCAAGCTGGTCCATCGCGATATCTCGCCGTCGAACCTGCTGGTGACCACGGTCGGGCACGTCAAGGTCATCGACTTCGGGATCGCGAAGGCGCAGTCCTCGCAGCTGCGCACGCAGACCGGTCGAGTGAAGGGCAAGCTCGCGTACATGGCGCCCGAAGCGATCTCCGGCAAGGAGCTCGATTCGCGCAGCGATCTGTTCGCCGCCGGGGTGATCGCCCACGAGCTGCTGACCGCGCGCCCGCTGTTCGCGAGCAAGAACGAGTACCAGACGCTGCTCAAGGTGCAGCGCGGCGACATCATCCCGCCATCGACGTTCAACCAGGCGTGCCCGCCCGAGCTCGACGCGATCGTGCTCAAGGCACTCGCCCGCAATCCCGATGACCGGTTCAGCCAAGCTCGTGAGCTCCGTGATCTGCTGCTTGCCATCCGCCGGCAGTACGATCTGCAGACCGGGCATCGCGACATCTCGCAGTGGCTCGATTGGGCGTTCTCGCTCGAGCCACCGACTGGCAGCTTCGCGTCTCAGCACACGTTCGATCAGACCGGCTCCAAGCCGTTCGAGCTCGCCGTGGCCGCGCGCGCCGGCAAGCCCGTCCCGGAGCGGCCGGAGCGACAGGACGAGTCGAGAGACGAGGACGAGGCGGTCGAGATCGCCTGGGGTGGGGGCGAGATCGTGGGCAATGGAACGCCGATCGTGCTCGACGACGTGCCCGACGTCTCGGCAAAGCACCGAGCCGCCGCACCGCGCGTCGAGGCTTCCGACGACCTCCACGACGACATCCCCGCCTCGGAGCCGAGCCATGGCGAGCTCGCTCGCGTCCGGGACACGAAACCCGACCGCGTCGTGGCACCTACCCCCGAGCGCCCGGCACCGCGCTCGACGCCGTCCGTGATCTCGGCGGCGAGCGCACGCGTTCACGACCCGGACGCGTCGGGCGGCGTGGTCGTCACCAGTGACGCGAGCGGCGGGATGGTCATCCGATTCACCGATGGCCTCGCCGAAGCGGCGCCGATCGCGAGGACCACGCCCGGTCATCACGCCCCAGCACGCACGCGGATGCCCACGCTCGACCCGCTCGAGGAGCCGGCCGCACCGCCAGCTCGCCAGCACCGACCGTCGAGCCCGCCCAGCGCCGGCCCGACGATGGTCACGCTCCCTGCGGGACGCAAGACGTGGGTCATCCTCGCCAGCATCATCGCGGCCGGGGCGGTGGGCACGGCCGCGATGCTGTACGCCACCCAGCGTGGCAAGGACGCGGTGCCCGCGGTCAGCGAGCCGGTGACGCCGCGACCTCCAGGCAAGGGACTCGCGACCCTGAAGTTCGCCATCGAGCCCGCGAACGCCGAGATCACGATCGAGGACAAGAAGCACGCCGGCTCCCCGTGGTCGATCGAGCTTCCGCCCGGGGTCCACCAGATCCAGATCCACGCCAGCGGCTACAAGGCGCGGCTGACCTCGCTCGAGCTGTCGCCGGACGAGACCTACAACTTGATCATCTCGCTCGATCGGATTGGCGCGCAGACGGTCTCCGATGCCAACCTGATCCTGTCCTCTCGACCGTTCGGCCTCGAGGTCATCCTCGACGGCCAGCTGCTGGCCCAGCACACGCCGATCAAGATGCCGCTGAAGGCCGGGCCTCACACGATCGTGCTTCGCCAGTACGGCGTCGAGGTGTGGCATCACGAGCTCGTCGCTGAGGCGAGCGTCGACTACGAGTTCAGCCCGTCGCTGACCGACGACAAGCAGCGCGACCGCGAGAGCCGCCTCGCGCGCCCGCCGGCGCAGCCCGATCGGAGGACATCGACCGCTCCCCAGGATTCGATCGTCCAGCCCGACAGACCGGCGGTCGCGATCATCCCGCCGCTCGAGCCGATCATGGCCGAGGGCAGTGGAAGCGCGCGCCCTGCTCCGTCGATCACGCTGCCGCCTCGTCCGCCTCCCGTCGCCCCGGTCGTGCCCAGGCCGCAACCCGCGATCGTGCAGCAAGGGCCGGTCACGATCGCGCCCACCGCGGTGACCCGCGTGTTCGGCGAGGCGCCGACGCTGGGCAAGTCGAAGCGCGCCGAGGTCCCGCCGATCGTCGCCGCCAAGGTCTGCATCGATCAGAGCGGCCGCGTGACGTCTGTGGACATGATCTCGAAGCTCGAGCGCCACGCCGCCTCGGACCTCGCGAACACGATGCGCAGCTGGCGCTACACGCCCTACAGGGAAGGCGGGGTCGAGCGGTCCGCCTGCTTCGTCGTCAGCTTCCGCGTGAAGTGACGCCCACCGTCAGCCCGGGGGGGCCGCGGCCTTGTCGGCGACGACGACGCCGTGGAACATGTCCATCCCGCACGCGAACGTGACCTCGCCGTCGGCCGGCACGGTGACCGCGACCTCGACCGGCTTGTTCATCGGGAGCGGGACGAGCTTGCCTTCGGGCGTCTTCAGCTGGCCGATGCACTCACTGTCGAACGTGCGGGTGAACACGAGCACCAGCTTCTCGCCGGGCTTCCCCGGGATCCGATCCGGCGTGTAGCCCTCCTTGTTCGCCTCGATCGCGATCTTGCGAACGCCATCGACCACGGTGCCGCTCGCGGTCGTCGCGGCTGGCTTCTTTGCGGGCTGGTTGTCTGCCTTCTTGCAAGCAGCGGATGACAACGCGAGGCCGAACACGAGCAGTGCGAGGCGAGACATGCCCGCACGATAGCGCGGCTAGGCCGTGGGCGCGAGGCGGGCCGAGACGCCGCCGACCGGGCTCTGGTTCTGGAGATCCTCGAATGGGTCCACCCAGTCCTCGAACTGGAGGATCCCGAGCTCGGCAAACCGCACGCGCTGGCGCTCCGAGAGCAGGCCAAGCTTCTTGATGGCCGGCACGATCTTGGCGAACAGCATCTGGCGGAACATGATCTGGCCCTGGTTGTGCAACGCGATGTCCATGCACTGCTTGGCGGGCAAGCCCATCTTCTCCCAGACTTCCTGGAACAGGAACCGATCGCGCATCAGCCGCGCGGCCTCGTAGACGAAGTCCTCGCGCTCGTGCCGCACGGACTCGGGCTGATCGCGGTAGTAGTCGCGCAGCGAGAGGATGCCGAACGCGACGTGGCGTGCCTCGTCCCCGATGACGTACGAGGTGAGCTCCTTGAGCAGTGGCTCCTCGGTGTTCTGGCGAATCATCCCGAACGCGGCGAGCGCGAGCCCCTCGACCATGATCTGCATGCCGAGGAACTTCATGTCCCATCGGCTGTCCTTGAGGATCATGTCGAGCAGCGTCTTCAGGTGCGGGTTGATCGGGTACGAGAACCCGATCTTCGTGTGGAGGTAGCGGTTGTAGACGTCGACGTGGCGCGCTTCATCGACGACCTGGCTCGCCGCGTAGAGCTTGCTGTCGAGATCTTGCACCGAGGGCACGAGCTGCGCGGTCGCCAGCAGCGCCCCCTGTTCGCCGTGGAGAAACTGCGACAGCGTCCACGCGAACGTCTCGACGTTCACGGTGTGGCGCTCCTTGGGCGACATCCTGTTGTAGATGTCGGAGCCAAACAGCGGCATCAGCGGCTCGGGTGTCGTCGGACGAGCGAGATCGACGTCGGTCTTCCAGGGCAGCACATCGTCGGAGATCCACTGGGCCCGGACGGCCTTGTCGTAGAGATCTCGCAGCTTCTGGCGCGTCTCCTGATATCCCCACGTGTACGTGACGTCGAGAATCGTCTCGAGCGTCTCGATCGACGGGCCCGCGAGGGTCGATGATCCTGCGAGAGGCGCGGAGGGCGACGCATCCGCAGCGGGCGTGGCGGCGACGGTTTCCATGGAAGCTCCTGACGTGGCTCGGCCTGTACCAAAACTGACAGTTGTTTCACTTTGAACTGGCGCGTGGGGGGTCGTCAAGTGCATTGTGGATCCATGGCGTCTCGCGCGCGGACGACGAAGGCGACCCTTCCTGAGGCCGCCATCCTCTCCGCCGAGACCCTGCTACGCGCCACGCGCGAGCCGGACTTCCAGCAGGAGCGGTCGCGTCGCAGCTACATCGCGCTGATCGAAGCAGCGACCGAGCTGTTCTCGGCGGACGGATACGACGCGGTCGGGACGCCGGAGATCTCGCAGCGTGCCGGGGTCTCCGTTGGCACCTTCTACCGCTACTTCGACGACAAGCACGAGATCTATCTCGAGGTCGCTCGCCGCATGATGGTCGCCGCCTACACCGAGACCATCGACGGTCTCGGGCCCGAGCGGTTCATCGGTCGCGCGCGCCACGAGACGCTGACCGCCACGGTGGCCGTGTTGTTCGAGCACGTGGTGTCGCGGCCGCAGCTGTCGCGCAGTGTCAACGAGATGTCGCTGCGAGATCCCCAGGTTGCCGCGCTCCGTCGCGCGTTCGACCTGGCGTCCGTGCAGCGGCTGACCCAGCTCATCGAAACGATCGCGCCGCGCTCGGAGATCCCGGATCCAGAGGCCACCGCCTACGTGCTGTACGGCAGCGCGATGCAGTGCGCGTACGGGCTCGCGGGTCACGTCGGGCAACCTCCGATCGATAGCGAGCGCGCGAAGCAGGCGCTCACGATGCTGATCGAGCGGACGCTGTTCCCGAACGGGTAGTCAGGGCTTCCCGCTGGCCCAGGTCGCGAAGTAGCCGCACTCCTTGAGCACTTCCTTGTAGTACTTCGTGGCCGCGTAGCGCTTCACGATCGGATACCAGGTCTTCGGGGTGGGATACGGATCGGGATTCGCGCTCGGGTCGTCGGCTTGCGCGGTCCACAGGTTGGCGAGCTCGGCCTTGGCCGCCATGAACGCCGACCTGGCCTTGAGCTCGCGGTTCGAGGTCAGATCGAACGCGCGCTTGTACCACTGCAGCGCCGCGCTCGCGTTCCGCGTGGCCTGATGCGAGTCGTCGAGCACGATCCGCGCGTTGCCGTACCAGGTGATGTTGTAGAGCGCGTTGCCGATCAAGAACGCCGCCTCGGCCGCGGCCTCGCCTCCGCCCTTGGCCTTGAGCTCGAGCTCGGCGAGCCGCGTCACCATGCTCGCGTGCGTCCACTTCGAACTCTCGAACTTGTCGTGATCACAGTCGTGGCAGTCGATGGTGTGGATGACGAACGGATCGGTCCTGAGGCGATCCGAGGTCGCCTTCGTGGTCTGGAACGTCTTCGCGGCAGTGGCAAAGTCGCCGTCGAGCAGGTAGCGGAGCGCCAGTTCCTGCTCGAGATGTTCACGCGAGATCGAGCCCTGGAGCACGAAGCGCTCGAACTCGGTGCTCGTGCGCCCGGTGCGCGCGATCATCTCCTTGATGAACACGGCATCGTTCCACCGCGGCTTGCCCTTGGCGCGCCCGGTCGCGGGGTCGATCGGATCGACCGTGCCCGGCTGGAGGAACTCGGCGTCGACGAGCTTGCCGGCCTTCGCGTAGGCCTTCGCGAGCTTGCCGCGGACGTCCCCGCGCACCGTCGCGAGCCGGCCGAATGCCGGGTCGATGTCGTTCATCGACTTCGCGAGCTCGGCTTCATTCTGCGGGTTGATCTTCCAGTCGAGTGCCAGTGCCACCGCGAGGCTCGCCTTGGCCTGGCTCGCGACCCGGACGTCGCCCGGCCGCCCGGAGACCGCGCGCAGCAGCCGCGGCCTTGCGGTCGCGAGGTCGCCACGCTTGGCAGCGATGTGACCGGCGATGAGCTCCATCAGCCACGGCCGATCGGCGCCCGGCAGCTTGGCCTGCGCGACCGCGATCTGCTCGATCGCCGCGAACGCCTTGTGCTGCGCCGCCACGTCCTTCGGATCGGGTTTGGCACCCTCGCCCCAGGCATCGACGCCGCGGCTCTCGGCACGCGCCAGCTCGCGCACCATGAGCACCCCGACGAGATTCGACTTCGGGTCCAGCTTGAGGATCTCCTGGATCGCGACGAGGCCGTCCTTGTCGATCCCGACCAGCCGCCACAGCTCGGTCTTCTCCCGCACGGTGCTCGCCAGGCGGAGTGACTCGCGCCAGTCCGTGTCCTCCATCGGGCGGAAGTCGAGTGCGGCCGCCCCGGCCAGCGGCGGATAGCTCGCGTGCACCCGCGCGAGCTCGAGGTTGGCGCGGGCCGCCTTGCCCGACTTCGCGAGCGCGCCGGCGAGGTAATAGCGCGCACGCGCCGACAGGTCGATCGACGGCGTCGCGAGCACGGCCTGAGTACCTTCGAAGAAGCTGACCGCCGCGTTCCAGTCACGCTGGTAGAACAGGATGCGAAGGGCAAGGAAGCCGTAGCGTTGCGACAGGAACGGGTCCTTCGTGCTCTTGAGCGCCTTGCGCGCGGCCGCGAGCAGCTCGGCGGGTGGCCGGCCCCTCAGCTTCTGGTTGCCGTCCTGGTCGTACTGGTCGAATCCGGTGAACGCCTCGACCTTGCGAGCGAGCTCGACCACGCCGATGGCGGCGAGCAGCGTGTCCTTGCCGGCCGACACCTTCCACAGCGAGCTCTGCTCGTAACCCTTCGGCGGTGCCGTGGCCTTGCCCGACAGCCGCTGCCGGATCGCGATGAGGTCCTGGCCCGAGGCCTCGAACAAGACCTTCTTCCAGTCGGCGTCGGTCATGCCGGTGGCTTTGAGGTACCCGTGCCAGTCGGCGAGCATCCGCTGGGTCGTGCAGTCGTCGGCGCACGGCGCACCGAAGCCCGAGTCGAACGGGTCGAACGCGAGCCCGGCGTTGTCGAGGACGTCGGGATCGAACGTCGTCAGCTCGCTGATCGAGGGCTCCCAGCCCGAGCAGGCGCGCGCCTGCTCGCCGCGCAGCGCGACGCCGCCGCACGCGATCGCCGCCACGACGAGCGTGCCTCTAGCGAACCGCGCGAAAGATCTGGTCGAGCTGATCGGTACCATGACGGCTGAGGTTCCTTTCGGAGAGGTCGAACAGCGAGACCGTACGAGGGGTCGCAACGGGGGCCAGGTGGGGGGAGAGCATATCCGCGGCGGCGCGGGTATCGGAGGGGGTCATCCGCTCGATCTTCAGCACGTCGCCTTCGCGGAGCAACGTGCCGTGGAGAAACGCCGTCCGGGTCGCGACGAACCGGTCGGGTCCGGCGCGGGACAGGAACTCGATCGAGGGCAGCTCGTCGGGGTCCGTCGCCTGGAGCAAGCCCTCGACCCGGTCGTCCCGCACGTGGACGGTCCACGACCAGATCGGCAGCGCCACGTCGAGTGCCAGCGGATAGTCGGCGATCCGACCGAGGTACGGCTCGGCGCTCGCAGCGTCGAAGATCGCACGCGCGTCGGGATCGGGGCTGAACTTGCCCATGTTGTAGAACATCAGCATGCCGCGATCGACCGGAGGCACCCCGGTCCGCTCGCGGTACTTGACCTGATGCAGCCGGATCGTCGCGGACAGCGCGATCGGCCCGCCGACCGCGCGCAGCTGCTTGAGGTACGCGAAGAACGCACGCTGCGTGGTGTCGGTCCAGTCGCAGTCAACCTGCAGCTCGTGGGGCGTGAACCCGAGCAGCTTCGCGCGCTGCTCGACCTCGCCCCACGTGCTCCGCGCCAGCTCGACCGCCCGCGCCTCGCCGAGCTGACGGAACACCTCGTTGCGGAGGTAGATCACCGGCACGACCTCGACGCCATCGGGGACCTGCTGGCCGTCGACCGGCGCGATCTTGCCGATCATCGACGGCGCGCCATCGCGCCACTCGACATCGAACATCCGGACATAGAGCCGCGGGATGTGGAGGTCGGCGAGCACCCGCTGCTCCGTCGGCGACAGCCGGAACGTCGTGCGCCAGTAGTAGAACGCGCGCTGCGCCAGCGGGCTCCTCGCGGGCGGGGCGCTCGAGCAACTCGCAACCACCAGCGCGATCCCGATCCATGCACGCATCGTCACGTTCGTAGGGTGATCAACGCGCGCCCCGCGGCGAACATTGCATACCCCCAGGCGTGCTAGCCGACGACACCGCGAACCGCGGCCACGATCACGTCGATCGCCGCGACTTCGTCGACGCCGCCATCCTTCATCGCATGGAGGACGCACGCGACCGAACGCGCGGCACAGGTCGCGTAGTCCATCGGCACGATGTAGGAAGCGCGTTCGCCCGACCAGACAGCCAGCGAGGCGTGGTCCACCGCCTCGAGGATCCAGAACGACATCACATCCCGCTCGCGCTGCCAGGCGTGGGCACTGCGCGTCACGTCGAGCGAGGATCGCACGGCCTCGGCGTGGTCCTTCGTCGGCGCGGAGAGCCAGCGCTTGACCGCCGCGAACATGTCGTCGACGTAGGTGCGCGCCGGCAGCCCCTCGTCGTCGCGGTTGTACTGCACGACGACGAGGTCACACGCGGCGACCGCGGCACGGACCGCGATCTGGCGATCGCGCCCGATCGTCTGGAGCGTCCACGCTTTGAGGCCACGCGACAGGTAGTTATCGGCGCCCGCCCACGCGTTGGCCACGTTGGTCGAGTTCTCGCCGAGCTCTCGCAGCTCTTCGGCAGTCGGCTTCATACGTCGAGGTAGCTCCCTTCAGCGGCCGCGAAGATCGGGACCGCGGTGCGTGCAGCCGTTCGCGCGACGACCTCATCGATCATGTCGTCGGTCGCATCAGGGCTATGGTGAAACAGCGCGAGCTTCTTGGCGCCCGCCCGCTCGGCCACGACGACCCCCGCTCGGGCAGGCGAGTGGCCCCAGCCTCGGCGCTGCTCGTAGTCGTCGTCGGCGTGCATCGCGTCGTGGATCAAGAGATCCGCATCTTGCGCGAGCGCGAGCGCGATGTCGACGGGCTCGTCAGGAGTTGGATACTCGACGTCCGATAGATAGGTAACGGTCTTGCCGTCGGCGGTGATGCGATACGCGGTCGTCCACATCGATCCATGTGGCACGGGCGCGGTCACGACGTCGAAGCCCGGGACCTGCAGCTTGTCGCCCGCGGTGATCGTCTCGATCGACACGCCGGCCGCGAGGTTCTCCAGGCCGTTGAGCGGGCTGTAGTGCGGCGCGAGCTGCTGCTGCAGCGTGGCCTCGAGCGAGGTGCCGGCCATCGGGTTGGCGCCGAGAATCCGGATGGTGTTGCCCTTGATGAAGAACGGCGTGAAGAACGGCAGCCCCTGGATGTGATCGAGGTGGGTGTGAGAGAGCAGGATCGGCAGCGTGCCGTGG
>JAGSPR010000672.1 GCA_018262455.1 Deltaproteobacteria bacterium | reverse complement strand
CAGAACGCGCTGTTGACCGCGACCGCGCTCGGGCTCGGCGCGGTACCGGTCGGCGCCTTCGAGGACGAGAAGCTCCGCCGCGCCCTGAACCTGGCCGGTGACGTGACGCCGCTCTACCTGATCCCGGTCGGGGCGTCGCGCTGACGACCGCGAGCAGGGTGCGCGCGTCATGCGAGCAGGGTGGGCTCGAGGTTCGCCGGCTTGTGCGCGAGCTCTTCGTCGGTCAATCGCGCGTAGACCTCGACGAGTGTGCCATCGGGATCCGCGAGCCACAGCTCGTGCAGCGGCGTGCCGCGCCAGGTCGTCCGGGGCGGCTTCTCGACCGTGACGCCCGCGTCGCGCGCCAGCTGGTACGCGCGGATCACCGCCGCCTTGTCGGCGACGGCGATCCCGAGGTGATAGAGCGTGTCGTGGTGCAGCTCGTGTCCATCGGCCACGACGAGCACGAAGTTCGTGCGGAGCGCCGGGTGGACGAAGGTCGAATACCGATGCGTCCACTCCTTGGGGGCGGCACCGAGCAGCCAGGTGTAGAAGCGCGTGCTCCGGGCGAGGTCCTTGACCCGCACGCTCGCGTGGAACTCGCTGGGTTGCGGGCCGGGTGGAACCTCGAGCAGCGCCGCGAGCACGTCGATCCGGCCGCGGAGCTGGTCGCGGGCCGTGCGGAACCGGGCGAGGAGGTCGTCCCGCGTCAAGCTCGGATCGTCACTCGCCGCGTCCGCGATCGGCCAGTGCAGCCGGCGGACCTGCCCGAGGAACACCGGGCAGACCTCCTCGGCGCACAGCGTGATCACGGTCTCGACCGTCGACGGATCGATCGTGTCGACGGACTTCGCGCGGTGGCTGGTGAGATCGATGCCGATCTCCCGCATGACCTCGACCGCGAAGGGGCTCAACGTGGACGGCGTGCTGCCAGCGCTCTGCACGCGGACGCTGGGGCCGAGCAGGTGTCGGGCCAGACCCTCTGCCATCTGGCTGCGCGCCGAGTTGGCGACACAGAGAAACAAGATGCTCCTGGACGTCATCGGGCCCTTCGCCACATGCGGATATCGTGATATGTACATGGCGTGCTGTCCAGTGCCTCGAACCACAAGGCTGGCTGGTCTCGCCGCACATGAGCTCGGCTGGCATCGCCCGGAGGCTCTCGTTCCTCGATCGGTACCTGACGATCTGGATCTTCGCGGCCATGGCGCTCGGCGTGGCGCTCGGCAACTTCGTGCCCCAGTTCACGCGCGCGCTGGATCGGCTGAGCGTGGGGACGACGTCGATCCCGATCGCCATCGGCCTCATCCTCATGATGTATCCGCCGTTCACGAAGGTCCGGTACGAGGAGCTGGGCAAGATCTTCCGCACCAAGCGGATCCTGCTGCTCTCGCTCGTCCAGAACTGGGTGATCGGGCCGGTGCTGATGTTCGCGCTGGCCGCCATCTTCCTGCCGGACAGGCCGGAGTACATGCTCGGCCTGATCGTGATCGGCCTCGCGCGCTGCATCGCGATGGTGATCGTCTGGAACGAGCTCGCGAAGGGCGACACCGACTACTGTGCGGGGCTGGTCGCGTTCAACTCGATCTTCCAGGTCCTGTTCTTCCCGGTCTACGCGTACGTGTTCGCGACCGTGTTGCCCCGCTGGTTCGGGCTCCACGGTGCGGTCGTCGACATCTCGATGGGCGACATCGCGAAGAGCGTCGGCATCTACCTCGGCGTTCCGTTCGCGGCGGGCTTCGTCACGCGCTTCGTGCTCGTGCGCGCGAAGGGCGCCGACTGGTACCGGACGCGATTCGTCCCCCGCGTCGGTCCGCTGACGCTCGTCGCGCTCCTGTTCACGATCGTCGTGATGTTCTCGCTCAAGGGCGACTCGATCGTGCGGCTGCCGCTCGACGTCGTGCGGATCGCGATCCCGCTCCTGATCTACTTCGTCGTGATGTTCGCGGTGTCGTTCGCCCTGAGCAAGCGGGCAGGGGCCGACTACCCGCAATCAGCCACGCTGTCGTTCACCGCAGCCTCGAACAACTTCGAGCTGGCGATCGCGGTCGCCGTCGCGACGTTCGGGATCCACAGTGGCGTCGCCTTCGCCGCGGTGATCGGTCCGCTCGTCGAGGTGCCCGTGATGCTCGGGCTCGTGCACGTGGCGCTGTGGGCGCAGCGTCGGTTCTTCCCTGCCCCTGATCGCGACGCCCTGGAGGCTTCATGACCCCACAGCTTGTTCTGTTCGCCTGCACCCACAACGCCGGGCGCTCGCAGATCGCGAACACGTTCTTCAACCAGCTCGCCGATCCGGCGAAGGCGCACGGGATCGCGGCCGGGCTCGAGCCGGTCGACCACGTCCAGGACGAGGTCATCCAGGCGATGCGTGAAGTGGGGCTCGACCTGTCCGCGGTTCAGCCCGTCGAGCTGACCGGGCGGATGCTGACGGAGCTGAACTTCCTCGTCACGCTGGGCTGCGCGGAGCGCTGTCCGACCATCCCGCCTGCGCGCCGACAGGACTGGCGGCCGCGCGATACCAAGGGACTGCCGCTGGAGGCCGTCCGTGCGATCCGCGATGAGATCCGCGGGCACGTCATCGCGTTGATCGAGGAGAAGGGGTGGGGGCGCGACGAGCGCGTCGGCCCGCGCCTCGTGCGCTAGGCATGCGGTTCAGCGCACGATCTTGATGTTGAACATCGGGGTCTGCAACGCGCCGTAGAGGCGGACCCACAGCGGCAAGAACATCTCGCTGCCACGCGCGTTCGTGATGTCACCGAGATCGACGACGTCCTTCCAGCCGAACCACGCCTTCAGGATTCGCGTGACCTCGGCCTTCGCGCCGGCGTCGTTACCGCAGACGACCATCGAGTGATCGCCGCCGGCGAGTTGCTGCGGATCGACCATGAGGAACGCGTTGACGGTGTTCAGGGTCTTCACGACCTTGGTCGTGGGGAACGCACGCTGGACCTGCTCGCCGAGCGAGTCGGTGTTCGCGACGGACAGCGAGGGCGGCAT
>JAGSPR010000671.1 GCA_018262455.1 Deltaproteobacteria bacterium | reverse complement strand
CGTCACTGACGTCCCGGCCCCGATGCTTGTCCCAGCAGATCGGCGATCGCCCCATGGTAGGTGTGAGGCGTGCCGAACTACGTCCACTACTTCAAGACCGACTGGGGATACGCTGCGCTGACGCCAGCCGAGCAGACGATCGCACGCCGCTACGAGGCGTTGTTCCGCGCCGATCCAGGCGTCACGGCGGACTGGCTCGCCAAGCACCTCGGAGCCGCATCGGCCGAGCTGAGTGACCGCCGCGTCTATGCGTACGGCGAGGACGACGACGGCCCGTTTGCGCTGAGCGCCCTCGACGGGACGTACGGTGATGACCCGGATCCGCGCGACCACGGCGAGGACGCCGACATCACGCGGCTATTGACCGCGGACGACTACCGGGCCGGAGGAGTCACCGCGATCTGGACGATGTTGTTCTGGCCGCGGCCACTGCTCGACGCCGTGATCGCCAAGGCCAACGAGCTCGACGTGTCGGCGTCCTGGATCGTGCAGAGCTCGTGGAAGCTCGCTGGCGGGCGATGCACCGACGCGAAGCTCGGCTACGATCCGAATGCTGGCCGCGCGAGCCAGTCGTTGTTCCTGCTGGTCGATCAGTGGGCCGAGATCATGGAGCGCGTGGCGCGCGAGGATCGCGGAGCGTCGTGGTTCGTGCAACGCGCGGTGGTGCTCGCGCTGCCGCACCTCACGCGCGGGTGACGGCGGTCTAACCCGTCGCGACCTGATGCGCCGGCTCGAGCCAGCGCACCAGCTCGGCGCGCCGCGATACGACGCGCGGACTTCACGTCGACAGCTTGAGCCCGAACCAGAACCAGGTGCCGACAAAGCCGAGGATGGCGATGTCGAGCGTGACGGCAAGGAGTACGCGACCGGCGAACCGCGTCAGCTCGGCGCCCGGGGGTGACGGATGGATGGCAGGCATCAGCTCGTGGTGCATGCGCACTCGATGAGCAGGCGGCGTGCCTGCGCGATCCACGCGGAACCACGTACGCCCGGAGCGCACGCGGCGACAGCGCGTCAGCGGCGCGCGGCGAGCGCTGTCATTTCGACACCAACGACGGTCGGGTACATGGGCGCGGTCGTCGGACCAACTCCACGACACGCACGCACGCAACTGCGACGAGGCTGACCCGCAGCATGGTCCCGTTGTACTAGACTCGACCGTGGGATGGCAGCGCGCTTCGCACGAGTTGCCTCGGCCGGCGCCCTCACGCTGCATCTCGCGGTCGCCGTCGCGGCGCTCGTCTTCCTTCCGCGCGGCTTCGCCCTCGACGACATCCACCTGTGGAGCAACACGATCATCCCCGTGGTCGCGGCGCTCGCAGTCGTCGCCGCGCTGCTTGGCCTGGTGGTTCGTGCGTCCGCGATCGGCGTGAGTGCCCTGATCGCCGCCGCTGCTGGCGGATGGACGAGCGCCGTCGTCACCGGCGCCACGCTGTTCCCGAGCTCGCTGTCGCTCGGGCGGATCGCCGTGCCGGCGTTCGCCGCGCTCGTGCTGCTCTCCCTCGCGTGGTGGTCGAGAGAGCGAGCTGCGGTCTCACTCGTGGCCCTCGGGCTCGGCGGCGGTCTCGGCGTCGTCGTGATCCTGGCCCAGCGCGCACCGGCCCCGTCGACGCGCCCGCTCGGCGGCGCGCTCTCGGACGTCCGCGGAGAACCCACCAGCGAGGCCGGCATGGGTGACCAGATCGTCGTCCCGTGCGGGAACAGCGAGATCCGCATCAGTCCGCTCCTGACGTTCCAGAGTCGCTCGCCCGATCGAACGTGGACGATCCTCTCGCCCGAGACGCACGGGTCACATCGCAAGCTCGCGCGCTACGTGAAGACCCCCACCGGTTTCGGCGCGGCGTACATCGATGACGGCGAGAGCACGCTCCTCGCGATCAAGGATCTGAACGGTCTCGACGTCGATGCAACCTCCACGCTCCGTGCGCCCGTGTACTCGCACCTCAACGCGTTCACCATGGTCCACGTGCCGTTCGAGGCGACGCTCGCGTTCAGTCCCACCGCCGCGACCCGGTTTGCGATCGAGCCCGCGGACTACCCGTCCGGGCGTCCGGTCCAGCTCGCGTACCTCGGCGCAGATCTTACGTTCCGCGTGGTCCGCGCTGACGATGCCGAGAAGGGTCCGTACTCCGAGCTCGCGAACGGTCATCTCGCGCGAGGCGAGCCGCTGACCCTCGAGATTCGTCCTCGTGACCACGACGACGGTGGCTGCCGCCTCATCTTCAAGGACTGGTCCGCGCAGCTCAGTACGGAGCCGTCGCCGACCGCCGGCTGGGGAGTTCCGCAGAACTCGATCCAGTTCTTCGCGCAGGGCAGCCAGGGCCTCGTCGTGCTCACCCTCGCCGAGACCGGTCCCGGCCGCGGCTTCGACTCGGTCGGACACGCCGCGGGTACCTACCGGAACCGTCTCCGTGTCGAACAGCTCCGCTGAACCGGACCGGACCGGCCCTGCGTCACGGCGCGCGGCGGAAGATCGCGCCGTTGTGGCCGGCCGCGAACATCGCTCCGGAAGGTGCGCGCGCGATCGTCGAGAGCCCCACACTGAGCCGGGCGGATCGCGTCCAGGTCGTACCGTCGAAGTGGAACACCTCGCCGCTCGAGGTCGCGGCCCACAGGTCGCTCGAGCTGGCGCCGGCGAGCTGGGTGATCGCGCGACGACCGTCCGATCCGACGCTGACTGCGGGCGCGACCACTCCTAGCCAGCTGACGCCGTTCCAGCGGCGCAGCGTGGCGTTCTCGCCCGCAAACGATGAGCCCACGGGCCGGTCCGTGCTCGAATGCCAAGCTCTCGCTCGGCCTCGGCGACGTGCGCGGCCTGCGCGCGTTGTACTGACCGTCGGACATCCAGCTCGACGAGACGGCGCACGGCCGCGGGTGAGACCGCGATGGTCTGGACATCGCGGAATCCCGCAGCGGGGACGCAGAGCGCGCGACGACCGCGGACGGTGGCAACGAGCTTCTTGCCGCTCCGATCCGCGCGCTCGACGACGACGGTGATCTCGATCGCCTGGGCGATCGCCTCGCCAGGATCGGAGGGGAGAGGTGCGGTCACCCGCGGCTCGCCAACCGTCCACCACAGCTCGAGCTCGCCCACGCGCAACGTGCGCCAACCCGCCGGTCGTTTGCGCCGCTCGTGCATCCGCCGAATGTTACGCGAAGCGCCGAAGATCTCGACCATGCGACCAAGGCCCCCGGAGGATCACGCTCGCGCCCCGCGAACAATGATCAGCGCCGGCCCTCGCGGACCGAAACGATCCGCAGCGATGCGGGCCGTCTTGCTGCACCGAGAGGAGCGAGCCGGTTTTCGTTTCGGGCGAGGTCTGACGCGGGCATGATCGCAACATGCTCAGATCGGTGCTCACGATCGTCTCGATCGTCACTTTCACGGCCTGCGC
>JAGSPR010000081.1 GCA_018262455.1 Deltaproteobacteria bacterium | reverse complement strand
TCGTCGTGTCGATCGATTTCACAGGTGGCCCGAACGCAACCGACGTGCCGCGCGGACGATCGAGCATCGCGGTGTTATCGTTGCCATCGCGCATGGGGGCGCTGATGGCTAGCGGCCTGGCCAGCAACTCCGATAGCCACCACGCTCCCGTGGTCGGCCGTGATCTCGGTGGTCGGGCACACAGCCGTGCCGCAGTGCTTGCTCTGCCGATCGCATCCGGCGCTGAGTGCGGCGGCGCGATGGGGAGCGACGTTGGGCCCGCCGGCCTGCCGGAGACCGATCGTGAGCCGTTCCGCACAACTCTCGACGGACCTCGGAAGGTGCCATCGTTCCCCGGATTGCTCGAGAGTCTCGTGGGTCGTCCTGCAACCAGGATCGCAACTCCCAGCGCGCGGCAGTGTCCGCGGTTCATGTACCGAGCATGCGTCGTCGCCGCGTTGCTGACCGGGTGTCTTTCGTCGATGCCACCGCCGCCGGATCACTCCGCGGTGGTGCGACCCTGTGCGTGCGCCCAACCGGTTCCGCCACAGGAGCCCTCGCCGACGTCGACGCCGCCGGCACAAGGTCGCGGCAGTGGGGCGAATGCATCGTGATTGCCGCCGGACCTCGCACGTGATCGAGGATCGATCAACGCACGATCACGCAGCTACGCGGATTCGCAAGATCGCTCCATGATGCTCTTCGGCGACGACCTTGCGAAGACGCTCGGGGGCGCATGCTGCCCGACTGCTCGCCGGTCGCGTTTCGGCTCGTCACCCTGCGGACCTGTGACCGCGGGCTTGTTCGACTCGGACAAGGGAGCGCGCAGGCGGGCAGACGCGGTCAGTGGAGTTCGAACCACATGTCGTTCGTGCACTCCGCGAAGGCGAAGCAGTTGTTCGCCTTCTGGTAACAGCGCACGAGCTTTCGCTTGTTCACCTCGTCGGCCCTGATGTTGCCGACCATCTCCTTGCACTTGGAGCGCGCGAACGGCTCGTCCGGCGCACACACTTCATCGGCGCGTTTGCACTCGGCGGGTAGGCGGTCATCGGCGCGATCGTGCCGGCCGGCGCCCGTCCGCTTCGACATCGGGAACATCTTGTCGAAGCCGCGCTCCGCGTCCTCTCCCAGGTTCGCGATCAAGCCGCTGGCGCAGCCAACGATCTCGATGCAGCTCTCCGCCTCGATCCCGCAGGTCAGGAACCGGCCTGCGACGTCCTCTCCGACCAGCTGCTTGAGCTCCGGGAACTCCGCCGCGCACTCGTCGAGCTCCTTGGCGGATGTGGGCTCGCCGCACAGCTTGGCAGCTCGCTCGCAGAGCTGGCGCGCTTTGCCGGTGCCGCCGCCTCCGCAGCCGAGCACGGCCACAAGCACGAGTAGTGCCATCCTCATGCGGTGGCCGTCGTGCGCGCGTTTCCGCACGTCGCACCCGTGCACGTCCCACCCGTGCGCCTCGTTCTCTCGCTCGAGCTCGCTGGACTGGTCGAGCTTCCCGCAGTTCATCAGAAACCTCATGGTGGTTCCGGACGCTGTCCGGGAGCAAGTGTCGCACTCCGCGTCGACACAAAGCGACCGGCGACCGGAGGCGCGATCTCTGGTCGTTGGCCCACCTCGGGCAGCGACGGCTGCAACTCGGGCGAGCAGGTGCACGCCAACGTGCCCACCCCGGATGGGGACCGCTTCGAACACCGTTACAGCTGCGCGGCGGGCGCGTTCTCGCTGTCCGTCATCTCGGAGTTCACCGACGTCAGGATCGATCTCGAACGGTTTGCCGAGGGTACGGACTTCAACTACCTCGGAGGCGCGACGGTCGACCTCCACGACGTCACGGGGGACCGCGACGTCGGATTGCTTTCGTTCGTGCGGCGACGAGCCGTGGGGCAAGATCACGGTCAGAACACGAAGGGGTAGCTGAACACGCCGCCGTGCTGCGTCCGTGGAAAGACCGCCCGCTGGACGGCGGCCGCAACACACGCGCCGAGCGCAACGTCGGGCATGTCCTCGACGGACACGTTCGTGACGAGACCGTCCGCGCCGACCTGGATCCGGACTTTGACCATGCCCCTCGCCGTCGAGTGGGCGGCGCATGCCGCGACCCGCGGTTTCACCGACGCGACGCCATTCGATGCCGACTGGCGGTCAAGCGTGTCGGGCACGCCGTTCGTCGGTGGGTTCTTGTCGGTGATCGGCGCGCGCGGCGAGCGGAACTTCGCGCAGCACGTACCCTCGTAGTTCGTCAGCACGCAGGAGACCTCGTCGCACGAACCGGGCCTGGCCGTGTCGTAGGGATCGATGAGCGGACGATCGATCCGCTCCGGGGCCGGGCGAGCGGGTTGCTTCGGCACGGTGCGATCGCGCCGGCCGTCTTGCTGCTCGTAGCGACGAACTTTCTCCGAGAGCTCGACGACGAGCGCGCGCAGCTCCTGGATCTCGGCGAGCTTGCGTTCGAGCGCGCGCTGTTCCTGCTCGAGACGCTGGAGCAGATCGTGCACCCGAGGATCGATGGGGCCACCGCCGGCCGGCTGGACGGCCACGGTTGGCTGCGTCCCTGGAGAGCGCGCGAGGAGGATCACGATGAGGGTCGCGATCGCGGCGTTGAGGAGCACGATGGCGGCCATGATCCAGCCGATGCGTGGACGCTTCGCCGGAGTTGCAGCCGGTGAAAGGCCACGCACGAGGAGCGACGGACGATCGACGGCGGCGGGCGGCGGCACGCGCCACGCGTGCAGATCGATTCCGGCGAGTGCGTCTTCGCCTGCGTCATCGCGGTGGTCAGTCATCGGGCACCTCGGAAGTGATCGGGGTGTGCGCGCAGGAGCGTGTCGCGGACGGCGGCTCGGGCGCGGGAGAGCCGGGATTTCACCGTGCCGACGTCGACCTCGAGCACCTTCGCGATCTCGCCGTAGTCGAGGTCGTGGTACTCGCGAAGGACGAAGGCGATGCGTTGGGGTTCCGGGAGCTCGAGGACGGCCTTGGCGATCGCCGTGCCGATCTCGAGCTCGGCAACCGCGGTGGCTGGATCGAGGTAGGTCGAGGGCTCGAGCTTGACGGCTCGCGACGAGTCGCGCCGGCGATCGTTGAGGACGACGCGCGTCGTGATCGTCAGGATCCAGGTCGAGAGTCGCGCCGGGCCAACCGGATCGAAGCGCGAGATGTTCTGGAGCACGCGAATCAGCGAGTCCTGGACGAGGTCCGCGACGTGGCTCTCGCCTCGAGCGCAGGCCATCCGCCAGACGAGCGCGTGGACCATCGGGTGATATCGCTCGACGAGTTGATCGAGCGCGGCTCGCTCACCTTGTTGTGCTCTGCGCAGGGTGAGGTCGTCCAGCTCGCCACGGGATGCCCGCGCGGAGCGCAGTGAGGTCGAGGCTCGTCCCATCGTTCACGTTACACACGCAGGTGTGCCGAGCGGTTCCATGGAAACCAGCCAAGTGGGTGGGGTGCGATGCGTCCTGGAGGTAACCCATGGATAATACTTAGACTCATGCCGACGATCACCAGGGCAGGGTGAGCTGCGCGCCGAATCGACGCTCGAGCTCGTGACGTTCGAGGTCGCCGACCGTGCCGCGCCGGACCGCAAAGTCCAGGAGCCCCTCGGCCACCGGCCCGTTGGGAGCGAGCGCGTAGCCGAGCCGCAACCGTCCGTAGATCCGGGTATCCACGAGGTCCTTGGGAGACTCGACGTCCCCTCGGTCTTGCTGATGACTGTCGATCGACCACAGGTGATGGGCATTGGTCTCGAGGTCGACACGCCACCGATCTCGATCGACGTACAACCGATTCCAGACCGAGCCGCCGAGGCCGAAATAGTAGCCGTGCGCGACGAGCGGCGAATCCCACGGTGGAGACGGATCGAGGATCGGCAGCTTCCCCATGGCGAACGCGTCGACCAGTCCGAAGTCGGCGTAGGCCGCAGCCTGATAGCCGAGCACGAGGTCGCGCGTGCGGACCTCAACTTCGAATTGCGGGCCGATCAGGTGATACGCCACCAGCTGATCGCGCTCGTTCGAGAGCTTGCTGCTCTCGTACGTCATGCCGGTCCCGACGCCGACAAACACGCTGCGCCCGAGCCCCTCATCATCGATCGCGCGTTGCTGATAGCCCGCGAGCGACACGCGCGTGTGAAGCCGTCCGCCATGGTTCCCGGCCTCACCGAACCGCGTGAGCCCAGTGATGCGGCTCGATGCGCCGGGCGCGACCCGGGTCCAACCGCGCGTGCCGGGGATCGCGCTCGACATGACCTCGAGATCGGCGCCGAGGATCGCGTCGATCCGGCTCTCGCTCGGGAACTCGGTGGCGCCCGCCCCACCCCAGACGCGGAACCGATGCCACGGCCGTACCATGCTCCGCCAGGCGCGGTGGTTGATGCGATGATCGAGGCCCTCGAACGGCGAGAACGCGGCCGCCAGGAGCTCGTTGGTCATGGTCTTCGGGCCGGTCCGGAAGTAGCGGCCGATCTGCCACGTCGGCTCGCCGAACGCGGGGCCGGACACCACGTTGATGACGAGGTCGTTGATCGAAGGATATTCGCGATACTCGACGACGTATTCCCACACCAGCGCGAACGCCGTGTTGCCCACGACCGCGCCGGTGAAACCGAGGCCGTTGCCGCGATTGATCTGATACGCGAAGGCCGCCTGGGTGGTGTGGCCGAACGAGTTGGTCCAGAGCATGTTGCTGTCGAAGCGAAACGAATCGAGCGACGTCAGCTTGTGCTTCCAGCTCGGGCGGTCCCAGCCCAACGCCCAGTCCGGTTTTTGAGCGGAGGCCGTCTGCCAGTACCAGATCGTTCCTCCGATGAGGAACGCGGCGTTCTCGGCGGCCATCAGGCCGTAGCTCTCCTCGTGCTCGTGATCCCCATGCTGCTCGGAGCTTGGCGCAGGGTGTTCGGCAGCCTGGTCGGGAGGCGGTTCGGCATGCGAGGTCGCTGTCATCGCGAGAATGGCCAACGCCGCACACGAACGCATGCCGTTCCAGGCTTCACCTAACGTGCCAGAGGCCGGACACGCCCCCACCGAAACACCCAGGGTCCAACCGGAGATACCTCGAGGCCGGCGCGCGGCACGCTCGATCGGGGTGTCGACTTTTTCGTCCGGAGCCGCGTGTGCGCAAAGAATGCGCGACCGTGCGCCCGAGCTGCATCGGGACCTTGCTTGCTACGACCGTGCCCGGCGCTAAACTGGCAGTCCGATGCACAGCCCCTCGCGATGGATCGTGGTAGCGGCCTTGTTACTCGCCACCACGCGCATCGCCAGCGGCGAACCTTCGACCGGATCGCCGACGACCCCGCCGTCGCAACTTCGCCACGCGTTGTACCTCGAGTTTCTCGGCAAGGGCGGGCTGTGGGGGCTCGGCTACAGCTACCAGCTCAGGCCGCGGCTGGCCCTCGGCGTCGTGGCCTCGTTGTCGGCGTTCGACCGTCAGCGCATGTGGTCCGCGAGTCCTTCGGTCACGGTCTACCCGCTCGGAACGCGGCGCCACCGCGCGTTCCTCGATCTCGGGCCGCAGCTCGTCCATGTCTCGACGCCGTCACCGGTGCCCGAGTGGATGGGAACAAGCTCCACCGGGATCGGTGCGCAGCTCTCGACCGGATACGAGCATCACGGGAGGGTGCTGGTGCGAGCGTTCGTGATGGGTGTGGTCGGCAAGGGTGGCATCGCGCCGTGGGCCGGCGCAGACATGGGATGTGCATTTTGAGGCGTGCGACCTGCGCGATCGTGGTGCTCGCGGGCTGCGGCCTGGATGTCGGCCCCCCCGCTGAATGGATCGCGACCGACTCGATCGATGGGGCGCTCGCGGTCGAGACCGGCGCGCCTCCCGTACGGCCCCTGGCGCCCGTGCCCTCGGGTAGCAGGTTCCGGATCGTCACGTTCAACGTCGACCTGGGTGGCGATCCAGCACGGCTCGCGAGCGAGATCCTGGGCAACCCGGCCATCATGGCGGCCGATCTGTACCTGCTCCAGGAAGAGGAGTCCTACCCGAGCGAAGGTGCCACGCGCGCGAGCCGGCTCGCCGCCCTGCTCGACACCGGCTGGATCTACGTCCCGGGGCGCGTCAAGGGTGACGGGACGCATGGCCTCGCGATCCTGTCGCGCTATCCGATCGGAAACGCCGCGGTGATGGAGCTCCCGCATACCGCCGACTGGAAGCCACGCATCGCGATCCGCGCGGAGATCACGGTCGGAGCCACTCTGCTCCACGTCGTCGATCTCCACCTCGAGACCCGGATCAACATCACCGATCGGATCCTGGAGGTTCGCCCGGCGGTCCTCGATCTCCCGCCCCAGGTGATCGTCGCCGGCGACGTCAACACCAACCCGTTCCTGTGGGAGGACGGCTCGTTCCCGCTGCTGCCGACGGCGCAGATCGTCGACACGGACCAGGCGCCCCTGCTCGACGACTACATGCGGGGCCTCGGCTTCGAGACGCCGGCCGCGAACGTCGGCCCCACCGAGACCGTGCACGGCATCGAGTCCCGGCTCGATGCGATCTTCACGCGCGGGCTCGCCGTGACCGAGGCCCAGGTCGAGCGCTCGCTCGATGTCTCGGATCACTGGCCAGTGTGGGTCGACATCACGCTGCCATGATCCGGTCGACGATCTGATCGGTGGGCTCCGTCACCCGCCCGCGACGCAACCGAGTCGACCGTGACCTCGCGTGAGACGACGACGAGGATCCTCGTAGCGTCCACGGGCGCACGTGCGACGACGACTTGTCGCGTGGCAGCCGCATCGAGTCAACGGCTGTCACGCGCGGCACCGCACCTAGCTTCGGGCCTTGGGTACCGTGTCGAGCATGCGCCTGCTCATCATCGTGATCCTGTTGCTCGGCGCAGCCGGACCGGCATCGGCGCAGGCGCCTGGCGAGACCCGGGTAACTCCGGTACCTCGCAAGAGCCTGCTGGACGCCTATCTGATCTCGATCGGCGCGACCGCGCTTCCGTATGCGGCGGCCGCGCTCGCCAGCGGGGGCAACACCGAGGGCCCGCGTGCCGATCTGTGTTTTGTCATCGCGGGCGCTGCGACCGTCCTCGGTCCATCGGCAGGGCACTGGTACGTCGGTCGTTACGTCACCACCGGCCTGGTCCTTCGGGTCGGCGCGGCGGGCGGAGTCGTCGCGCTGGCGATCGCCTCGCCGCGGCTCGACGACGACGGCGCGGTTTTCTCCGGCCTCATGGGAGCGGTCGCGCTGTGGGAGGTCGGGCTGGTCTGGGACCTCGTGACGCTGCCGCGCGCGGTGCGTCGATCCAACACGGCGCATCAGCTGCGGGTCGCACCGCTGTTCACGACGACGGCGAACGGGCCCGTCACCGGGCTCAGCCTCGGCGGCGACTTCTGATCCGCGCGGTGGCTTCGCCGCGCATCCGCCAGTCACAAGATGATGAAGCAGTCGATCGTCGTCTCGATCCGGAAGTTCGAGTCGAACGTGTGGCGTTCCGCGTGGAAGACATCGAGCGGGTAGGTCTGCCCCGCGGTGATGCCGAGCTCCGCGGCGCGGGCGTCGAAGTCGATCGTGGCGGACTCTGCTTGGTGGATCCCGCCGAGATCGAGCGCGAGCCGGTGGTTGACGAACACCCAGACATCATCGTCGCCGGTGAAGCTGAACCGCTCTCCTCCGCGATAGACGAACGAGTTGTGGATCTCGGTCGTGAAGTGGAAGTTGTGACCGTTGATCTCCTGGTTCGGGAACCCGAGCCCATCGAGCGGGAAGAACATCGATGAATCGAACGTGAACGTGCCAGGTGGGCCCGCGGTGAGCGGCAGCGCCTGCTCGAAGCGCAGGTTGATGCCCGGGACGTCGCGGTACCACTGATCGAACGATGCCTGGCCCGACACCGTGGGGGTCGCGCCCGCCGGGGCATAGACCGGCTTGTTGTCAGCTCCGAGGGTGGCGGCCACGAGGTTGCGGTCGTCGGCGATCGTCTTCTGGAAGTCGGGATGATTGGACTTGAAGTCGCGCAGGACCGCGGAGAGCGCCCCGCAGTTCTGGCCGTCCGTCGGACCGACGTCACCATCGCTGTTGCTGGTGCCCGGTGCGTCCCGGCCGATGCCGGCATTCGAACCACAGGCGGCGAGCCCACCGACGACGATCACTGCATGCGCGACAGATGTGAATTTGGCTGAGATCGACACGGGCTCGCTCCAGGGGATTGGAAGGTGGATACGGATTCCTACGGATGCGCTTGGTTGACGCGATCCCGCACCGAATCCATGTAGTCGAGGAATGCCGGATAGGCATAGCCGTAGTCCTGGTGGTCCCAGCCGACGTTCTGGCCACCGAGGGTGAACGGCTGAACCGACCACTCGTAGTAGCGGTGAGCCGACTCGGCGTCGTACCAGGCCAGGCGATCGCGCAGGACCTCGGGCGACGCGCTGTCGGCCTCGTAGCCGGGCCCGATGTAGAACTCCGAGACGACGACCGGCACCTCTTCGTGACGCGGCTCGAGCAGCGCGTAGAAGAACCGATGGCGGAAGTTGAGGCAGCCCGCGCCGTCGACGAACGGCGACCCCGGGATCGTGCCGTCGAAGCAGGTCTCGATGGGCTCGCTCGGGTCGGGCAAGATGCCCTCGTGGACGGTGAAGATATGGCCACCGCGACGGGCATCGCCGAACACGCCGGTCTCGACCACGGCCTGGATCTCGTCCCACTCCGGCGTGCCGGCGTTGAGGCCGAAGATCGCAATGTGAATCCCCATGGCCTCCGCGCGCGTCATGCAGCGCTTCATCACCTCGGCGAGCAGGCGATAGCCCTCGGGGCCGGGCGGATCGGGCTCGTTGACGACCTCCCAGTAGTCGATGCCGTTTGCGTACTCGGGGTGCTGGGCGAGCTTGGCCGCGATCGGCTCCATGATGTGATCGGCCAGCATGTCGAGGTCGGTGCCTGGGTTGACCAGATCGGGCACGCTCTCCCACTCGCTGGTCAGGCGGGCCAGGGTGATGGTCTCGGGCGCCATCTGCTTCACATCGAGCAACCAGCCGAGATCGTCGACCGCCTTGACCACGCCGAAATGCAGGCCGCGGTTGGCGAGATCCTGGACGAACACCTTGGGCGGTCCACCCAGGATTCCGTGAATGCCAATCTTACTGCCATGCTCGATCACCGGGTAATTCCACGGCAGCGCTGCGGCAGCATCCGTCCCGAGCGGAGCGTCGATCGCGTTCATCGGATCGGGAGGCCGCGTGGGTGGGGCGCACGCAGCGGCGGCGACCGCACAGCCCGTCAGCAGCCACGACGGACAGAGGAAGCTGCGTGCTGCACCGATCGGAGGCATGGCGCTCCGGTAGGCAAACGATGTGCCGCGTGCGAAGTCGCCGACAGGGGCTCGAGCAAAACTAAGCCGGGTTCAATCGGGGTCTCACGTCTCAGGGTGCATACGATCGTGAGCGACGGAGATTGAGTGTCTGACATAACATGCCGAGTTGATGTGTGGTTCGAGATATCGATGCACGCTCACTCGACGAGATTGTGCAACCGGCTGTCTGCATCTACGTCCGTCGCACCGCATTCCCTCGCGCTGAGTCACGGCCCGGACCTTGCGTGGGGCCAGCACTCGAATGCCTGCCATGTCTTCCCGGCTCCTCTCCTCCATCCTTGCGCTTGGCCTGCTCTCCAGCTGGTCTGCGATGGCGCGGGCCGAGACCTGTCCCGAGAACCAGCCTGGCTGGATGCGCGGTCGGGCCATCGTCTTCGAGCCCAACCTGACTCCGCCCGGCGATCGCGGCATCGGTGAGATCTTCGCCTTCGCGTTCCGCCGCGGCGACAGCGAGCCCGGCACGCGCTACCTGGCGGTCAGCGATTCCGACGGCAACCTCTGCATCCACGACACGAGCGCGGGCGAGTGGGTCGTGACCTCGCTCGAGCCCTTCACCTTCCGGCCCATCGTGCGCGAGGTCACCTGCACCGCGCGCTCGTGCGATATGGGTGAGCTCCACTTCGAGGCCCTGCGGGTCTCTGACGATTATGTCGAGTACAACACCGACTGGTGGAGCGGCTCACTGGCCGAGACCATCACCGTCCCCGAGGGCGCGACCTCGCTGGCCAAGCTGACCTTCCGGTCGGGCGCGGAGAGCAGAAACGCCGTCGAGGTCCACCGCGGGCTCGACGTGACCGGCGAGCCGATCGCGCGGTCCAGCATCAGCTTTCCGGGGGGCGGCGGCCGCGCCACGGCGGCGTTCGCCCCGGGCGTGCCGCTCACGCCCGGCGAGACCCTGACCATCGCGGTCCTCGGCAGCTGGGCGCCCTACCGGCTCGGTGACGTCTACGCGGGGGGCGCCGCCTACCAGGTGGGCGACGATCACAGCCTGAACCCGATCGCGAACACCGACCTCTGCTTCAACCTCGACCTCGACTCGGGCGGCTCGGCGACCAGCTTCCTGGTCAGCGCCAACGACGGCTACGAGTTCGGCAGTGATCTCGCCCAGGAGTTCGTCGCGCACTCGACGGCGATCACCCACGCCTCGGCGTTCACCGGCGGACCCGAAGGCTTTCGACGGGTCCGGATCTTCGTCAGCGAGACCCCGAACGGTCCTCCGATCGGCCCGGTCAAGGAGACGATCGGCCTGCACGATCAGGGGATCGCGGTGGCGTGGTTCGCCGACGAGCTGCCGGTGACAATCGGCCAGCACTACTACCTCCGGGTCCAGTATCCGGAGCTCGGTCACGCGACGTACACGCGCAAGCAGCTGCCCGATCGCAGCGCGCCGTATCCCGATCTGGTGTTGCGCGTCGATGGCAACCCGGTCGACGGTAGCCTGGTGGGCCGGGTCATGGGTCCAACGGCCACGACCGGTGCAGGCGGCGATGCCGGCACTTCCGGTGACGGTGGCGTCGACCCCCAGCCTGGCGTCGGCGGTTGCGGCTGTCAGAGTGGCCGCGGTGTCAGCGATGGTGGCCTGCTGCTGGGGGTGGCCGTCGGGCTGTACCTGTGCCTGCGCCGACGTCGGCAAGCTCTCGACGTCGCGCCGACGAACCTCGTGGTCGTCGAGCGCTAGGGCGATCGCCTCGCGCGGCTCGCCAGCCTCGGCGCCAGGTTCGGATTCAGCCGGCTCGTCCGACCGAGCGAAGCTGGTCCGCGAGCAACACGCTCTGCTGTCGCCGGCCGGCCGGCGTCTCGGGCTTCCCCATCGGCATCGCGACGAGCTCGAGCGTCTTGTCATCATCGATGATGCAAGTGACGCGCACGCACTCACCATCGGCGGCCACGGTTCGCACTTGATCGCCTGGGACCCGCCGCGAACCGGCCGACCACTCGAAGCACGCGGCACCGCCGTCGAACCAGATCCGGCCGGGTCCGCGGTCCATGAAATGCACCACCCATGAGGTGCGATTCGACACCTTGACCGGGACGCGGTGCAGCACGACCCCGATTCCGATCATCGGTGCGACGAGCAGGGCGGGCGGCAGCAGCACGGCCAGCAGCGTCAGGTCGGAGTTACCACCGTGACTGAGCGAGAACTCGTTCTGGGCCATGACGCTGGCCAGCACCGTGATCCCGCCGAGCAGGCCGAGCGCCCCCGCAACCGCCGCACAGGCCGTCCACCCGATCACGCTGCGGCCACGTCCCTGGGCGGTGCGCGCGATCCACGCAAGGAGCAGGCACCAGATCACCATCACTGCGCCGAGGAGGAACATCGGCGCATCCTACAGAACGAGGCCTTTTTCACGCAACGAGCGCCCTCGCGCGGTGCGTCGATCCATCACCGCGCACCAGCTGCGGAGCGCATCGCTGATCACATCGACGGCGAGCCGGCCCGTCACGGGGCTCAGCCTCGGTGGCGAATCCTGATCCTGATCAGCGCATCGCGACCGCGGGCGCGAACGGAACGCCTGGCGGAACGTGCTCGTGTCCCGGCACTTCCGTGACGATCATGTACGAGCATCCGACGAGCAGCTCGCGCGCTCGACCCTCGTCGACCGTGGAGAGCTTGCTGGCCACCGAGCCGAAGTGATTGGCGTGATCCTGGTAGACCCAGTAGCGATTGCCGGCGGCGACCGTGAGGTCGAGTCGCCCGACCTTGTCCACCGAGTCGAACGTGTCGGACACGAGCTGGTGCGCGCCCGGGGCCGCGACGTAGCAGAAGTAGCTCGGGCCGCGGGTGGCGCCGACGAGCTGCTGGTTGTCGTGGACCACGAAGGTCACCGCCCTCGCCCACGGTGACGATCGGATCACGCAGACCGTGGCGACCTCGGGCTCGGCAGGACCAAATGCGGGGATCGGCGGGGTCGTCGTGGTGCCGACGCCATAGGGCGAGCACGCCGCGAGGCCAAGCGCGATTCCGAGAACGGCAGGGAAGGCAGTCATGGCGTGGCGCTCAGCAAGTGATGTGCCGAACGGCGCACACGCAACGCCGGGCGCTTGCGAACCGCGCGGCGTTGCGCCCGCGCGACAGTGGATCGCGCGCCACACTGAACGAGGCTTGCGAGGATCACGAAACGAGAACGCGTATAGAATCGTGCCGTGCAACCCTTCGCCGGCGCGCCTGGTCCCAATGGCGCGCACACGAACGAGCGCTTGCCCGGCGTGGTCTACACCCCGCCCGAGGTTGCCCGGCCCATGGTGCAACTCGCGCTCGAGCCGCTGGTGCAGGGGCGGAGCTCGACCCAGCTGCAGGCGCTGCGGATCTGTGATCCGGCGATCGGCGAAGGTGCGTTCGTCACCGAGGTGGTGCGCGTGCTCGCCGACGCGGTGCGGACCGCGTGGCACGCCGAGGGGATCGCGGGCTCCGATGACGATGCGCGGCGAGCGGTCACGCCTTGCGTGATCGGGGTCGACATCGATGCGCGGGCGGTGGGGCTGGCGCGCGCATCGATCGGGGCCGACGCGACCACGTTGCGCGTCGGTGACGCGCTCGCGCTGACGTGGGCGCGCGAGTTTCCCGAGGTGTTCGCCCGCGGCGGCTTCGATGCGGTGGTCGCCAACCCGCCGTACATCCGGCAGGAGCGGCTCGGGGCACACAAGCCCGCGATGACGGCGTTCGCGAGCGCTGGCGGCGGGGCGGATCTCTATGTCTACTTCATCGAGCTCGCGCACCGGATCCTGCGGAGCGAGGGGCGCTACTGCCTGATCACGCCGAACAAGTGGCTGACCGCGGCGTACGGACGGCCGCTGCGCAGCTTCCTCGCGGTCCAGGGCAGCATCGAAGGCATCGTGGATCTGGCGCGCACGGCGGTGTTCGCAGATGCGGAGGCCTTTCCGTGCGTCGTGTGGGGCACGGTCGGCGCGCCGCGCCAGACCCCGATCCGCGCGACGCGCGGGGCGGCGGAGGCGGTGGTGGCCGAGGTGCTCCGGGATCCCGGCACCCCGCATGCGCGCGAACGCTGGCACGCGGAACCCTGGTACATCGACGAGCCTGCGGAGCGCGCCCTGATCGATCGCCTCGAGCAGACGTGTCGCCCGCTCGGCGAGGTCGTGGGAGCGCGCCCCGCGCGCGGGGTGGTGACAGGCTGCAATCGCGCGTTCGTGATCGATCTGGCAACGCGGGATCGGCTGGTCGCGGCCGAGCCGATGGCGGCACCGCTGATCCGGCCGTTCATCAAGGGGCGCGATCTGCGGCGCTGGGCCGCCGCCCCCGTCGAGCGCTACATCTTGCTCGTCGATCGCGGCACGTCTCTCGAGAGTCTGCCCTCGCTCGAGGCGCACCTCGCGCAGTTCCGCGACGCCCTCGAGCCGCGGCCCCCCACCCACGACGGCACCTGGTCGGGGCGCAAGCCGGGTACCTACCGCTGGCACGAGCTGCAAGATCCAGTGGGACCGCTGGTGTCATCCCGGTCGCCGCGCCTGCTCTACCAGGACATCCAGACCGGACCCGCGTGCTGCCTGGACGCCAGCGGAGAGCTCGTACCGGACACGACGGTGTGGATCTTGCCGACCGCGGATCCGTTCCTGCTCGCGGTGCTGAACTCGTCGCTCTACGGGTGGTACGCGCGGCGGCGATTCCCGCCGGCGCTCAACGGCGCGGTCCGGCCCAAGCGCGAGTACATGCGCGCCCTCCCGATCGCCGCTCCAGGACCGGACGCGCGGCTCCGGATCGAGCAGCTGGTTGCGGAGCGCGTCGCTCTCGAGCCCGCGTGGCGCGCCGGCCAGGCGCACGCCGCTCGCGATGCGCGGGACCTCGATCGCGCGCTCGATGTCGCCGTCCTCGACGCGTACGAGCTGACCACGCGCGAGCGAGCGCAGCTCGCAAGCTGAGCTCCGTCGCCTGGATCAACGGGCCAGGGCGACGAGGTCGTCGAGGATCCGACGCGTCAGGCCCCAGATCACGTGTCCTTCGTAGGTCCAGCTCGGGAACGTCAGCGTGGTCCCGCCGCGTGCGTAGACGTGCGACGAGTCGAGTGCGCCGGAGATCGCGAGCTCGAGCGGGAGCCAGAATGCCGCCAGCGCCTCGGGGCCGCAGATCGGATCGAGCGCCACCCGCGTCCGGAACACGAAGGGCGAGACCTCGACGAGCGTCGGGCCGGCGGTCCGCGGCGCGAGCGGCGACAGGCTGCCGACGAGCTGCTCGGGGCCGAGCACGATCCCGAGCTCCTCGTGGGTCTCACGGATCGCCGTCGCGAGCAGGTCCGGATCGTCCGCCTGGTAGCCACCACCCGGAAGCGAGATGTGTCCCGACCACGGATCGCCCGCGCGCTCGGCGCGCTTCATCAGCAACACGCGCGGACCCGCCGGTTCGTCGTGGAGCACGGCCGCGACCGCCGCGCGGCGCTGGCCATCCGCGGGTGGCGCGAATGCACTCCCGCCCCGCGTGGCGCCCCGCGTGGCGCCCCGCACGGCGTCCCGCGTGGGCGCGAGCCGTTGCACGAGTTGTTCGACGAGCACCGACACAACTCACTGTAGCGTGACGCGCTAGGTTGCATACATGTCCACGCGCCGGTTCGGCTCTCCATGACTCGCGACTACGATCTTGTCGTCTTCGGGGCGACCGGGTTCACCGGCCAGCTCGTCGCCGAGTACATCTCGCACGCCCCCGCTCGGCCCCGCTGGGCGATCGCGGGCCGCAACCAGGCCAAGCTCGAGGCGCTCGGGCTCGGCGTGCCGATCCTGGTCGCCGATGCCCTCGATCCCGCCGCGATGACCCGGCTCGCCCGCGCAACCAAGGTGGTATGCACCACCGCCGGCCCGTTCGCGAAGTACGGCAGCGAGCTGGTGGCCGCGTGCGCCGCGGCCGGCACGCACTACTGCGATCTCACCGGGGAGGTGCAGTGGATGCGACGGATGATCGACGCCCACCACGAGCGGGCACGCGCCACCGGCGCACGCATCGTCCACACGTGCGGCTTCGATTCGGTGCCCTCGGACCTGGGGACCTGGGCCGCGCAGCAGGAGTTCATCGCGCGCCACGGCCGGCCAGCTCGCTCGGTGACCGCGCTGTTTGGAGAGAGCAGCGGGGGCCTGTCCGGCGGCACGGTCGCGAGCGCGCTGAGCACGGCCGACGAGGCGAGCCAGGATCCGGGGATCCGTGCGCTGCTCGCCAATCCATTCGGGCTCGATCCGGATCCCGCCGCGCCTCACCCGCGGTGTCCCGACGTGCGCTCGATCGGCTGGGAACCGCGACTCGGGATGTTCACCGCGCCGTTCGTGATGGCGCAGGTCAACACCCGCGTGGTCCGCCGCTCGCACGCGCTCGCCGATCTGCCGTGGGGCGAGTCGTTCTGCTATCGCGAGGTGATGAGCACGCCCGGGTCCGCCCGCGGGCTCGCGATGGCGGTGGGGATCACGGGCGGGTTGGGGGTGCTCGCGCTCGCGTTCGCGCACCCACGGCTGCGCGCCCTGCTCGCGAAGCGTGCCCCCAGACCAGGAGAGGGTCCGACGAGCGCGGTCCGCGAGCGCGGTCACTGGAAGGCCCGGTTCATCGCCGAGAGCGGGACCGATCAGCTGATCTACATCGCCTCCGATCGCGCCGATCCGGGCTACGGATCGACCGCGAAGATGCTCGGCGAGTCCGCGCTCTGCCTCGCGCTCGATCCGCTCACGTCGGGGGGCGGGGTGACCACGCCGTCGGTCGCGATGGGTGGTGCCTTGCTCGACCGGTTGCGTCGAGCGGGGCTGACGTTCGCGGCCGCCGGCTGAGCGAGCGGCCGCGGGCGATCATCCCGCGATGTCTGCCTGGGTCGGTGGGGGGTTCGGCGCGCATGACGCCGCCTGACCAACGTGCGCGGCCGTCCCGTCGCATTCGTCCCCCCAGTTCGTGACGAGCTGATCGCAGGCGTGTTACAGGCTCGCGTAGGAGGCTGCATGTTCGGTCGGTTCCTGCCACGCGAGACCAGCTTCTTCGACTTCTTCGAGCAGCATGCCGCGCTGACGATCGAAGGGGTGAAGGAGTTCCTGTCGATGGTGACGACCGGCGCCAACATCGCCACGAAGTGTCGTCGGATCTCGGATATCGAGCACGAGACCGACACGATCACCCACCGCTGCGTCGAGGCGCTCCACAAGACGTTCATCACGCCGATCGATCGCGACTCGATCCACCGGCTGATCACGAAGATGGACGACGTCATGGACTTCGTCGAGGCGGCCTCCGAGCGGATCGAGCTCTACGAGCTGACGGTGATGACCAGCGATGTCCGCGACCTCGCCGACGTGCTGTTTCGCTCGGCCGTCCAGGTCGAGGCCGCCGTCCGCGGCCTGCGCTCGCTGAAGGATCCGCAATCGACCTTGAAGCTGTGCATCGATATCAACCGGCTCGAGAACGAGGCCGATGCGATCCTGCGCCGCTCGGTGGCCCGCCTGTTCAAGGAGGAGAAGGATCCGATCGTCATCATCAAGTGGAAGGAGATCTACGAGAACCTCGAGAATGCCTCCGACCGCTGCGAGGACGTCGCGAACATCATCGAGGGCGTCATCCTCGAGCACGCCTGAGCCGCCATGGACGCCTCCGTCATCGTCATCGTCACGATCGCAGCGGCGCTGATCTTCGATGTGATCAATGGCTTCCACGACGCCGCGAACTCGATCGCGACCGTGGTCTCGACGAGGGTGCTGTCGCCCCGGATGGCCGTGCTGTGGGCCGCGCTCGCGAACTTCATCGCGCTGTTCATCTTCCATCAGGGCGTGGCCGACACGATCGCCAAGACGATCCACATCGAGAGCTCGAGCTCGGCGTACGTCTGGGTCGTGATCTGCGGGCTGGTCGGCGCGATCGCGTGGAACCTGTTCACCTGGGTGCTGGGGCTGCCGTCGTCGAGCTCGCACGCGCTGATCGGCGGACTCTCGGGTGCCGGGATCGCGTATGGCGGCCTCCACACGCTGCAGCTCCCCAACATCTACAAGACGCTGTACTTCATCCCGCTCGCGCCGCTGATGGGCCTGGTGCTCGGCAGCCTGATCATGTTCTCGGTGTTCTGGCTGCTGCGGAAGGCGCGCCCCCAGAAGGTCGATCGCGTGTTCCGGGTCGGCCAGCTGATCTCCGCCGGGCTGTACTCCGTCGGACACGGCGGGAACGACGCGCAGAAGACCGCCGGCGTGATCTGGGCCGTCATGATCGCAGGCGGCATGCTCAAGTCCAACGATCCCGCCCCGACCTGGGTGTTCGTCGCGTCCTACTCGGCGATGGCGTTCGGCACGGCGATCGGCGGCTGGCGGATCGTGAAGACGATGGGCATGGGCCTCACCCACCTCAAGCCGGTCGGCGGGTTCTGCGCCGAGATGGCGGGCGCGATCACGCTGTTCCTGGCGACCTACCTCAAGATCCCGGTCTCGACGACGCACACGATCACCGGCGCGATCATCGGGGTCGGCTCGGTGACCAAGGCGCGCGGCATTCGCTGGAGCGTCGCGACGCGGATCGTCTACGGGTGGATCTTCACGATCCCGGCGGCAGGCCTCGTCGGCGCCGGGACGGTGCTGGCCGCGCAGGCGCTCGGCGCCTGGTAGCGGAGACCGCGGTGGTACGGGTGCGGTGGCAGGGGCGATGTCAGCCCCCGGATCTAGGGTGACGGCGTGGCGAAGCTCTACTTCCGATACGGCACCATGGACTCGGCGAAGTCGATGAACCTGCTCGCGGTGGCGCACAACTACCGCAAGCAAGGCAAGCGCGTGCTGCTGCTCAAGCCGCGGCTCGACGTCCGGTTCGGCGCTGCCAAGATCTCGTCGCGCTCCGGCCTCGAAGCCGAGGCGGACCTGATGGTCGACGAGGACTCGACGCTGGATCCGCGCGACTTCGTGGGCTTCGATTGCATCCTGGTCGACGAGGCGCAGTTCCTGTCGCCCACGGTCATCGAGGATCTGCGCCGCATCACGGTCGATCCGGGAGTTCCGGTCATCTGCTACGGCCTGCGCACGGACTTCCGGACCCGGCTGTTTCCCGGTGCCCAGCGGCTGATGGAGCTCGCGGATGGCATCGAGGAGGTGAAGGTCACCTGCCAGTACTGCTCGAAGAAGGCGATCTGCAACCTGCGGTTCGTCAACGGAACGCCGACGGTGAATGGGCCGCAGATCCAGCTCGGCGCTGACGAACAGTACGCGCCGGTGTGCTGGAGCCACTACGACGAGGCGACCCGCCAGGTCACGGCCGAGGCGTCCGGCGCCACGCTCCGTCCGAGCTGACGCGGCGCTCCCCGCTAGCGTACGGGCGATAGCTCTTCACCCAGCCATTCGATCAAACTCGGATCGATCTGTCGATCCGGAATCGACCACCCGCGATCTCGCCAAAGCG
>JAGSPR010000670.1 GCA_018262455.1 Deltaproteobacteria bacterium | reverse complement strand
GATCGGCATGGCCACGCACGGCCTCGTGCGCGGCGGCGACCTGATCGGCATCGCCGATCGAGACCGCGGCGAGCGGCAACGTCTGCCACGCGAGCTGCTCCTCGACGACGCGCAGGTTCGGCGACCACGTGCTGATGTAGCCGGCGTACGGCGCGCCCGAGTGATCATGGTGGATGCCAGCCTTGTCGAACACGAAGCTGGCGAGCTCGCGCGTGGCGAGCGTCTCCCGCAGCAGCGCCGTGACGTCCTCGGGCATCGGGTGATGCGCCAGGGTCTTACCCGAGCCCAGCTCGACCAGGTGGCTGCCCTCGATGCACGCGATCGCGCCTTCGATCGCGCAGGCCCGCGCCGCGGCGACCGCGCCCGATTGCAGCCGCCCGGTCACGATCGTGACGGTGACGCCCGCGGCCTGGAGCTCGGCGATCGCCGCGATATCGCGTGCGTCGACCGAGTGATCGTGACGGAGCAACGTGCCGTCGAGGTCGAGTGCGAGAAGCCGGTACGCCATGCGCCCTCCACTCTAGCAGCCCAGAACCAGCCCGAAGAGCACACCCGTTGCGCACCGCCCGCCGGGATGCGACGGTGAACGAGGATGAGGTGTTCACTCCTCGTGCTCGCAGCGCTGCTGGCGGCCGGCCTGGCCTCGCGCCCGGCGTGGGGTGACGACGAGCTCGACATCCCAGGGCTCGATGCCGCCGACCTGCGAGGTGATGCGCTGGTCTGGGAGGACGCGGCGCTCTACTTCGAGCCGTGGGAGAACGGCACGAACGTGCGGATGGCCTCGTTCGGCCGCGGGCGCGGCGAAGAGGTCGGGCGGGCAGTGCCGGTGCGGATCGTCGACTCCACGATGCGGTCGTTCGTCGAGATCGCGCTACCTCGGCGTGCCGACTGCACCTGGCGGCGCCTCGATCCCGATGTGCGGCTCGACGGCTTGCGGCTGTTCGTCAAGCGCGCGGACCTCGCCCCCGTGCTCGTCAAGCCGTTCGCGGCGCAGTACAGCGACGGCACCCGGATCAAGCTCGCGGTCGGCGCACCGGTGGTGCCGACCCCGAGCGGCGGCTACCTGGTCTCGGCGAAGAACGACAAGCTGCACCTGCCGATCCCGCACGGCTCTGTCGGCTACCTGTACAAGCCGGGCAAGATCTCTGACGGCGATCCGCCGACGGGCAAGCTCGTCCGCATCGATCGCAACGCCAGCGCGAAGGTCGGCGACGAGTCGTTCACCGTGCGCTCGAACTGGGTCGCCCCGGCCCCGGTGAAGCCGACCGACGTCGCCCTCGTCCACTGGACGACCCGGTGCGTCGAGCTCACCGCCGAGGTGCCGGCGAATGCCCTGCGCCCCACCGAGGCGGTGCGGCCATTCCCAGCTCCGATCGCGGGCTCCGTCACACCGCGCGCTCCGGTGATCCCCGCCGGGACGCCGCTGTCGACGACGGGTGGCCGCGAGGTCGCCGTCGCGAGCACGGACATCGCGGTGACGATCCCGACCACCGAGACCACGTGCTTCGACGCCAGGCTCACGCTCGTCCGCGAGGACGAGACCTACGCGACGGCGACCCGCTCGGTCAGGCTGTGCGCGCCGGCGTCGAGCGTCCAGCGCTAGTCAGCGACGCGCGAACCGGAGCGTGAGCGGCCAGCGGATCGAGCGGGGCTCGTTGTCGGGCCAGGTCGCGGCGAGCCGAGCGCAGAATGCATCGAACGCGGCCGGGCCCTCGTGCTCGACGAGCCGCGCGGTCGCGGACCACGACGAGACGTAGCCGGCGAGCTGGTCGCGGGTCCACTCGGCGGTCATCGCGATCGTGGGAGGCGTGACCGGCGTCCACGGCAGGACCAGGTCGCGATAGCCATTCTCGACGTGCTCGCGGCCCGCGGGCCAGTACGACCCCACCACGCGGGTGGCATAGTCGGCGAGCTCGCGGCCGGCCGCGCCGTCGACGATCGCGTTGCCGTAGCTGACGAGCGCGACGAGCGCACCAGGGCGAGCGACCCGCGCGACCTCGGCGACGAAGCGCGGCCAGTCGAACCAGTGGGCCGCCTGGGCCGCGACGACCAGGTCGACGCTGGCATCGGGCAGGCCGCTGGCCTCGGCGGGGGTGCACCGGTACTCGACGCGCGGGTGCGGCACGGCAGCGGCGAGCTGGGCCCGCGAGAGATCGGTCGCGATCACGTGGGCGTAGTGATCGGCGAGCGCGACGGCGAGCTGCCCGTTGCCGGTGCCGACGTCCCACGCGGTCTCGCCCTGCCCCAGCGCGTCGACGAGCGCGGCGGGATAGTGCGGGCGATACGCGGCGTAGCGGGCCGCGACCGCCGTGAAGTGATCCGGAGCCATGGCCGTGAGATGCGCGAACCCGGCTAACGGTAGCGGCCCTGGAACCCGATGCCGGCCTCGAGCTCGAACCGGAGCCAGCGCGCGAAGGTCAGCGTCTCTCCGATGAAGGCATAGATGCCGTACGCCCGGTCGAGATCGAACCACAGACCGTTCTGGTTGCGCACCCCGAAATCGCCGCCGAGCTTGCTACCCGCGGGATCCTTGTAGCCGGAGAAGTCGAACACGAGCTGGCCGGTGGTGAACAGCTTGGTCTTGCGGGCGTCGCTGAAGAAGAACCGCGCCCCGGGCGACAGGTGGAACAGCCGGGCGCCCTCGGTGGAGGTCGGCGATGGCCCGAAGTCCTGCTCGAGCGCGAGCCGGAGATCGAGGAACGTATCGATCCGGTGGCCGACGCCGTACCCGAGCTCGAGGTCGATCGCGAACGGCGCGCGACCGACGCAGACCGGCGCGAAGCCGCTGTCGTCGGTCTTGCCGCAATACTCGTCGTGGTACGGGGCGATCGCGCGGAGCCCGAGGGCGAGCTGCAGCGACACCTCGAGCTGACCCTTGTGGGACAGCCCCGCAGGCGCGGGACGGCCCCCATTGGCCGGCTTGAGCTTGGGCTCGGCTCCGGGCTCGGAGGGGTCAGCGACGGCCGGGCCGGCAACGAGGCCGGCAACGAG
>JAGSPR010000669.1 GCA_018262455.1 Deltaproteobacteria bacterium | reverse complement strand
GTCGACCCGGTGCGCGACCCGATCCCGGTGGTGCCGACCGTGCACTACCAGATGGGCGGGATTCCGACCAACTATCTCGGCGAGGTCGTGGTTCCGGGCCGCGGCGGCCCGAACACGGTCGTACCCGGCTTCTTCGCGGCAGGCGAGTGCGCGTGCGCGTCCGTGCACGGCGCGAACCGGCTCGGCACCAACTCGCTCACCGACCTGCTCGTCTTCGGCAAGTCCGCCGGCGACACGATGGTGAAGTTTCTCCGCGAGAACCCGGGCCATCGCCAGGTGCCGGCCAACGCAGCGGACCGCACACTGGCTCGCCTCGCGCGGCTCGACGGCAAGGGCGGCGAGAGCGTGCACGAGGTCGGCAACGACATGCGCCGGACCATGCAGGCCCATGCCGGCGTGTTCCGGTTCCCCGATCTGCTCGTCGAGGGGGTAAAGAAGATCCGGGAGGTCGCCGAGCGCGCCGAGCGCATCACCATCACCGACCAGTCGAAGGTGTTCAACACGGCGCGCGTCGAAGCGCTCGAGCTCCAGAACCTGATCGAGGTGGCGCGCGCGACGATGGTGTCGGCCGAGGCGCGCAAGGAGTCGCGCGGCGCGCACGATCGCTCGGACTTCCACGAACGCGACGACGTCAACTGGCTCAAGCACACGCTCTGGTACAAGAGCGGCGACCGGCTCGACTACAAGCCCGTCAACCTGAAGCCGCTGTCCGTCGAATCGGTCGCGCCGAAGGCGCGGGTGTACTGATCCCGCGGCCCCGCTCAGCGAGGACACAGCCATGCATCTCAAGATCTTCCGCTACGACCCGGACCGCGACGCCAAACCGTACATGAAGGATTACGAGGTCAAGCTCGAGCCGAGCGACCGCATGCTCCTCGACGCGCTCGTGAAGGTGAAGGAGCAGGACGACAGCTTCGCGTTCCGGCGCTCGTGCCGCGAGGGCGTGTGCGGCTCCGACGGGATGAACATCAACGGCCGCAACGGGCTCGCGTGCATCACCAAGATCGCCGACGTGAAGACCCCGGTCGTGATCAAGCCGCTGCCCGGGCTCCCCGTGATCCGCGACCTGATCGTGGACATGACCCAGTTCTTCAAGCAGTACCACTCGATCAAGCCGTACCTCATCAACGACGAGCCCCCGCCCGAAAAGGAGCGGCTTCAGTCGCCCGAGGAGCGCGAGGAGCTGAACGGGCTCTACGAGTGCATCCTGTGCGCCTGCTGCTCGACGTCCTGCCCGTCGTTCTGGTGGAACCCCGACAAGTTCGTCGGTCCGGCGGGCCTGCTGCAGGCCTACCGCTTCATCGCCGACACGCGCGACCAGGCCGCGAACGAGCGACTCGACAACCTCGAGGACCCGTACCGCCTCTTCCGCTGCCATTCGATCATGAACTGCGTCGACGTCTGCCCGAAGGAGCTGAACCCGACGCGCGCGATCGGCAAGATCAAGGATCTGATGGTGCGGAGAACCGTGTAGCGCATGCAGCCAGGGGAGCGCACGATGCCCATCGGGGATGTCGAGATGCGGCGGCTGCGCTGGCGGTGCCGCCGCGGGCTCCTCGAGAACGACCTCGTGCTGCAGCGCTTTCTCGATCGTCGCGGACAGGAGCTCGACGCGCCGCGGCTCGCCGCGCTCGACCGCCTGCTCGCGATGGACGATACGGATCTGTGGGATCTCGTCTCGGGCCGCGCGCAGTGCGGCGAACCGGGGCTGCAAGAAATGCTAGCGTGGCTGCGGGAGGCGTGACCGCCGCGGCAGGTCAAGGCAACAACGGGAGAGAAAGATGAACACCAACGGCAAGGCTGTGATGACCTACGGCGACGGGCAGACCGTCGAGTTTCCCGTTCTGAGCGGCTCGATGGGACCCGATGTCGTCGACATCCGTCAGCTTTACGCGAAGACCGGAATGTTTACCTACGATCCCGGCTTCATGTCGACGGCGGCGTGCCGCTCGGCGATCACCTACATCGACGGCGACAAAGGGGTGCTGCTGTATCGCGGCTACCCGATCGAGCAGCTCGCCCAGCAATGCGACTTTCTCGAGGTGGCGTATCTGATCCTGAACGGCGAGCTGCCGAACCAGGAGCAGAAGGCGAAGTTCGTGCACACGGTTACGCGGCACACCATGGTGCACGACCAGCTCGCGCGGTTGTTCAACGGCTTCCGCCGCGATGCGCATCCGATGGCGGTCCTGGTCGGCGTCGTCGGCGCGCTCTCGGCCTTCTACCACGACTCGCTCGACATCAACGATCCGCATCACCGCGAGGTCGCCGCCTTCCGCCTCATCGCGAAGATGCCGACCATCGTCGCAATGTCCTACAAATACTCGATGGGGCAGCCGTTCATGTATCCGAGGAACGAGCTGTCCTACACGGCCAACTTCATGCGCATGACGTTCGGGCTTCCGACCGAGGAATACGTCGTGAATGACGTGCTGGTCCGGGCGCTCGACCGCATCCTCATCCTGCATGCGGATCACGAGCAGAACGCGTCGACCTCGACGGTGCGCTTGGCCGGCTCGTCGGGCGCGAACCCCTTCGCGTGCATCTCCTCGGGGATCGCCTGCCTGTGGGGCCCGGCGCACGGCGGCGCGAACGAGGCGGCGCTGAACATGCTGGAGGACATCCAGAAGAACGGCGGCGTCGCGAAGGTCGGCGAGTTCATCAAGCAGGTGAAGGACAAGAACTCCACGGTGAAGCTGATGGGCTTCGGCCACCGGGTCTACAAGAACTACGACCCGCGCGCCAAGCTCATGCGCGAGACCACCCACGAGGTGCTGAACGAGCTGGGGCTCCAGGACGATCCGCTGTTCAAGCTCGCGATCGCGCTGGAGAAGATCGCGCTCGAGGACGACTACTTCGTGAGCCGGAAGCTCTACCCGAACGTCGACTTCTACTCGGGCATCGTCCAGCGCGCGCTCGGCATCCCGACGTCGATGTTCACGTGCATCTTCTCGCTCGCGCGCACGGTCGGCTGGATCGCGCAGTGGAACGAG
>JAGSPR010000316.1 GCA_018262455.1 Deltaproteobacteria bacterium | reverse complement strand
TGCGGGGTTCGCCGCATCGCAAGGCTGGAGAGTGGTGAGAGTGTAGAGCGTCCTGGCGCTTGCTAGCGCTTGCTTTTGACCTGGTTGCTCATCACGCGATCGATCTCGCGCTTGTCGTCGGCCTGCTTCTTGGCTTCACGCTTGTCGTGGTGCTTCTTGTGGGTGACGAGCGCGAGCTCTACCTTGACACGCGCGCCCTTGAAGTAGAGCTGGATCGGGATGAGCGTGTAGCCCTTGATCGTGGTCTTGGTGCCGAGCTTGTCGATCTCGCGCTTGTGGAGCAGCAGCTTGCGCACCCGACCGACGTCGTGATTCCACCGGCTCGCCTGGGCGTACTCGTTGATCTGGATGCCGTGGAGATAGGCCTGGCCCTTGCGGATCTCGACCCAGCCGTCGGCCATCGTGACCTTGGCGTCGCGCAGGCTCTTGACCTCGGACCCGACGAGCACGAGCCCCGCCTCGAGCCGCTCGTGGATCTGGAAGTCGTGACTCGCCTTGCGGTTGGTCGCGATCACCTGGACGTGGTCCGCGGCAACCTTCGTCATCACCACTCGCCGACGTTGTTCGCCGACGACCACGGCTCGCGCGGAGCCAGCGCTTCGCCGCGCTGCAGCAGCTCGACCGAGATCAGGTCGGGCGAGCGCACGAACGCCATCCGGCCGTCGCGGGGCGGCCGGCACACCACGTAGCCGAGATCGGTCAGCCGCTGGCACGCGGCATAGATATCGTTGACCTCGTAGGCGACGTGGCCGAAGTTGCGCCCCCCGGTGTAGGGACCTTGCTGGTCCCAGTTGTGGGTGAGCTCGATCTGCGGCGTGTCGCCGTCCCGCTTCTCGCCGAGGAACACCAGGGTGAACCGGCCTTGCTCGGAATCGCGACGGCGAATCTCGTGCAGCCCGAGCCCTTCACAGAAGAACCGGAGCGCCGCCGGCAGGTCATGGACGCGGACCATCGTGTGGAGGTAGCGCATGGCGCTGAGATAGCAGCTTTCGGCACCGCGGGGGAATTGCTCACCCTGCGGTTCGCTGGCGTATCCTGTCGCCATGAGCGCGCCCACCGTCCTCGTCAACTTCCGCCTCGATCGCGACAAGCCGTTGCGCGTGAGATGGCTCGCCACCGATGGTGTTCCAGGGGATGGCTACAAGGCCCAGATCACGGCGATCCGGCTCCCCGACGGCGAACGACTCCAGATGGATAGCTCCGCGATCCTCGAGCAGACCGCCGCCGACCCGGGCGGTGGGATCGGCGGGTACTACGTGACGTTCAACGGGATGGTCGGCTTCGCCTCCGATCACCCGGATCGCGCGCGGGTCGACCGCCTGATGGATGATCAGATCGAGTACGATCTCCAGTTCGTGAACGACGAAGGCCGCGTCGCTGTCGAAGAGGAGGACTTCAAGATCCTCGATCGTCCCCACGGCATGGCTCACAAGATCTCGCGGCGCGATGCGTGAGGACACCCCGAGTCGGACGGCCGCCTGGGTCGCCGCCGCACGCCACCTCGGCCGCCTGCTCCCCGAGACCGTCCGGCTCGCCGATGATCCGTACGGTGCGGCGTTCACGTCGCCCTTGCTGGCGCGGCTGATCGAACAAGCGATCGACGACAGCCCCTCGCTCGCGCGGCTCGACACCGCGCTGCGCACGCTCCGCCATCCGCTCGCGAAGCTGCCCGGCCTGCGTACGTGGATCCTGTACATGCAGGTTCGCACGCGCGTCATCGACGATGCCCTGCGCGCGTTCGCCGCGACGCGGGACCGTCAGCTCGTGGTGCTCGGCGCCGGCTACGATTGCCGCGCGCTCCGCATGCCGGAGCTGTCCGACACGCGCGTGTTCGAGGTCGACCATCCGGCGACCCAGGGCCACAAGCGCGCGGTGCTCGACAAGCGCGGCGTCCACTCGCCCTCGCAGTACGTCGAGTGGGACTTCGAGTCGCGCCCGATGGAGGATCTCGCCGAGACCCTCGCGGAGGCGGGCCACGATCCCACCACCCCGACCTTCACGATCTGGGAGGGCGTCACGATGTATCTCACCGAGGGCGCGATCGACACCTCGCTCCGCGCGATCGCGGAGTGGAGCGCGCCCGGCTCGGAGCTCGCGATGACGTACTTCGCGAAGTCGCGGCTGGCCAGGCCGTCGTTCGCGACGCGCGCGATCCAGGCGATGGTCTCGAGCATCGGCGAGCCGTGGCGGTGGGGCTGGATCCCCGACGAGCTCCCCGAGTTCCTGCACGAGCGCGGCTGGGAGCTCGAGCGCGACGTGTCGATGGCGGAGGCTGCGCGCGGGCTGCTGCCGCCGGAGCTCGCCGCCCTCGTCGCCGATCCCGAGCGACTCGTCGCGTTCGCGGCGGCCCCCGAGTCGATCGCGATCGGGCGCCGGCGCGGTTAGCGTGCGCGCGGTCGTCGTCGGCGGCGGGATCTTCGGCGTCACCGCCGCGCTCGCCCTGCGCGCCCGCCGATGCGACGTCCTCCTGCTCGATCCGGGACCACTGCCCCACCCGCTCGCCGAGTCGACCGACATCAGCAAGGTCGTGCGCTGTGACTACGGCGCCGACGAGGAATACACCGTGCTCGGCGAACGCGCGCTCGAGGGTTGGCGGCGATGGAACGCCGCATGGCCGGTCCCGCGGTTCCACGAGACCGGCGTGACGTTCCTGTCGCGGACCCTGATGCAGCCCGGCGGCTTCGAGCACGATAGCTTCACGCTGCTGGCGCGCCGCGGCCATCACGTCGAACGGCTCGACGCCCGCGCGATCGTCGAGAGGTTTCCGGCGTACCGGCCCGGCGCGCTCGTCGATGGCTACGTCCATCGCGAAGGCGGCTGGGCCGAAGCCTCGGCGGTGGTCGCGCAGCTCGTCGCCGACTGCCTCGCCGCCGGCGTCGAGGTTCGCGGTGGCGCCAAGGTCGACCGGCTCGACGAGCTGGATGCGTTGTCGGCCGACGCCGTCGTGGTCTGCGCCGGCGCGTGGACCCAGCGCCTGGTCCCCGAGCTCGTCGGCGCGCTGCGCGCCGTGGGCCAGCCGGTGTTCCAGCTCCGCCCCGCCGATCCGTCGCTGTTTCAGGCCCGCCAGTTCCCGGTGTTCGGCGCCGACATCGCGCGCACCGGCTACTACGGCTTCCCGGTCAACCGCGACGGCATCGTCAAGATCGCGAACCACGGCACCGGCACCGCGCTCGCGCCCGAGGCGCCCCGCGAGGTCAGCGCGGCCCACGAGGACGCGCTGCGTGCGTTCCTCGGCGACACGTTCCCCGCCCTCGCGACCGCGCCGATCGTGGAGCGCCGGCTCTGCGTCTATGGCGACAGCCTCGATGGTCACTTCTGGATCGCGCGCCATCCCGATCGACCGTCGCTCACCGTCGCCGCCGGTGGCTCGGGCCATGCGTTCAAGTTCGCGCCGGTGCTCGGCGAGCTGATCGCAGACGCCGTGTTCGGCGATCCGAACCCGCGGTTCCGCTGGCGCCCCGAGCTCGCGGTGGCGGCACGCGGGGATGCGGCGCGCTCGGGGTAGCGCGCAAGGTTGGCGGCCAGGCCTGTCTGCCAGCGCTGACATCCCCCACGGCGACCCCGCGCCATCCCCGCGCAGGCCCGGCCAAGTCCGCGGGATCCGGTGGGCCACGACGGCGGCACGGTTCGTGGTAGTGCCCGCCCCCATGTCGAAGTTTCAGGCCCGCATGCTCGCCGTCGCGCTGTGGTTGGTCACGCTCGCGTGCGGGATCGCGTTCGCGGCGATCTACGACAACTACACCTTGTTCCGGGACGGCGGTCGCGCCACCGCCACCGTCGTGAAGGCCGAGCCGCCCCGGCGCGACGGCACGCTGTGGGTCACCACCCACTACCGCGACGGCGACCGCGATCAGAAGTGGTCCTTCCCGGTCACCGCCGGCGATCCGCGGGCGCAGCTCGGCGCCACCGTCGAGCTCGCGCTCCACCGCAACAACGGCAGCGCGAAGCTGGTGAGCGCCATCGAAGCGGAGCGGCCGTCGTGGTGGGTGGCGGTCGTCGGTGCGGCCGCGCTGGTCCTCGGCGTGTGGACCTGGCGAGTGCCACGGCGCGCGGCGGTCCGGCGAGCTGCGCGCCGCGATCCACTCGAGGCCGTGGTCGACGCCGCCGCCCTGTCCCGCAACCTCAGCCTGTTCGCCGGCGTGTTCATGGTGCTCGCCGGCGCCGGCATGGCGGTGATCCCGTGGGTTGACCGCGACGCCAAGCTCGGCGCCACCATCTTCCTCGAGATCCTCGCCGCGCTCTCGATCGGGTTTGGCGTCATGGCCCTGGTCCGCGCCTACCGGCTACGCAACCCGCGCCGGAACGAGCTGTTCGCGCTGATCGTCGAGCATCCGCAAGACATCGCGTGGTGCTACGTCCACGAGCTCCGCAGCCGCGCCGGCGCCAAGCTCGCCTACCAGGCGCACGTGTGGAAGGCCGACGGCAAGCTCGCCTTCCTGGCGATGGCCCACGAGGACGTCGACGTGGTGATGGCCGAGATCGCACGGCGCGCGCCCCACGCGCGGTTTGGCCATGACGAGGAGATCAAGCGGCAGTACAAGGAACAGCCGACGCGCTGGCGGCCGACCGCCGCACCGTAGCGAGCGCTCGACGCCGACGGCCGGTCACGGCACGAGCTCCATCGCGGCATGGGCGTCGGACTCGAGCTCGCCGAGCGGCAGCTGGACGGTCACTTGATCGACCACGAGCTCCACCGCGAGGGCGTAACGACCGGTCGCGAGTGGCACCGCGGGATCCTTGGTCTGCACGCCCCCCGCGCGCTCGTCCCGGCAGTGCCACGCCACGCTGAACGTCTTGACGTCGTCCGACTTGCCGTTGTGCGTCGCGATCACCTTGCCCTTGGTGATCCGGATCTTCGGCCTCAGGCACTGCACGTCGACGAGCAGCCAGGCGCCGTCGATCCGCGCGCGCGCGGCGACCAGCGGCAACGCGGTGCGCGGTGGAAGCGGCGCGCGGAGCTGATGTTCGTACGCCTTCGCGAACGCGTGGAGCACGCGATTGTCGGTCTCGATCGCGAACCGCCTGGCGATCGCCGCGCGCGTCTCGGCGACGAGCTGGGCCAGCAGCTTGCGTTGCGCCGGATCGCTCGCGCTGACGTTCGCCAGGCGAGCCGCGGCATCGCACGCAGCGGCTCGCACGCGCGGATCCGGATCGTCGAGCTGCGCGATCACCATGCGCACCGTGGCGGCGTCGTTCCAGTACCGGCCGTGGCGACTGATCGCACCGATCGCGAGCGCACGCAGGTCGGCGGGGTGCTTGGCCTCCTTGGCGTAGGCGACCAGATCGAGCAGCGCGGCGAAGTCGCGGCGCTGCCACGGCTCGGTCCGATCGCGCGCATCGACCAGGAGCGCACCCTCGAGGTCGCCCTGGGTCGCGAGCAGCGCGCGGGCGTCCCGCGCCAGCACGTCGGCGTAGAAGCCGGGGCCCGGTCCGGGGATGGCCGGCGGGGCGAACACCGCGAGCACGGCCGCGCGGCGCTTCGCGACGTCGGTGAGCTTGCCGGCCGCGGCGAGCGCATCGACGCGCCGTCCCGCCGCGGCGATCGCCTGCTCGAGGCCCGCCAGGTCGAGCTGGACGTCGCTCTTGCCCCATTGGTCCTCGGGATCGTGGCCCTGGTGCACCATCTCGTACGGCCCCGGGTTGCGCTGCTGCGTGAACCGGAACACCCCACCGCGCTCGATGACCCGCAGGCCGGACGGGACGATGAACCACTGCTTGTGGTGGCGCGCGAGGAACATCACGACGCGGGCATCGATCGCGTGGCCGTTGGTGCGATAGATCTGATCCCAGACATCGACCGCGGTGTCGGCGATCGCGCCGCGCAGGACCTTCACGATCTTGTAGCGCGTGGTCGGCTCGCCATTGCCGCCTGGCGCGCCCGCACCGATCCGATCCGCGATCACCACCGCCTCGCTCTGAGCCACCAGCCCGCCGAGGTCGAAGTGCTCCATCATCTTGGCCTGCGCGACGGACGCGCGAACGGTCAAGGCGACGGCGAGGACGAGGACGACGAACCAGCGAACCATGATGCGTATCGTGTCATCGCCGCGCCGGGAGGTGCCGCAACACCACGCAGCTTCTGCTCGACAGCTTCGTCGGGCTCGAGCAATCCCTGCTCGATGCTCGCGCAACTACCGATGCCCACAGGCCCCTGCTCATGGCGCAGCCCTTGCTCCCGTCTGCCTCTAGCCATGCCGTCACGCCCGCGCCCACCTCAGCGCCGATCCACCGACACCAGAGGCCTCCGCCTCATCGTCGCGACCCTCGCGGCGCTGACCCTCGCGCCGGCGTGCGTCGACGACCCCGGAGAGCCAGACAGTAACCACGACAACCTTGGAGAGACCCACTCGAGCCTCACCACTGCCAACGGCCTCACGATGAATGGCCTCGGGGCCAACGGCATCGGCGTCAATGGCATCACGCTCAACGGCATCGATCTCAACGGCATCCACCTCAACGGCATCCACCTCAACGGCATCCATCTCAACGGCATCCACCTCAACGGCATCCATCTCAACGGCATCCACCTCAACGGCATCCACCTCAACGGCATCCACCTCAACGGCATCCACCTCAACGGCATCCATCTCAACGGCATCCACCTCAACGGCATCCACCTCAACGGGATCGATCTGTTCGGCACCGTCATGGCGGCCCTCGATGCCACGAGCCAGGCGGCGGTCGAGAGGAGCCTCGTCTACATGGCCAGGTGCGCTCTGTCGCCAGGCCAGACGATGACCTACTACACCCTCGCCGGCACGACCAGGACCGTCACCGGTGTGAGTGGACTCGATCCAACCTGGCTCGATGGAGTCCCGAACCTCGGCAAAGCGGACGTCGTCGCGACTTGCGTCCAGAACCTCGCGATCTCCGCGGGTGACACCGTCACGGTCGAGCTCACCGACCTCCTCAACTTCAAGAAGGTGCTGCAATACCTTGTCGAGTGCGCCCTGCCGCAAGGGCACAGCATCACCTACTACGACGAGACCGACCTTCCCGTCACCGTCGCGGGCTCGCTCGGCCTTGCCCCCGAGTGGGAGGCCAGCACGCCGACTGCTGCCGGACAGCGCTACGTCTCGGCGTGCCTCGCCGCCCGCACGAACGCCAACGGTCAGACGGTCCGGATCTCGCTCCGTGGCCCCAGCTTGACGGCAGGAGCGCCGTCGCCGCTGTCCGCCTCGGATACCGAGCGCGCTTCCTTCAACTGGAACGAAGGTGCGTTCTGGGGCGACCTGTTCTCCGCCACACCGTCGATCAAGACGTGTGTCGGCCAGGGCAACGGGGTCGCTGGACGCCTGTGCACCGTCGACGGCACCTGCGGCTTCACCAACGTCGGCCAGTGCTCCCAGCCCTCGGTGTGCGCCACCCAGAACCCCGGTGATGGCGCCTACACCGGATGCCTGGGCACCGCCGAGGTCGTCAGCACCTACCTGCCCATCGGCACCTCGACCGCCTCTGGCACGGCCCATACCTGTGTCCGCAAGAACGATGGCCAGATCGTCTGTCATGGCCAGAACGGTTTGGGCCAACTCGGGGATGGCACCACGACGGACCAGCTCCTCGCGGCGGTGGCGCCACTCTTGCCGAGCGTGCCGTTTCTCGAGGTCGTGGGTAGCCAGACTTCTGCGTATGGCCGAACCGCGGACGGCGCGCTCTACGGATGGGGGCAGAATCATCTCGTGCCCTCCCGGATCGCTGCCGCCGGGGTCGTGTCCGCGCTGTCCAGTGGCGGTAGCTTCCTGCCGCAGAACCCGAACAACATCTGCGTGCTTCGCGCCGACGGCACGGTCGCCTGTCAGGCGGCGGATTCGCGGCTGGGCCCGGGCGCGCTGGTCGAGCGCACCGAGCTCGGGGCAGAGGTTGCGCGCGTCGCAGCGTCGAACCACGCGTGCGCGCTCAAGAGCACGGGCGACCTGTACTGCTGGGGTTCCAATCAACGCGGTCAGGTCGGCGACGGCACGACGGTCGACGTCGCGACTGCTGTCAAGGTCGCCTCCACGGTCACCGACCTCGCGCTGGGCGCGAGTCATACCTGCGTACGCACGATCGATCAGCGACTCTGGTGCTGGGGCGACAATGGCTACGGCCAGCTCGGGA
>JAGSPR010000005.1 GCA_018262455.1 Deltaproteobacteria bacterium | reverse complement strand
TGGTCGGCTGACCGCCGTAGTCGCAATCGGCCGTCCGCTTGCTGCCCCCGGAGTCGTCGAGCGGGAAGGTGTCGAAGTTGACCTGGCCCTGGTTCAGGCCTTCCTGGTTCGCGCTGTCGAGATTGCGCAACAGGCCGGGCTGGCCGCCCGAGCCGACGATCGAGGTCGCGCCGCCCATCAAGAACCGCAGCTCGCCGAATCGGATCTGGTCCGCCGACGCGCCACCGGCGGCCGGGATCTTGGGGTGACCGTCCTGGCCCTTGCGCCACTGCTGGCGATCCTCGTAGCGCTCGGCCGTCGCGGTGTACGGCTGGTTCTGCGTGAACGTGATGTGATCGTGCGTGTTGATGAGCCCCGGCGAGATCGCCCCGTCCGGACAGGTGATCACGGTCTCGCCGCCCGCCGCGCAGTCGCAGCCGACACAGGTGATCTGGCCGGCCGGATCGATCGCGACCTGACCGCCGCGATAGATCGTGGTCGGGGTGAGCACGATGCCCTTGACGAGCTTCGACTCACCGCCGGCGGTGGTCTCGCAGGTCGTGCCCGAGGTGGTCGGCGGCAGCGTCTCGCACAGCACCTCGGTCGCGGTCATGCCGTCGGGTTCAAGGCCACCATCGGGATTGGGCTTGCCGCTGTCGTCACCGCATCCGACGGCTACGAGCAACGACAACGCGAACGTTACGACACCGCGGCTGCGACGCATGGGCGCGCAACCTACCACGCAGGTTTCGAGCCCCAGCGCGAAATTTCATCCGCCCGTCTCGCCGAGGCTCGTCGGGCAAGTGGGGCCGCAGCCCAGGTGACGGAGGCGTCACGGGGGCGTCACGGGATCTAGTCGAGCGGGTGCTCGAGGCTGTCCGCGACGAAGCCCATGACTTCTTGAAACATCTGGCCAAAGTCCTCGTAGAACTGCTGGTCGAGCGCATTGTCGCGGGCATCGAACATCAGGATCGGGTACTCGCCGCTCGCGGTCGGGCGGCTGATGTCGAGGCAGAACCACTCCTGAAACTGGGCGCCCATCGCGACCACGATGAGGTGGTCGCCCAGCTTGCGCTCGACCCGGGCCGAAAGCGTGCGCCCGACCACATCGTGGCCACCGTTACCGGCGTTACTGCCGTCCGGCGCCGGAGGGCTCGGCTCCGCTACGCCGACGAAGTCGTGGACGATGCCGAGGTGCGGAGGGATGGCGATCTTGCCGAAGGTGCGCAAGAAGGCGCGATACGACGGTGGGAACGTCACGCCGAGCGCTGCCTCGGCTGCCGAGATCGCGGCCTCGGGGACAGGTCCAGCGATCTGGAACGGGTTCTCGTGTTCGGTCAGGCGACGGCGAACGCGTTCGACGAGCTCGATGGGGTCGGACATCATGGCGCTGCACGATTATGCACAGGAGACGTCTCGTTACGATCGAACGATTTGCTCGCGGTCCACGTTCGCGATCATCGCACGTCGATGGTTGACAATCGCCGGCGGATTTCACAGGAACGCGGCGTCGAGCGCGATCACGGCAGCGATCGATCCGACGGCGAGCGCGGCCGCGATCGCGATGAAGCGCCGCGACAGCGTGTCGGGTGCAGGCCCACGCGAGCGGCTCGCTCCGAGCACGACCGCTGCGACCAGCAGCACCCCGAGCACCGGCGCGAACGGCAGCTCCCGATGGCGCAAGGCGAGCTCGCGAGCCCGCGCCTCGCGAGCTGCGTCGGTGAGCTGCATGCCGCGGCGCGCTTGCTCGCGCTGCCATTCGCGCAGCTCGCGGGCGATGACGCGATCGCTATCGGGCGTCATGATCGCCCCATACGTCGAATCGCCGCGCGCCTGGACCTCGCCGAGCGCGAGCCCGATCTGCAGCACGCCAGCGATCGCCATCGCGATCGTCAGCCCCGCAACGCGAGCTCCGCGGCCGCCCGGCACCTCCGCCGCCAGGGCGCCGAGCACGAGCCGCGCGGCGACGTACGCGACACCGCACGCGCCGGCGCCCACGACGATCGCGACCGGGTAGCGGCCATCACCGAGCGCACGGTGGACGATCACGCCGTCGCCATAGCCATGCCAGCTCCCGGTCGCGAAGTACCAACCCGCGTGGATCACGAGCGCCGCCCCGATGGCCCGGGTGATCCGAGCGGCCAGGCTGTCTCGACGCGAGAGCCCGAACCATAGCCCGCCGCCGATCACCGTCTCGACCACGATCCCGCCAAGCGAGATCGCCAGCAGCGCCACCGCGGTCGGATCAGCCAGCTCGTAGCGGATCCAGCCGCCGGCGAACCAGAACAGCCGGACCTCCGTCACCTCCCCGCCGCTGGCTACCGCGAAGCCGCCGTGACCCACGAGCTCGTGGGCGACCAGCCCCAGGCGACTGGTGGCCAGCCCCAGCACTGCGAGCAGGCCGGTGAGCCGCAGCACGGCGAGCCACCACGGCCGCCTTCCGGGCGAAAGCACACCTGGCAGCATACGATGTGGGCACCCCGGGGTGCCCGCGTTATCATCCAGGGCCATGGGCCGCCCTGTCCTGTTCGCCACCATCCTGGTGGCAGCCGCCGCCACCTCGGCGGTCGCCGGCCCCAAGAAGAAGGTGCAGATCGAGACCACGCCTGCGGGTGCCCAGGTCTATCTGAACGCGGTCGAGGATGGCGCGCTGTGCACGACGCCGTGCTCGATCGACGCCGAGGTCGGGGACACCACGCTGATCAACGATCTCGCCGGTCACAAGCCGATCGTCGAGACCTTCGTCATCAGCAAGCGGGACAAGAACCTCAAGAAGTCCTACAAGCTCGTCGCCGCGCTCGGCAAGATCACCGTCACCGGCCCGCGCGGTGCCTCGGTGACCGTCGACGACGAGGACAAGGGGAAGGCTCCCGTCGAGCTCGAGGTCGACGCTGGCATCCACGCCGTCGTGATCACCCTCAACGGCAAGCAGCTCTACGCGCAGCCGGTCGATGTCGTCGCCGGCGACGAGATCTCTCTCGAGGGCGGGGCCCGGGCCGCCGAGCCGCCACCGGTCAAGGACCAGGGTCCGGGTCCGAGCACCGGGCCGGCGATCCACCAGGTCGGCCACCCCACCCCGCGCGCCGGCAGCATCATCGCGTTGTCCGCGGCATTCACCGTCGGGTTTCGCAAGTTCCAGTACGAGGGCTCGGATGCGAACGATCCGAAGCTCCAGCCCGAGACCGAGGCCGGCCAGATGATCGCAGGTCCCGTGATCGAGATCTGGCCTGGCACGCTGGCCGGCATCCATGCACTGCACGGCCTCGCGATCATGGTGCGCTATCAGCACCACCTCAACTCGCAGGGGGTGGTGAAGAAGGACCTGAACGGCGTGGAGACCCCCACCTCGGCGAGCACCTACTGGCGCTCGTTCGAGTCCAGCCTGCGCCAGCGCTGGACGCTGGGAGGGTCGGCGACGGTAGAGGCCAGCATCGGCTACGTGCGAGACGAGTACTCGTTCTCGGGCATGAGCACCGATGTCGAGCTGGTCCCCGATGCCACCTACGACGCGATCCGGATCGGTGGCCGCGGCTCGCTCCTCATCGGCAAGGTCGAACCGTACTTCTCCGCCGAGAACCGGATCGTGCTGTCGGGCGGCGCGCTCGAGACCCGGTTCAGCCAGGGCGCGACCGCGAACGGCCTACGCGCCGCGCTGGGCACGACCGCGAGCTTCGGCAAGCTCGGGGGGCGCGTCGAGGCGTCGCTGACCCGCTACAGCTGGACGTTCAAGAATGACGGGACCGCCGGTGCCAACGGCGCCAGCGATTCGATCAAGTTGATCTCGGTAGTCTTGGGGTACGCGTACTGATCGGGTGGCACGCGCGAACGAACGCAGCTAGTCACCGCTCAAGTACTTCTCGTACGCCTTGAAGTCGTACTTGCGGCCGAGGAAGTCCTGCACCAGATCCGCAGCGTTCTTCGTGCCACCGGCGGCGAGGATCTTGTCGCGGTACTTGTAGGTGACCTCGGTCGCCATGAGGCCGGGCTGGGCGAACGGGGTCAGCAGGTCCTTCGCGATCACGAGTGACCACAGGTACGTGTAGTACATCGACGAGTAGCCGACGAGGTGGCCGAACGAGGTGTGGAACTTCGTCCCTTCGACGTAGGCGAACGGCGTGTACCTGGCTTGCAGCTTCTTCACGGTCGCCAGCTGATCGAGCTTGCCGGCATCGACCTGGTGAAACTGGAGCGACAGCGCGGCGTAGAACATCTGCTGCAACGTCTGGAGGCCGACGCCGAACTTGCGCGACTTCTGCATCTTCGCAACGAGGTCAGCCGGGATGACCTCGCCGGTCTGGTAGTGCTTCGCGAACCGCGACAGCGTGAGGTAGTTCCAGCCCCACTCCTCGAACATCTGCGACGGCGCTTCGACGAAGTCCTGCTCGGTTGCCACGCCGCTCTGCGCGATCCAGTGCTGGTTGCCGCCGAGCACGTGGTGCATGAGGTGGCCGAACTCGTGGAACATCGTCACGACGTCGCCGTGGTCCATGAGCGCGGGACCGGAGCTCGTCTTCGGATCCGGGAAGTTGCAGACCAGAGCGCCCTCGGGGAGCTGCTTGCCGGCCACGCCGTCCTTGATCGGGAACTGCGCCGCGTGCTTGTACTTGTCGGCGCGCGGGTGCATGTCGAGGAAGATGCGGCCGAGCTTCCGGCCCTTGCGCATCACGTCGAACACCTGGACGTCGGGATGCCATTTCGGCGCGTCGGCCACGGGCTGGTACTGCACGTCGTAGATCGTCGACGTGATCTCGAGCAGCCCGGCGAGCGCCTTGGCGTAGTCGAAGTAGTTGCGGACCAGCGCGGAGTCGACCGCGTACTTCTCCTTCTTGACCTGGTTCTCGAGCCACGCCTTCTGCCAGTCCGCTACCGCGGTGGCCTTGGGATCGTGCTTCTTCAGCTGCTCGAACAGCTCGGCGTAATCGCGGTTCGCCCGGGTGCGCGCGAGCGAGGAGATGCGCTCGATGAACTGCGCGGCGTTGGCGCCACCGCGCAGCATCTTGTCGTCGCTCTGGTAGTCCGCCCAGTTCGCAAAGCCGAGGATCTTCGCCTTCTCGGCGCGCAGCTGGAGCAGCTTCTGGAGAAGCGGCTCGTTGCCACCGCCGCGGTTGCGGAACTTGATGTAGAGCTGCTTGCGAAGCTCGTCATCGTTCGCGTAGGTGATGAACGGGACGTAGTCGGGGTAGTCCGTGGTGATCTTGATGACGCCCTTGGCGTCTGGCTTGTGGGCGGCGATCCAGTCCGCGGGCATGCCATCGAGGCGCGCCTTGTCGGTCACCTCGATGAACAGCGTGTCCTCGGCGATGTTCTTCGAGATCTGCTGCTCGACGTCGGTGGTCAGGTCGGCGAGCTCCTTGATCCGCGTGCGCTTCTTGTCGTCGAGCGTCACGCCAGCGCGCCGGAAGTCGCGCAGCAGGTTGGCGGCGAACCGCTTGGTGCCGGGGTCGGCGTTGGCGACGTCCACGGCCTTGATGGCGTCGAAGACCCGCTTGTCGAGCATGAGCTCCGCCACGAACGACGAGTACACCTTCGTGCACTGGCGCGCCGCCTCGCGGGTCTTCGCGTCGGGGTGGACCTCGGACATCAGCCCTGCCAGCTCGGCCGCGTTGTTGCCGAACCGCTGCAGCTCGTTGAACACGTCGAGCGTGTTCTCGATGGTGCGTTTCGCCGGGGCACCCGGCTGCGCGGTGAGATTGAGCAGCACCTGCTCCTGCGCGATGGCGTTCCCGATGAACCCACGGCACTCGTCGAGCAGCTGGGCGTCGCTGGCCGGCGCTGGAGCGACTTTGACCGGCGCGGGCGCGGGCGTTCGGGCGGCGGTGGGATCCGCGGTTGGATCGGGTGCGGCGACCGGCCCCGGGATGGGCATGGGCGTGGGCGTGGGCTGCTTGGACGACGAGCCGCAAGCAGTCATGACGAGGAGAGCGAGCAGGTGGGTCCGACGCATGTGATTCACCATACCGAGCAGGTCTGGGCCGGACGCATCGGCGTTCCCGGCGCGCAGTGGAAGGCCTCGGCGAAGTCCGGAAGGTTGCGAAGTGCCCCGTAGACGCGAAACTTCGGAGGGCTGTGGGGATCGACGGTGAGCCGGCGCTGGACCTCGGCCGGACGGTCCTTGGAGCACCACGCCTGGCCGACCGCGAGGAAGAACTGCTGGTCTTCGTCGAAGCCATCCGCGACGTAGACCTTTGCGGCATCGTGGCGCAGCGCGCGATACGCCTTGAACGCCATCTTCACGCCGCCGAGGTCGGCGGTGTTCTCGCCGAGCGTGAGCCGGCCCTGGATGAGCTGCTTCGGCAACACCTCGAACGAGGAGTACATGTCCGCGACGCAGGTCTCCTTGTCGGCGAACTTCTTCTCGTCGTCCTTCTGCCACCAGTTCTTGAGGTTGCCGTCGCCGTCGAACTGCGCGCCCTGATCGTCGAACCCGTGCGTGAGCTCGTGCCCGATCACCATGCCGATGCCGCCGAGGTTCGCCGCGACCGAACGATCCTGGCCGAAGAACGGCGGCTGCAGGATGCCGGCGGGGAGCGCGGTGTTGTTCGCGGTGGGCTCGTAGTAGGCGTTGACGGTGTACGAGTTCATCTGCCACTCGGTGCGATCGACCGGCTTGCCTGCCTTGGCGAGGTTTCGATGGGTCTCGAAGGCCGCGGCGCGCAGCACATTGCCGCCGAAGTCGGCACGTCGGACGTCGAAGTCGTAGGTCCGCCAGCGGTCGGGATAGCCGACCATCCGCACGATCTTCGCGAGCTTACCCTGCGCGACCTGCTTGGTCGCATCCGCCATCCAGTCGAGCTTGCCGAGCTCCTCGCCCATCACCTTGATGATCGAGTCGACGAGCATCGTCGCGGTCTGCTTGCTGGTCGCCGGGAAGTACTTCGCAGCGTACTGCTGGCCGAGCAGCTCTCCGAGCCCGCTCTCCGTCGCATCGACGCACCGCTTGCTGCGCTCCTTCTGCCGCTCGACGCCGGTCAGGACCTTGGTCAGCTCGAAGGCCTCGTCGTCGAACGGCTTGCCGAGCGCGAACGCCGACCCCGACACCAGATGGAACGTGAAGTAGTTGGCCCACTGGGGGAACGGAAACTTCGCGCGCACCGCATCGAGCTGTGCGAAGAACGTCGGAGTGCCGACGACGAGCCTCTTGCTCGGCTCGGTGCCAAGCGTCTTCCAGTACGCCTTCCAGTCGACCGACTTCACCTGCTTGCCGAGTGTCTTCGCGTCGGTGAGATTGTAGCTGGCCTGGACATCGCGCTGCTCGACGGCGGTCTTCGTGAGCTTCGCGAGCTCGAGCTCGATCGCGAGCACGTTTGCCGCGGCGGCATCGCTCTGGGCCTGGGGAGTACCCGCGAGCACCAGCATCTTCGCGACGTGCACCTTGTACGCGTCGACCTTGTCCTTGAAGTCAGGCTTCAGGTAGTAGTCCCGATCGGGCAGCCCGAGGCCCGCGGCGTCGAGGTAGGTGATGTTCGCCGTCGAGTCCTTCAGATCAGCCGCGACGTGGTCCTGCCACACCACCCACTCGCCGATCTTGTGGAGATCGCCAACCACGGCCAGCCAGCTCCGGGCGTCATTCACCTTCGTGGTCCGGGCGAGCAGCGCCTTGATCGGCGTCGTGCCGGCCTTCTGGATCCCGCCCTCGTCCATGCACGAGGCGTAGAAGTCGCCGAGCTTCTTCGTCGATGCGTCGGCCCCGATCCCCTTCGCCGCCTCCTCGAGCAGGTTCTTGATCGCGAGCTTGTTCTTCTCGTCGATCTCGCTGAACCGCGCCCAGCGCGCGCGGTCCGGGGGGATCTGGTTGTTCTGTAGCCAGCCGCCGCAGGCGAACTGATAGAAGTCGACGCACGGGTCGGCGCTACGATCGAGCGACGACGCTTCGAGCCCGACGTCGGCCAGCGTGACCTTCACACCGGGCGCGCCCGGCGCTGGCGTGGTGGCGGCCGCGCTGCCGGTGGGGCTTGTCGGCGCACCACTTCCCGAGGACAAGACCGCAGAGGGACCGGGGGGCGGCGTCGTCGCCTGGGTGCCCTGGCTGGAGCACGCCGCGATTGCCAGCACCGTGAACGAGTTACGTAGCCTCATGGTCATCGTCCGCCTCTCGTGGCGCGGACTATCCCATCAGCCCACGAACGCGTCCATCCGTAGCAGCTCGGCCACGGACCACGCCTGGAACGGGCAGCCGACCGGCCGGTGGGGGGCGTCGCCGTCACAGATCTCGGAGAGATGGCCCAGCCCGGCGATCTCGAGCCGGCCCAGCAGCGGATCGATGAAGCGCTTGCGCGCCTCGCGCTTGGCATCGCTGGTCCCACCGCGTACCCGCACCCACGCTTCGACGAACGCACCCGCGAGCCATGGCCACACCGGGCCATTGTGATAGCAACCGTCGCGCTCCTGCGGAGACCCCACGTAACGGCCCTGGTAGCGATCGTCGCTGGGCGCGAGCGAGCGCGGTCCGGCGGGAGTCCACAGCTCGCGCTCGAACACGTCGACGATGGCGCGTGCGCGTACGCCTTCGACCAAGGCGAGCGGCAGGCCGCCGACCGCGAAGATCTGGTTCGGCCGGCAGCTCCGGTCGACGGCACCGGCGACGTGATCGCAGTCGACCACGTCATGGAGCTGCTGGCGCTCGGCATCCCAGAACCGGGTCACGAAGGTCGCAGCGACGCGCTGGGCCTCGTCCTGGTGGCCCGCGATCGCGAGGGCGTTGATCCACAACGCCTGGATCTCGACCGGCTTACCGATCCGCGGCGTGATCACGTGGTCACCTACCTTGGCGTCCATCCACGTTAGCTGGAGGCCCGGCACGCCACACGCGATCAGGCCGTCGGTGTCGGCATGGATGTTGTGGCGCGTCCCGGCGCGGTAGCCCGCGACGATCGCCGCGATCGCCGCTTCGATGCGCGCGCGATCAGGCATTGCGACCTGGTTGGCGGGACTCTCGCTCGCGAGGAACGCGCCGGCGGAGATCACGAACCACAGCGCGGCGTCGACGGAGTTGTACTCGGGGGTCGCGTTGTGCTCGTCGAACCGGTTGGGCAGCATGCCCTCGGAGACGACACCCGCCCACTGCAGCAGGATCTTGCGAGCGTCGTCGCGCCGGCCGGTCGTCAGACACAGCCCGCGCAACGAGATGAAGGTGTCGCGACCCCAGTCTGCAAACCAAGGGTAGCCGGCGATGATCGTCCTGCCGGTGCCACGCGCCACGAGATAGGCGTCAGCCGCGCGCGCAAGCGGGGAGCCGAGCTGTCGGCGGCGCTGCGCCTCGGCGGTGAACATCTGGTCGACGATGTCGACGGCGTTGCGCCCTTGCGGGAGCCCGCCGGTGCCGAGCACCATGGCGGCGGGCCCCGCACCGAGATCGAACGTGAACACGCCCGGCGAGGCTGCGTCTTCGAGACACGACAGCCCACGCTCGGCTTCGTCACGCAGCTCGAAGTCACGATACCAGTCGGGGGAGTGCTGATAGACCGCGTTGGCAAGCACGCTGATCGCCGGGCCCCCTGGATACGGGTGCCAGGTGACGACATCACCCCGGACGTCGGGCTCGAAGCGAAAGGCGGTGTTCTGGTGGTGGGTCGAGTGGTAGTCGCGCGGCGCCAGCAGCGGCTGGACATGGAGCGCCCGCGGGCTGCCCGCGAGCTTGGTCCAGCGCAGCGCGGTGCGCGGCGCGCCGGCTCCGACCACCAGCTCGCACGCGATCCGCGTCTGGTCGGGCAGCGTCCACTCCCAGCGGGGCCACGGATGATATTCGAACTTCACGAGGTACTTCGCGCCGTCTGGATAGACGTAGCCACCGCGATAACGGTGCGATGACAGCGCGAATCTGCCGGCGGCCGTGTCGACGAACACCTCGAGGTCGGCGACGAGCACCATCCGCCCTTCCGGTGGGGAGGTCGCCGCGAGCAGGAGCGCGTGGTAGCGCCGCGTGCGGACCCCATCGGAGCTCCCCATCGCGAACCCACCGAGGCCATCGGGCTCCAGCCACTCGGTCATATTCCTGGCTTCCCGATCCGCGTCGCCGCGACGCGCTCGATCATGTTCGCCGCGAGCGCGGTCCAGCCGGTCTGGTGGCTCGCGCCGAGTCCGCGCCCGGTGTCGCCATTGAAGTACTCGTAGAACAGCACGAGGTCGCGAAACGCCGGATCGTCGGCGTAGCGCCGGGCGGTGCCGTGGCAGGGCCTGGCGCCCGTCGAGTCCGGTAAGAACAACGAGACCAGGCGACGCTCGAGCTCTTCGGCGACCTCGACGAGGGTCGCGTGCCTGCCGGATCCGGTCGGACACTCGACGGTGAAGTCGTCGCCGTAGAAGTGGTGGTAGCGCTTGAGCGCCTCGATCAGCAGGTAGTTGACCGGGAACCACACCGGCCCGCGCCAGTTCGAGTTGCCACCGAATGCGCTGGTCGTCGACTCCGCGGGCGCATACGCGACCTCGTAGCGGACGCCATCGATCTCGAGCACGTAGGGATTCGCGCCATGCGCCTTCGACAGTGATCGGATCCCGTGCGGCGAAAGCAGCTCGTTCTCATCGAGCATCGTGGCAAGCACACGCTGCAGGCGCTCCTTGTTCGGGATCGCGAGCAGCCGCCGCTGGTGGTCGACATCGAGCGTGACCGAGATCGAGCGTGCCAGCTGCGGGCGGTTCGCGAAGAACCACGCGAGCCGCTCCTGGAACTTGGGCAGCTGCTGGAGGTGCTCGTCGTCGAGCGAGGCCACCGCGAACAGCGGCACGAGCCCGACCATCGAGCGGATCTTCAGCGCCTCGGCCCCCCGCGGGGACTGGATCTGGTCGTAGTAGAAGCCATCTTGCTCGGACCACAGCCCGGTGCCGCCGAGCTCGTTGGTCGCCTTCGCGATCGCCACGAAGTGCTCGAAGAACTTGAGCGCGAGATCCGCGTACGGCGGCTCTTCCTTCGCGAGCTCGACCGCGATCGCGATCATCGTGGTGCAGTAGAACGCCATCCACGCGGTCGCGTCCGCCTGCACGAGCGTGCCGCCACCCGGCAGCGGCTGGCCTCGATCGAACACGCCGACGTTATCGAGCCCGAGGAAGCCGCCGGTGAACAGGTTGTCACCCTCGGCGTCCTCGCGGTTGACCCACCAGGTGAAGTTGATGAGGCACTTGTCGAACGCTCGCTCGAGGAACTCGCGGTCCTTGCCGTGGCCGGCCTCGGCCGAGAGCTGGTAGACGCGCCACACCGCCCACGCATGGACGGGCGGGTTGACGTCGCCAAATCCGAACTCGTACGCCGGCAGCTGGCCGTTCGGGTGCATGTACCACTCGCGACTGAGCAACAGCAGCTGCTGCTTCGCGAACTCCGGATCGAAGCGCGCGCCGGCGACGCAGTGGAACGCGAGGTCCCACGCGGCGAACCACGGGTACTCCCACCCGTCAGGCATCGAGATGACATCGCGTGCCCACAAGTTGTCCCAGCCTCGGTTGCGCCCGCGCTTGCGAGACTCCGGCGGCGGTGGTTGCGACGGATCACCCTCCAACCAGTGCTCGACGATGTAGTGGTAGAACTTGCGCGCCCACACGAGGCCGGCGTCGGCCTGGCGGACCACCCGGCGCTCGTCGGGCGTCATCGGCGAGTTACGCACGGTGCCGTGATAGTGGTTCGCCTCCGCGATGCGGAGCGCGAAGATGTCATCGAACCGCGCGAACGGCTTCTCGGCCTCGTGGCCCTCCATCGTCATCCGCAGCTTGACCACGCGGGATGCGCCGGCCGGTACTGCAAGCTGGTACCACCCGGCGCACTTGGTCCCGGTGAACGTCGGGTTGACCGCGCCGGTCTCACCCTCGACGACGCGCTGGTGGAACGCATCCTTGGTGTGGCGATGGGGACCTGGCGCGCCCCACAGCCTCTCGGTATTCGTCTCGTTGTCGGTGAAGATCAGCTCGGGGTGACCATCGAAGTCGACCCGGTAGTGACCGAGCGTCGGCTGGCTGACCCGCACCGACGCCGAGCCGATGCGATCGATCGAACCCCTGGGGTCATAGCCCTCGCCGTGACGACCCCACGACCACGTGTTGCGCAGCCAGACCTGCGGCAGCAGGTGCAGCGTCGCCGCGTTCGCGCCGCGGTTGGTGATGGTGATCCTGACCAGGATGTCGTCGGGACTATCCTTGGCGTACTCGACCGTGACGTCCCAGTATCCGCGATCGAACACGCCGGTGTCCTCGATCTCGAACTCGGGATCGAGCTTGGTACGGCGCCGCGCCTCGTCGACGAGCTGCGCGTAGGGGAACGCATCCTGGGGATACTTGTAGAGCGCCTTCAGGTACGACGAGGTCGGCGTCGCGTCGAGGAAGTAGTAGAGCTCCTTGCAGTCCTCGGAGTGATTGCCCTCGGAGCCCGTGAGCCCGAACAAGCGCTCCTTGAGGATCGAATCCTTGCCGTTCCACAGCACCAGGCCGAAGCAGATCCGGCACTGGCGATCGCAGATCCCGAGCAGCCCGTCCTCGCCCCAGCGATAGACGCGGCTGCGCGCGTCATCATGCGAGACGTGGTCCCAGCACGCGCCCCATTCGGAGTAGTCCTCGCGGACCGTGCCCCACTGGCGGTCGGGCAGATAGGGGCCCCAGCGCCGCCAGTTCCGGATCCGGCGCGTGTCCTCGTCGAGACGCCGATGCTCGTCGTGATCGCTGGTCGTCATCTACGATCGCGGACGGTAGACCGGATCCGATCGGCGATGCGACGGTGCGCAAGGAAACTGGGAGCAAACGCGATCAGCTCGCGGGCTGACGTGCGCGCGCGAGCTGCGACTGGTGCGCGACGGCTGCCCACTCGATCCGCTGTGGCGTCGCGAGGCCGAGCGTCACGATCGCGGTCGACAGCTGGACCCCCATCGAGCGCTGGTAGGCCCGCGCCGCGCGCAGCCGCTCGTGCGTCAGGATGCCCGCCGACACGAGGTACTCGCCGAACCCTGCCAGCTCGGGGATCGAACCTCGGGCGATCGACCGCGGGACCACGGTCGGCGGGACCACGGTCGGCGGGGTCGTGGCCAGCGGGACCTTTGCCACCGGGACCTTTGCCAGCGCGGCGACCTGGCGTCGCGGGTTCGGCGGCCCACCATCCGGGCGCGGCGCGGGGGTCGGCGTCTTCCAGGCCTCCCCATCGCGTTCAGAGCCGCGCGCGAACGGCGGTGGCGCACGGTGGTACGGCTTGGTGACGTCGTCTGATGACGCTGAGGACAGCGTGCCGCGGGCGAACCGCGTCGTTGACGGCTCGGGCGGACATGCACGGGGAAACCGAGCGACCGCGGCCGCAGCTGCCGGGGAATTGCGGGCCACGCCGGCGGGTCGAGCGAGCGGATCGACGCTCCGGAGCCAGTCAGCCGCTTCCCGATCGCCCGGATCGAGCCGAAGGGTCTCGCGAAAGAAGATCCTGGCGGACTCGATCTCGTGGCGGCGTGCGGCGAGCTCGCCGAGCAGGCGGTACGCGAGGCTGCGCTGGGGATCGAGCCGGATCAGCCGCCGGAGGTCGGCCTGGGCGTCCACATCCCTGCGTAGCGCGATGAAGGCGCGGGCCCGGATCTCCAACAACGCCGCGCACTCCGGCTCGTCCCGCAGCGCGTCGCAGCACACGGCCAGTACAGACGGGTAGTGCCCGCACTGGAACAGCTCGGTCGCGGTTGCGATGACTGCTCGGTCCACGAGTGGAGTTCACGCAATCCGTGGGCCAGCGGCCCACCGCTCGCAAACCTCTGGAACCATGATGGATCGGCGCTCGTCCACTTGGGGCCTACACCCCCGAGTTGGGCCAGCTCGAACCCCCAACCCGACGCACGATGCTGGCACACCCCGGACCTGGCCGGCATACTGACCCGGTGCGCTGGGCATTGCTCGTCGGGGTCATGGTCGTCGCGACGACAAGCCACGCCCAGGCCAAGCCGGTCGCCCCACGGCCAGCCCCGGCAGCCAATCGCGACGACTTCTGGCGCGAGGTGATCGAGCCGCATGGAGATGAGGTCCGCGACCTGCTGGGCAAGGCGCGCAACGTGATGCGCCAGCCCGACGAGGCCATGCTGACCGATGCCGAGTGGGCCGTCGATCAACGGATGCGGTTCTTCCGCGACGCCTACAACTTGCTGCGCTACGCCCACAAGCTCTCGCCCGAGAACACCGACGTGCTCGCCCTGCTCGGCCGCACCGCCGACGAGCTCGGCAAGACCCGCGAGGCGATCGACGCGCTCGAAGCCAGTGTGCGCGTGACCGGAGCCGACAAGGCCGGCGCGGAGGTCACCGGCCGGCTCGGCGCGATCTACCTCCGCCTGGGCAACCGCGACACGGCGATCCGCTATCTCCGCGCCGCGCAGGGGCCGATCAACCCCGGCACCGCGGAGTCGCTCGTCCACCTCGCCAATGCGCTCGCGGCTCGCGGCGAGGTCGCGTCCGCGATCGACACGCTGCAGAACGTGCTGCCGACCGGCTCGCTCGGCTACTACGGTCAGGACGTGGCGCTGGTCGCCTTCTCGCTCGCCGTGATCTACGATCGCGACGAGCAGCGCAGCGCTGCGTTCGAAGTCCTGGATCACATGCAGGCCGCCTTCCAGCAGCAGTACTGGCCCCACGTGCAAGGGGAGCTCGCGAAGATGCGGTTCGCGCCGGCCGAGGATCAGCACTACTACCTCGGCCTGCTCTACGAATCGCTCGGTCACTATGCCGAGGCCCGCGCGGAGTGGGCGCTGTACGCCGTGTCCACCGACTCGGCGTGGCGCGGTCGCGCGCTCGACCACATCGCCGCGATCGATGCCCAACGGCGCGCAAGCCCGGGCATCCGCCCCGCCACCCAGATCGCGCCGCCGGGCGGAGCGGTCATTCGCCACAGGCCACCGTCGGTGCACCCGTGAAGGCGATCCGCGCCCTGCTCGGGCTCGTCCTCCTCGTCGGGACCGCACACGGGAACGTGTGGGACCGCGCGGTCGATCGCTCGGCAACCGCGACCAACGACAAGTACGAGGCCGAGCTGGCGAACGGCGACGAGCACGTGCTCGCGGCGAACTCGCGCAGCAACTCGCTCGCCTCGCTCAGGGCCGAGCTCGACCTCGCGCTCGCCTCGTACCGTGCCGCCGCCGCCATCCGGCCGAACGCCGGCGAACCGCATGCGCGGATCGCGGACACGCTGTACTCGTTCTACCTCGAGAGCTGTCTCGATGACCTGCGCGGCTACCGGGCGTCGCCGCTGCGGGACTGCTCGCGGGTCGAGGCGATCGATGTCGGCATCGCCGAGCAAGTGATCCGTGCCTGGGAGGCGTTCGAGGCCCGTGCACCGCTCGATCCCAGGTTCAGCTCGCTCGAAGGATCCAGCATCCTGTTCGAGCGCGCGATCCTCCACACCAAGCTCGCGACCAAGGAACACCTCCACAAGGCGGTCGCTGACTACGAACGGCTCCTGGATCGATCTGGCTCGTTCGACGACTCCGACATCAGCCGGGTGTGGGGCAACCTTGCCGAGACCCAGATGATGCTCGGCCAGCTCGATGTCGCGATCGACGCGTATCGCCAGGCCGCCCGCCACAGCAGCGATGCGTCGACCTGGTACGGGCTCGCCGTCGCCATGGATCGTGATGGCCGGGCCTCACAGGCCGAGACGATCGTCCGCCAGCAAGGCGCGGAGGCGTACCTGGCGTTCCAGCGCAGTGTCGAGGTCGGCAACACGTTCTTCGTGCCGCGGGGCGAGGTCCACTACTACTACGCGATGATCGAAGAGGCCTTCGGCAACACCGAGGCGGCGATCACCGAGTGGCGCGAGTTCATCAGGAGCGGGGCGCACCCGCAGTTCCAGCCCCGCGCGAAGGAACACCTCGACGCGCTCCTCGCCAAGCGGAAGTTCCGCCCGATCCCTCGGCTCGATCCGTTCAGGGATCTCTGAGATGGCCGTTCTGGTCCCTGTGAGGCTCTGGCGATGAAGTGGCTCTCCGCGGTCGTGGTCCTGCTCGCGACGACGCAGGCAACGGCGCAATCCAAGCGCTATCCACCCGAACCCGTCGACAAGGACGACGAGGCCGCCGCGAAGTCGGGCTTGTGGGAGTCCGCGACCAACCCCCAGCGCACGCCCTACGAGTCGATGCTCGCCGAGGCGCAGCAGTCGCTCGATGACCGCAACGCCGAGGGCGCACAGGATGCGGTCAAGAAGCTTGGCGAGGCAATCAAGCTGATGCCCGACGATCCGCGCGCCTATCGGATGCGCGGAGAGGCGGCGATGACGCTGAAGGACTGGGCCGGCTGCGCCGCGGACTTCGCCAACGCCACGGTGCGCGGGCGGTCCGCCAACGCCGAGCCCAAGGCCACCGCGGAGCTGCGGCGCCGACTCGGGCTCTGCCAGGCGCGTGCCGGCAAGCTCGCCAGCGCCGAGCGCACGCTCGCCGAAGCCGCGGCAAGTGGCGCCAGCAGTGGCGAGGTCTGGATGCGACTCGGCGAGGTCCGGATCGCGCTTGGCAAGCTCGAGGAGGCGATCGCCGCGCTCGAGGCCGCCGCCGAGCAGAACGATGTCTCGCAGCCGCTCGTGCGCTGGCTGCTCGCCGGCGCCTACGATCGCGCCCGCAGGCCATCCGAGGCGATCGAGGCCGGTCGCCGGGCGCTCGCCGCCGACCGCGAGCTCACGACGCTCAAGAACCCATCGCTGCCACTGCTCGGAATCGGCGAGGCCGAGTACCTGCTCGGACTGGCGCACAGCATCTACGATCCACCTCACCCCGAGTTCTCGCTGCTCTACTTCCGCCGCTTCCTCACGATCGCACCCGACAGCCCCTGGCGCCGGCGTGCCGAGGACCACCTGCGCGAGCTGAAGACGACGGAGTTTCCCGAGGTGGTCGAGAAGCGCGGCGGCAACGCGCTGCTCGATGTCACGATCGCCCGCACGGTCGTGCGCAAGCTGATGCCACAGATGCGCGCGTGCATGGCGAAGCTGCCGAACACCGTGATGGAGGTTGCGCTCACCAAGGCCGGTCCACGCACGCCGGTGACGCCAGGGATGCGGCGATCGTTCGCACCTCCCGAAGGCATCACGATCCTGCCAAACGACACCATCGACAAGGTGTCCCCGCCCGCGCGCGCGGAGCTCGACAGCGCGATCCGCTGCATCGAACCGCTCGCGATGAAGATCGTGCTGCCTCCGATCAAGGACAAGGACGCCTACTACAAGGCCGTGTTCTCGGTCATCGGGCCCTGAGCAGTCAGCCCTTGAGGAACGCGACCGTCACGCCGTCGCCGCCTTCGCTCTGCTCGCCCGGCCGGAACTTCTCGATGCCCTTGTGGGTGGCGAGGTGCGAGCGGATCGCGGTGCGCAGGGCACCGGTGCCATGGCCGTGGATCACGAAGACCGCGTCTCGGCCGGCGAGCAGACTCTCGTCGACGAATTGATCGAGCTGGATCACGGCCTCGTCGACCCGGTTGCCGCGGACGTCGACGGTGGTGTCGATGGTCCGCGCGTTCGCGCGGCCACCGGCGGGCACGCCGTCGACCAGGTGAACCGGCGGTGGGCTTGCCGGCATCGTGTCGTGTTTCGCGAGCTCGACCGGTGCTGCGTTCGCGGCGCGTCGGGCTGCCCGGTGGGTGTCCATGAGGACGTCCTTGATCGGCACCACGGCGCGCATCGAGCCGACACGGACCTCGACCTTGTCGTCGGGCATGAGCGACACGACCTCGACGCGACCGAGCCGCGGCACGATCACCGGAGCGCCATGGATGATCTGCTCGGGCCGCGCGGGCGTGCCGGGCGGCTGCGCGCGCTTGGGCTCGTGCTGCGCGACGAGCGCGCCCGGAGTGACGAGGCGACGCGTCGCGGTCTTGACGTCCTCGAGCGAGGCGGCAGCGGCGGCTCGCGCGCGCACCTCGCGGCGGACCTCGTCGATCTCGCGCCGGGCCGACTTGAGGGCTGCGAGCGCCTCGCCGTGCGCGACGCGCATCTCCTTGTCGAGGCGGAGCTTGGAGCGCTCGCGATGCGCCTTCGACGCGGCACGATCAGCTTCGACGGCCTCGAGCTCGGCGAGCAGGGCCGCGCGCTCCTCCTCGATCCGGCGCTGCTGGTCGGCGACGTTGGCGAGCAGGTCCTCGACCTTGGCGACCTGCGGCCCCATGAGCAGCCGGGCTCGCTCGACGACATCCGTCCGGATGCCCATGCGGAGCGCGACCGCGAGCGCGCCCGAGCTGCCGGGTGTGCCGAGGTGCAACTTGAACGTGGGCTCGAGGCGCGCGAGATCGAAGCCGACCGAGGCATTCGCGAACCGCGGGTCGGTCGCGCCGAGCGCCTTGAGCCGATCGTAGTGCGTGGTGACGATCGAGGTCACGCCGCGCTCGGCGAGTGCCTCGAGCACCGCCTGGGCAAGCGCGGCCCCCTGCTCGGGCTCGGTGCCCACCGCGATCTCGTCGATCAGCACGAGCGAGCCCGGACCAGCGGTGGCGAGCAGCTCGCGCAGATTGACCATGTGGCCAGAGAACGTCGACAGATCGTGCTCGAGGCTCTGGGCGTCACCGATATCGGTACGGACGTCAGGGAACCAGCCCATCACGCTGGCTGGCTCGGCGGTGACATGGAGGCCGGCACGCGCCATCAGCGCGATCAGCCCCACGGTCTTGAGCGCGACGGTCTTGCCGCCTGCATTGGGTCCGGAGATGAGCAGGGTCTGGCCCGCGGCCACCGTGACGTCGTTCGCGACGCAGCGCCGCTCGGCGAGCAACATCAGCGGGTGGCGGGCGTGCAGCAGGGCGATCCGCGGCGCGGCGTCGAGCACCGGCTCCGACGAGATCGTGTCGTCGGCCATGATCGCGGCCGCGGCGATCACGTCGAGCGTTTCGGCCGTGGCGAGCGAGATCTCGAAGCCGGGGGCTTCCTCGGCGATCCAGTTCGAGAACTTGACGAAGATCCGGCGCTCCTCGTCGAGCACTTCAGCCTCGGCGAGCTTGGCGCGATTGTTGAGATCGACGATCTCCTCGGGCTCGATGAACAGCGTCTGGCCACTCTGCGACGTGCCGTGAACGATGCCACGCACGAAGCCCTTGCCGTCGGTGCGGATCGGCAGGACGCAGCGATCTTCGCGCTGGGTGTAGTACGCGTCCTGGAGGTACGGCGCGAATCGCTCATCGGTGAGCAACGTCGCCATGCGCTTCTCGAGCTGCGTCTTGATCGTCGCGAGCGCGCGGCGCAGCGGGCCCAGTGCTTCACTCGCGTGATCGTGAAGCTTGCCGTCCTCATCGAACGCTTCGAGGATCGGGTGATAGACGTGGCCGAGATCCGCGATCGTCTGACCGCGTGCCGCGAGCCGGGGGGCGAGCTCGTCGTGCTCGCGGAGATGAGCGCGCAGGCGCGACAGCGCACGACCTGTCGTCGCGACCGCCACCAGCTCGGGTGCCTCGAGTGCAGCCGACTTGCGCACCCGCTCGATCGCGTTCGAGATCTCGGAGATCCCGCCAAGGGGCAGCGGCGCCGAGCTCGCCGACAGCGCGCGGGCCTCGGTGATCTCCGAAGCACGCTCGCGGGCACGCTCGATCGTCTCCAGCAGCTGCGCCGCACGCACCCGGGCCTCGCCGCGCTTGGTCGCGCAACGCCTGGCCCAGTGGTCGACGAGCGTCGGCCAGCCGAGATCCTCGAGCGCCTTGGCCGAGATCGTGGCCGGAATCATCAAGGGCTTGATTGCCACGGCCAGCCGCCGTCGCCTAGGCCCGCTACCTGGGAATGATGTCTTGCAGGTTCGGAACAACCCTGTTTCGGCCGGTCCGCTTGGCCGTATACAGGTTCTCGTCCGCCCGCTTGATCAAGGTATCTGCGTCGACCCCTGGCTCCTTGTCGAGCGTCGTGACGCCGAGGCTGATCGTGAACGGGATGACCAGGTTCTCGAACGCGGACGGGCGTTCTGCGATGAGCGTACGCAGGTGCTCGGCGAACACGATGCCACCCGCCAGCGCGGTCGAGGGCAGCACGCACGCGAACTCCTCGCCGCCGTACCGCGCGAACAGGTCCTCGCGGCGGATCCGCGGCCGGATGCGCGCGGCGAGATCCTTCAGCACCGCATCTCCCGCCAGGTGACCGTGGGTGTCGTTGACCTTCTTGAAGTGATCGACGTCGAACATCACGAGCGTGAGCGGATGACCGTAACGATGGGACACCGCGATCTCGCGCTCGAGGAACTCGCTGAAGTAGCGCTTGTTGTGGATCCCCGTCATGCCATCCTGGATGGCCATGTTGTGGATCGCCTCGTGGTACGCGCTCTCGATGTTGGAGCCCGACAGGAACTTGTAGATCGCGTCGCCGAACCGGACCTGATCCGAATCCACGAGCTGCTGCGCTCGCGCAAGCCGGGCCTCGTTGACGAACGTGCCGTTGGTCGAGCCCAGGTCCACGACCCACCAGCTGCCCTCATCATCCACGTAGAGCCGCGCGTGGTTGCGAGACACCGAGCTACGATTGACCACGAAGCCGGCGTCGTTGTCCCGGCCCACGACGTAGTGCGTGTTCAGCAGCGGGATGCGACGACCGATGTCGGGACCGGGCGGATGAAGGTTGACGAGACACACATCGCCCGTCGGCAGCTTCTTCTCGATCGAATCGATCGGCCGCGAGAGGATCTGCGTGCCCTCGCTCTGCGTACCTTCGTGGGGATCGTCCGTCACTGATTGAAGCTCTTTATAGCCTGCCTCGCGAGACCTGTTCAGATCAAGGACCAACAATGATGCGGGGAGAATTCCAATAGTTAGCCGTGGCGGGGAGCGATCTCGAAGGTCCGGCCACCGCCCCTGCCGACGACCGGCCTGATCGCACCCAGAAACAGGTCCGCCAGGAGGGTTCGCGCGACGTCGCGCCGATCCACCACGACCAGCTCCACGAGTCGCTCGATCGCATGCTGTGCGATGGGAGCGCCGATGGTCGCCAGCACGAGGTGCCCCCCGGCGATCGCGTCGATGATCGCCGTCGCCGCGCCTGGCGAGGTCACCGAGCCGACCACGATCGCGTCTGCACCTTCGGACATCGCCGAAGCCACGCCGGCGGCCACCGAGGTCACGTGCGCGCCGATCGCACGCTGGCTGATCCACGAGCTCGTGTGGACAAGCTCGATCGGATCCTCGATCGCGACCACGCGCCGCCTGCGCTCGCCGAGGGCGCGCACGAGTGCGGCGAGGGTGACCGTCTTGCCGGCGCCCGACGATCCGGTGATGACGATCAACCCCGAGCGCGCGAGCCAGTCGTCGACCTCTGCGGCGAACCCGAGCTGCTCGAGCGTGGGTGGCTCGTCGGGCAGCAGCCGGAGCGCCGCGTTCGGCCCGCGTTGATCGCGCCCGAGCGTGACGCGGACCCGGCCGGCACCATCACCGTACGCGAACACCGCGCTGCCGTGTTCGGACCACGCGGCACGGGCCTCGGCGGGCGCGACCAGCCCCAGCTCGCGCGACAGCTGATCACCGTCGCTCGCGATGCTCTGCGGGGTGACCAGCTCGCCGGCGACGCGCTGCATCGGCACCGCGTTCGCCTGGAGGTAGAGGTCGGTTGCACGTGCTGCGCGTGCCGCACGAGTCAGCTCGTCGAGCATGGTGCTGCCGCTCGCGGTGACCCGTTGCGTGACCGCAGGTGCGTCGTATTGCCCGCGCTCGATCGTCATCTCTCCGGCCCCCGGCGCGCCCCCCGGCGCGGCCCCCGGCGCGCCCCCCGGCGCGCCCCACGGCGCTGGCCCCTCGGCCGCGGGCCGGGTGGGAGCCGCGGCCGGTGCTTGCCCCGTCATGGCCTCGATCAGGACCTGCCACGCCCCGGGACGCGGCGCGACCGAAAGGGCGTAGTGGGTGCCATTCGACTCGTACTCGAACTTCGCCTGACGATGCTGATCGATCTGATCGAGCACCGATGGCGGTGCGACCTCACGCACGAGCGCGACGAGCTGATCATGGGGCGTGACCTGCGTGGCCTGACGATCTCCGCTCGGGAACCGCAGCGTCACCGGCTGGCCGGACGTCAGGATCGCACCAGATGCACCGAACCTCTCGATGCTGCGGAGATACACGTCGAGCTTCGACATCGGTATCAGGGTACTACGGCCATCCTCCCCGAATTGGCGGGTGTGGTCGATCCTCGCGCCCTGCCCGCAGCGCGGGTGCTAGTTTCCGCCGATGACCCGGGCCACCAAGCTCCTCGCCGGCACCACCGCCGTGGCCATCGCGTCATCGCTCTGGCTCTACTTCGATAACCGAGCGCTGCGTGCCGAGCTCGCCAGGCCCGAGGTCGTGGCCGCCGCCGAGCAGCCTGTCGCGCCAGCGCCGAAGCCGGACGCGTGGCTCGACGCGAGGCCGAAGGAGCCCCGGTCGGGGACGATCACCCCCGCGCCTGTGCCGGAGCTCCCCAAGGAGAACCGGATGGATCGCCGGGCGCGCCGCACCGACGAGCTCGCCTCCCAGTTCGGCCGGCTCGACGGCGAGACCGAGGATGAGTATCGAGCGCGGATCATGCCGCTGCTCAAGCTGGGCCTGGCGCTCCCCCGCGAACGAGTCGCCGAGATGCGGCGGCTCGCCGAGGACAAGGCCAAGGTCACGGCCGAGCAATCGGCGAAGCTCGACAAGGCGTTCGACAAGATCTACGACGACGTGCTCGCGTACACCAACAAGGCGATCACCGACGGCCAGCTCTCGCCTTACGAGCGCAACGTCGCCGGCTGGCTCGACTACGCCGGTGGGCTCGGTGGCATCCTGACCGACGCCAACGGCCAGATCGGCCACATCCTCGAGCCCGGTCAGATGAAGGCGATGTACGACGCGGGCTTCGAGTGGGGTGAGTACCTCGGGCTGTCGGCGCCGTGGGAGAAGCTCACGCCTCCCCCGCCTCGGGGCAAGTGAGCGCCCACCGTCACAGGCCGATCCAGTAGTTCGCCTTGACGAGCACGACGTCCTCGCCGCGGGTCCGCGGATCGAGGGAATCGAGGTTGCTGCGGAGGGCAAACCTGCCGTCGTCGCCCGACGCGGACTGGCCGTGGCTCCAGATGGCGAACACCGACGATCCCGGGCGGTACTCCCAGCGCATCACGATGGTCGAGCGCAGCTCGGCGAAGTTGAAGTCCGGTCGCCCGAACATGAAGACGCCGTCGTGGTTGCCAGTGAACGTGCCGCTGTCGAGGGCCAGCTGGGTGCCCTCGAGGCGATGAAATCGATCTTCGAAGCGAGCGGCGTCCGGATGATCGACGTCCTTGTACTCGCTGTAGCGCCCGGTCGCGATGAACGGCTGCGCGTAGGCCTGCAAGCTGAGGTGGGGCGAGAACGTCCAGTTCATCCGCACTGTCATGCCGAGGGTGGTCTGGTTGATCCGCGCGAACACGTAGTGCGGCTTGCCCAGCTCGTCCGCCGCTTCCTGGACGTACTGCATGGCGTCATCGCGCCGTGACCAGCTCGGGCCGAGAAACAGGTCGATATTCGGGCGCGCCTGGATCGTCACGCCGAGATCGACGCCGCCATCGGTGGAGTCGGCAACCTCGTTGCGACCACCGTACGCGCCAAGGCTCACCTGCACCGGCTTCCGGTTGTCGGTGTTGATGTTCAGGTTGGCCTGCAATCGGGGATCGCCGCGCAGCGCAGGGCCTCCACGCAGCGCACCGGTGTTCCAGTACGCGACGTCGAGGTTGCAGCCGAGGTGGAGCGACCAGTAGTTGACGAGCTGCATGTTGCCGTTGCACTCGAGGCCGACGTCTTCGAGCCGAGGCTCGAACGTCGACACCGTGAAGATGTCGGAGTTGATCTGATAGTTGAGGACGCGCTTGCCCGGATCCTCGTCGTGATACTCGCCGTAGTAGAACGCGATCATGCGATCGGACCCGCGCTGGAAGCCCGCATCGTTGAGCTCGAGACCGCTCGACCGAGCATCGCCGCCGGCGCCGAACCGCCAGTGCTTGGTGTCGCCCAGCCTGCCGACCATCCAGCCCGCGCCCAGGCCGCTCATGCTGGTGAGCGTGGGATCGAGGTGCAAGTTATCCGGGCGCTGGAACAGGTGACGCGCCGAGCGCTGCGTGCGCTCGATCGCCAGCTCCGAACCATGGACGACGCTGCCGATCGTGTTCAGCTGTGCCGACCACGCGTTCTTGCCCCAGCGATGCTCGAGCTGGAGCCCGCCGCTGTACGCCTGATCGTGCAACAGATCCTCGAGCCCGGTGCCGTCGAGCGAGCGATTCACCGCGGTCGCCGACGCCCCGAGCGAGGTCTTGCCCTCGCGGAGGTCACGCTTGACGCGCGCGACCACATAGTTCGTCAGCGGCGCGACCACCGGTCTTGACTGCTCGCCGTCGAGCGCGATCGTCGCTGTCTCCTGGCCGGTGACCGCATCGAACACGCCGACCGACCATCCGCCGCGCGTCTTGCCGGTGAGCTTGGCGGCGCTGTAGATCGTGGTCGCGGTCGGGCTGTCGATGTAGTCGTAACGGTCGGGGGTGAACGACGGAGCGGCACCGATCCGGCGGCTGTAGAACGCGCCCTCGACGCCGCCGTTGGTGCTGCTGATCGGGAGCCTGAACAGATCGGCGCCCTCGACGAAGAACGGCCGCTTCTCCGCGAAGAACAGCTCGTTTGCCGAGAGGTTGACCTGAGACGGGTCGGCCTCGACCTGCCCGAAGTCCGGATTGATCGTCGCGGACAGCGTGAACGCGGGCCCGAGGCCGTACTTGAGATCGAGCCCGAGGTTGCCGATCGCGGTGGCGCCATCGTTGAGCGGATCGCCAGCTTCGACGGGTGCCGAGTCGATGCCCCCGCTCGCATAGGGCAGCAGCTCGAGCCGGCGACTGGGTTTGAGGTGATCGATGCCATCGACGAGCCCGAACTTGCTGACCACCTCGCTGCCCGAGCGCGGCCACGGTGACCACGCGGTCTGTTCCTGGGTGCGCGACACGAGCCGCACGACCTGCATCCCCCACTCCTGGGTGTCGTTCGTCGGGAACCGCAGCTGGTTCAGAGGGATCCGGAACTCGGCCGACCAACCCGCTTGCGTGATCGCGACGTCGCCGGTCCACACCGCATCCCAGGTGTCGTCTCCCGACGAATCGTCGGAGAACACCACGTCGCGCTGCACGCCGGCCGCGTTGAGCATGAACACGTAGGCAGTGCGGCGATCGTGGTAGCTGTCGAACCCGATCGCGATCATGTCGGCCGGCGAGTCGACATCACGCCGCGTCAGCAGGCGGCGGATCAGCTGCGGCTGGGGGTCGGTCGCCCACACTCCGACGTAGATCGCCGAGTCATCGTAGAGGATCGAGAACGTCGTCTCGAGCTCGGCCTTGGTGCCGTCCTTGGGAAACCGCTGGGTGAAGCCCGATTGCTTGGGCGCGTTCGCCCACGCGGCTTCGGCGAGCCGACCGTCGATCGACACCGCGCTTGGCCGGCGGATCGCGTGCGCGCGCAGGATCGGAGGCAAGCTCTCGGCACGAGCCCGACCCGCGAACGCCGCGACCACCAGCACCGAGAGACAGCCCAGACGAATCATGACCGCAAGATCCTTCAACCGACAGATAGGTGGACCCGTCGTGCGGACGATGGTTGCAGATCTCGATCACTCATGCGAGTGCGACACGTATGCGACACGCCCGGCGACATGCCCGGCGACATGCCCGGCGAGGCGCGACACGTTCGGCATCACAGTCGCGAGTGTGGCTTCGATTCGTCGCTGTGCCGCGCGTGCTCGAGCAGGAGCTGCGTGATCGTCACGCCGATCTCGTCCCGTCCGCCGATCGAGGCCGGCGAGAACTCGAACTCACCTTCTTGCCAGTCGAGCAGCATCATCAAGCGCTCCTTGGGACGGGTCGCGCCATTCGAGCCGCTCGACTCGACCTTGATGCAGCGGCCCTCGGCCACGAAGATCCGCGCGATCTGACCTTGATCGAGGAGTAGCAGCACGCCGGACTTACGCTCGAACTCGAACAGCGAGAGCAACGTCGGGATGCTGATGTCGCCGATGCTGCCGCGCAGGCCGAGGTTGCTCGCCGGAGCCGGCGCGGCGATCCGATGCACGCGGATCACCAGCTCTTCATCGAGAAACGGACGGGGGACGTAGTCGCGGACGCCCGCTCGAAAGGCTTCGAGTCGCCCGAGATCGCCGTCATCTCCGGTCAGCACCAGCGGGACATCGGACAGCGTCGAGTGCTCCGACATCGCGTACGCGAGATCCATGCCGGTCATGCCCACCATGTCCGCCGCCGAGACCATCGCGTCCGGGCGCCACTCGCTGCAGACCTGGAGCGCCTCGGTCGCACTTTCGACGGCGGTGACCTTGAAGCCCGCAGCCTCGAGGCTGCGCGCCATGCGAGTGCGCAGCGGGGGACTGGGCTCGACGATGATGATCTGGGTCGCCGAGGTCAGCCCGGGGTTCGTGATCTCGGTGCTCAACGAGTCCATGTGCGCCCGCAAGGTGAGCCGCGCCGGCGTATCGGGTCCGATCAGCTCGAAGCCCATCCCGGCGTGCCGCCCCAGCGCGCGAGCAGCCGAGGGCGTGAGCATGTGCGCGACGCGCGCGAACAGCGCGAGCCGGGTTCCATCGGGGAGCGTGACCCGCAGATCGGTCTCCTCTCCGACCGGCAACAACGCCTCGGTGCGGACAAAGAGCCCCCGTGACGAGACATCCTCGGTCTCGGCCTCGACGGACCCAGACGGTCGGTCGAACTCGACCCGACACCGGCTGACCAGCCGTTGATCGCGACTACGTCGCGCGCTCGACACTTCCGCCGAAGTCTAACCAGGGGATGAATTGTTGTCCCAGGTTGACGGTCGCGAACCGTTCGGAGGGATCAGCGGAGCCGGTCCGGGGATCGGAAGCACGCAGAATTTACAAGTTAAACCATACACTTGTGAATGTTTCTGAGAATCAGACTTGCCCTTGACACAAAGTTTCAAGAATCTTTGAACGAAGCGATGGCATCTTATGCCCATCGCGACCAACCCAAAGGACGGCGGTTCCATGACCCAGCTCGCACTCTCCCCGGCGGTGCTCGATCGACTCGCCCAGACGAGCTCTGCCCGCGGCATCCCGCAGCTCGGGGAACGGCTGGCCAGCCTCGGCCGCTGGGTTCGCGACGACCTGATCGACTTCGAAGCCGAGCTCGTCAACATCCCGCGCGGCGCCCGGGTCGTGCATGCAGCGGCACATCACTTGCTCGATCTGTCCGGCAAGCACCTGCGCCCGTTGTGCGTGGCGCTCGCAAGCCGGTTCGGAGACGGCTTCACACCACGGACCCGCAGCCTCGCGGTCGCCGTGGAGCTCGTGCACAGCGCGACGCTGCTTCACGATGATGTCGTGGACGTGGCCGAGCGCCGTCGCGGGCAGCCGACGGCGAGCGTGGTGTACGGCAACGCCGCCTCGATCTTCGCGGGCGACTGGCTGCTCGTCGCGGCGCTGCGACGGATCGGCTCGACCGGAGTCGAGGGCTTGCTCGATCGGATGCTCGTGGTGATCGACGAGATGATCGTCGCCGAGTCGGTCCAGCTCGAGCGACGAGGCAAGCTGACCGGCGCACGCGAGGACTACTTCACGATCGTGGAGGGCAAGACCGCCGCGCTGTTCCGGTGGGCGATGGTGGCCGGGGCCCGCGCGGCGGGCTTGCCGGCGACGGCGGAGACCGCGCTCGAGCGGTTCGGGCTTCACCTCGGCGTCGCGTTCCAGGCCGTCGACGACGAGCTGGACTTCGCCGATGGCACCGGCAAGGACCCGCTCGCGGACCTGAGAGAGGGCAAGGTGACCTTCCCGCTGGTGGTGGCCCTCGAACGCGAACCGTCGCTGCGCGGCCGGCTCGAGGCCCTGCTCGCGGAGGAGCTGCCGCATCGCGAGGAGCTCGTCGCCGTCGGTGCGGCCGTGCGCGCCACCGGTGCGCTCGCCGCGACCCGCGCACTCGCCGAGGATCACGTCCATCGCGCGCTCGTGGTGCTCGACGAGCTTCCCGCCGGGCCCGCACGCGAAGCGCTCGTGACGGTGGCACTCGCATCCCTCGAGAGGACGTCATGATCGATCCCGCCCCTGGCCCCGCCCCTGTCCCTGTCCCCGCCCCCGCCCCCGTCCCACCAGCCGCCGGGCTCGCCCTGCCCGCGCTGGGCAGTGGCGCGATGTTCGATCGGATCGCGCGACGCTACGACTTCGTCAACCGCGTGCTCTCGCTCGGCCTCGACAAGGGCTGGCGGCGCCGGACGGTGAAAGCGCTGCAGCTCGGCGAGCGGCCACGCGTGCTCGACATCGCCACCGGGACCGGTGACCTCGCGATCGACATCGCACGCAGCTGCGCTGGCGCGATCGTGTTCGGGCTCGATCCTTCGACGAAGATGCTCGCGATCGCTGGTGACAAGCTCGCGCGCCGGGGGCTCACCGATCGCGTCTCGCTGGTCGTCGGCGATGCGCAACAGTTGCCGTACCGGAGCTGCGAGATGGACGCCGCGACCATCGCGTTCGGGATCCGGAACGTGCCCGATCGGCTCGCAGCGCTTCGCGAGATGGCGCGCGTCGTGCGCCCGGGCGGACGGATCGCGGTGCTCGAGCTCGGCGAGCCGCGCACGGGCTTGCTCGGACGGATCGCGCGGATCCACACGCGTCACGTGGTCCCTCGGCTCGGAGCGCTGCTCTCCGGCGCGCGCGAATACGCCTACCTCCAGAAGTCGATCGCGGCATTTCCGCCGGCCGAGGAGTTCGCGCAGCTGATGGTCCAGGCCGGCCTTCACGTCATCGAGGTCAGGCCGCTGACCTTCGGCTCGTGCACGCTGTACGTCGCGACCCCGATGGAGGAGTCGTGACGGCGTCGATCAGCCCGCCGCTCGCGGCGCCGTTCGAGCCGAGCACGATGGCTGATCGCCGGCCCGAGCCCCGCGCCACCACCGCGGTCGATCATCTCGGTGCGGCGCTCGCGGTCGCGCGACGAGGCGACGGGATCACCTTCATCGCGCTGCCCGCGCCGGTGGTCGCCGCGCCGGTGATCGTCGATGCGTGGCGCGATGTGCCGCTCGTCAGCTGGACGTCGCCCGGCGCCGAGCCGGCTTCGCTCCACACGATCGTCGGTGTCGGCGTCACGCGAGAGCTGCGTGGGACAGGCGCCAGCCGGTGGACCGAGGTCATCGAGCGTGCGCAGGCGCTCCAGATCTCCGGCGCGATCCTCGCCGCCGACGTCAGCTCCGCCACCCGCGTCGTCCCGTGCGAAACGCTCGGGCTTGCACGCCCGCGCTTCCTGGGTGGCGCTGCGTTCGCGCCCGGTGCCGCGGATCGCGCGCCCTGGCTGGGGTTCGGAGATGCGTGGTTCGCGCTGCCGCGCTGGACGTACGTCCACGACGGCGTGTGCGCATGGCTGGTCCTCGCGGTCGACCAGGCCGAGGCCGGGGAAGCGCCGCGCTGGCAGGCCGAGCTGGCGATCCATCGCGCCGCGTTCGAGGCCCGTCCGATCGCGCCCGCGCAACCCGCGATGATCGAGCGCGGTCACGCGAGCGTCGAGCAGTGGCGCGGCCAGATCGAGGCGATCACGAGCGCGATCTCGCGCGAGATGTGCTCGAAGATCGTCGCGGCGCGAACCTGCAGCGTCGTGCTTGCCGGTCCAGTCCGCGCGGCGGAGCTCCTCGCGGCGCTCGACGAGCGTCACCCCGATTGCGTGCGCGTCCTGGTGCGTCCTCCCGGCGGCGGGACCCTCGTGGCCGCCAGCCCCGAGAGGCTCGTGCAGCGCGCCGACGGCGTGGTGCTGTGCGATGCGCTCGCGGGCACCGTGCGCCATGACGGCAGCGATGATCGCGAGGCGGCGGCGGCTCTGCTCGCGAGCGCGAAGGACCGTCGCGAGCACGATCTCGTGGTGCGTGCGATCCGCGCCGCGCTCGAGAGCACCGGGGCCGTCGTCGAGGCGCCGGACGAGCCGATCGTCCGCGTGTTGCGCCACGTGCTCCACCTCCACACGCCGTTCCGAGCGAGCTCGCGCACGCCGCCGCACGTGCTCGAGCTCGCGGCTCGGCTGCACCCGACTCCCGCGGTGGGCGGGACTCCGACCGACGTCGCCGTCGAGTGGATCCGATCGCACGAGCCGGTCGCGCGCGGCTGGTACGCGTCGCCCGTCGGCTGGTTCGATCGCGACGGCAACGGCGAGCTCGCCGTCGCGATCCGCTCGGGTGTGGTCGTCGGCAACCGCGCTCACCTGTGGGCGGGCGCCGGGATCGTCGCCGGATCCGATCCGGATCGCGAGCTCGCCGAGACCGAGCTCAAGCTGCGGGCGATGCTCGGCGCGCTCGAGCCGGCGGTCGCGCGGGTCGCCAGCGTGGGCACCTACGCGGGCAGAGGAGCCGATCGGTGAGCGCCGAGGTCCAGACGATCTGGGCCGAGCTGGTCGCGGCGACACTCGTCGACGCCGGGATCACCGTCTGCGTGACCAGCCCGGGCTCGCGGTCGACCCCGCTGGTCGCGGCCCTCGCTGCGACCGAGCACGATGCGCTGCGCCTCGTCACGATCATCGACGAGCGCGCAGCCGCGTTCTTCGCGCTCGGGGTCGCGCGCGCGACCGGCAAGCCTGCCTGCGTCGTCTGCACCAGCGGCACCGCAGCCGCGCACTACCTGCCGGCCGTCATCGAGGCCAGCATGGCCGGTGTGCCGCTGGTCGTCGTGACCGCGGATCGGCCGCCCGAGCTGCAGGACTGCGGAGCCTCGCAGACCATCGCCCAGCGCGGGCTCTATGGCGGCTTCGTGCGCGGCGCGTACGATCTCGGAGCGCCGGTCGCGAGTGAGGCCTCGCTTCGCGCGGTCCGCCGCACGGTGATCCAGGCGATCACGATGGCGCTCGGCCCCTGCCCTGGTCCTGTCCACGTCAACGTCCCCCTGCGCAAGCCGCTCGAGCCCGCACGCCCGGTCACGGGCGACCATCGCGTGCTCGCCCAGCTCGCGACCGCGCTGCGCGGACCTCGCGTCCTCGCGCCACCCCGTCTCGTGCCCGATCCGGCAGCGATCGCCGAGCTCGCCTCCGCGATCAGCGTCGAGCCACGCGGCGTCATCGTGGTAGGCGCTATGCCGGTCGAGCTCGCGAGCGCGCGTGAAGCCGTGTTCGGGCTCGCCGTGCGCACGGGGTACCCGCTCGTGGCCGAGGCCGGCAGTCAGCTGCGGTTCGGCCCGCGTCCAGCCCGCGTGGTCTTCGTCGATCACCTCGATCTGGTCCCGGCGGATCGCGTGCCTGCGCCCGCACTCGTGCTGCAGCTCGGCGCCGAGCCGGTCGCCGCCTCGTGGCCCGGCTGGGTTGCGCGCACCAGGCCAGCCCGGTGGATCCTCGCCGGCTCGAGCTGGCGTGATCCGGACTCCACGGCGCGTGGCGTGATCCTCGGTGACGTCGCGCACGCGGTGAGCGCGCTGGCAGCTGCGCTGGCGCCGACATCCGAGCTGCCGACGCGGACGGAGTGGCTCGATGACTGGTGCGCGATCGAGCAGCAGGCGGAGGCCGCGGTCGACCGTGCGCTGGAGGCACATCCGGGCAGCGAGAGCGCGGTGGTCCGGGCGGCACTCGGCGCGATGCCCGACGGCGCGATCCTGCAGATCGGCAACAGCCTCCCGATCCGCGTCGTCGATCAGGTGGCCCGGACTGCCGAGATCGGCCGGCATGCCAGGCGCTGCGCGGTGATCACGCAGCGAGGAGCCGCCGGCATCGATGGCCTCATCGCCTCGGCCGCGGGCGCGACGACCGCGGGACGACCGGTGCTGCTCGTGCTCGGCGACGTCAGCTTCGCGCACGACATCGGCGGACTGCTCGCGGCCCGCTGTGCCGCCGCGCCGCTTGCGATCCTCGTGATCGATAACCGGGGCGGCCAGATCTTCGCCGGGCTCCCGGTCGCACGTGCCGACCTGGGGGCCGCGTTCGATCGATACTGGCTGACCGCGCCGGAGCTCGATCCGGCGACCGTCGCCCGTGCGTTCGGCGCATCCGCGATCACCGCCGGATCCGCCGCAGCCACGGCCGCCGCCGTGACGACCGCACTCGCGACCGCGGGCGTCACCGTGATCCACGCACCCGTCACCACATCCGGCGCCCATGACGTGCGCCGCACCGCGATCGAGCTCTATCCGCAACCCGCGCTCGGCAAGCTTGGAGGAGACCCATGACCGACATCACCTGGACCCGCCGACCCGGCTACGAAGACATCCTCTACGAGGTCTCCGCCGACGGGATCGCGAAGATCACGATCAACCGCCCCGAGGTGCACAACGCGTTCCGGCCGCGCACCGTGGCCGAGATGATCCGAGCGTTCGATGACGCGCGCGATGATGCCTCGATCGGCGTCGTGATCCTCACCGGCGCCGGCGACGCCGCCTTCTGCTCGGGTGGCGATCAACGCGTCCGCGGCACCGGCGGCTACGTCGGCAGCGATGGGGTGCCGCGGCTCAACGTGCTCGATCTGCAGATGCGGATCCGCTACTTGCCCAAGCCCGTGGTCGCGATGGTCGCGGGCTACGCGATCGGCGGAGGCCACGTGCTGCACCTCGTCTGCGACCTGACGATCGCCGCCGACAACGCGCGGTTCGGCCAGACCGGTCCGCGCGTCGGAAGCTTCGACGCTGGCTTCGGCAGTGCCTACCTCGCCCGCATCGTCGGCCAGAAGAAGGCGCGCGAGATCTGGTTCCTGTGCCGGCAGTACGATGCGCGCGAGGCGCTCGACATGGGCCTCGTCAACACCGTCGTGCCGCTCGCCGAGCTCGAGGCCACCACGCTGCAATGGTGCCGCGAGATGCTGCAGCACTCCCCGACCGCGCTTCGCTTCCTCAAGATGGCGATGAACGCGGACTGCGACGGCCAGGCCGGCATGATGGCGTTCGCCGGCTCGGCGACGCTCATGTACTACACGACCGACGAGGGCCGGGAAGGCAAGGAAGCGTTCCTCGAGAAGCGGCCGCCCGATTTCACGAAGTTCAAGCGGTATCCGTGAGGAGCCCGTGGTGACGCACCGAGAAGCGGAGCGGACCAGCGCGCAGGGCTCCGTCGCGACGTGGCTCTCCGCCGCGCGCCCCCGCACGCTGCCGGCGGCGGTGATCCCGGTCGCGGTGGGGACGGCGTGCGCCGCCGCCGCCGCCGAGGTCGCATGGGGGCCCGCCCTGGCGGCGCTCGCAGGCGCGCTCGCGATCCAGGTCGGCACGAACTTCGCGAACGACGTGTTCGACGCAGAGCGCGGTGCCGACGGCCCCGATCGCCTGGGTCCGACGCGTGCCGTCGCCGCCGGCCTCATCACCGCAGCTGCCATGAAGCGCGCGATGATCGCCGCGTTCGGGCTGGCCGCGGCCTTCGGGATCTACCTCGTCGCCGTCGCGGGCTGGCCGGTCGTCGCGATCGGGCTCGCCTCGATCCTCTCGGGCATCGCGTACACCGGCGGACCGTGGCCACTCGGCTACCACGGCCTCGGCGACGTGTTCGTGATGGCGTTCTTCGGCTTCGTGGCCGTGTGCGGCACGGTGTTCGTCCAGCTCGGTCACGTGCCAGCCGTGGCGTGCTGGGCCTCGCTTCCGGTCGGCGCGCTCGCGACCGCCATCCTGGTCGTCAACAACCTGCGCGACCGGCTCGGTGACACCCGCGCCGGCAAACGGACGCTCGCCGTCCGGTTCGGCCGTCGCGCCGCGCTGTTCGAGTACGCTGGCCTCCTCGCGCTCGCGTATGCGGTCCCGCTGGGGCTCGCCGTCGCCGGGCACCCGTTCGCTGCGCTTCCGGTCCTGACCGCCCCGCTCGCGCTCGCTCGGCTCCGCCAGCTCGCCGCGTGCGCCGACGGCCCGGCCTTCAATCGCTCGCTGGCCGCCACCGCCCAGCTGCTCCTGCTCCACGGGGCGCTGTTCACCGCCGGCCTGGTCCTGGCCCGCTGAGCCGCGATGCGTATCGTCGCGCTCGCCACCCGCTGGGTCCACTGGAGCATCACGGACAGGGGCGCGGCCCACGGCCGCCTGCAGCGCACCGCGATCCTCGTCGAGCTCACGACCGAGCACGGCACGCGCGGACTCGGCGAAGCGGCCCCGCTGTCGGCCGACCTGCTCGAGCTCCGCTCTCGCTCTGCCATTCCGGTCCTCGCGGCTTCGCCGCTCGAAGCGCTGGCAGCCGAGCTCGCCGCCCTCGCGGTCCCGTTCGAGGTCGCCGCGGATCCCGATGCGATCGCGGCATTCGCCGCGCGGCTGACCGCACCATCGGCCCGGTTCGCGATCGAGACCGCGCTGCTCGACGCGCTCGCGATCGACCGCCGCTGCTCGATCGCGAGCCTGTTCGCGAGCCCGTTCGCGATCCGACCAGGCTCGCCGCGCGAGCTGGCGGTGAACGCCGTGGTCGAGGACGTGACGGAGGCGCGATCCGCGGTCGCGGCCGGCTATCGCTGCCTCAAGATCAAGGTCGGCCCCGAGGGGGACCTCGAGCGAGTCCGCGCCATCGCGAGCGCAGCGCCCCGAGCGCGCCTGCGGCTCGATGCGAACCAGCGCTGGCCGCGCGCGGCGGTCCGCGATCGGCTCGCCGCCCTCGCGGATCTGCCGATCGACTACGTCGAGGAGCCGTGCATCGACAGTCGATCACTGCTCGCTGACGACCTCGAGCTCAAGCTCGCGCTCGACGAGAGCCTGCCGACCCTCACCGGCGCCGAGCTCGCCGCAGCCCTCGGATCCCGCTCGCTCGCCGCGCTCGTGCTCAAGCCCACGGTCCTCGGCGGGATCGCCGCGTGCCTGGCGCTGGCCGCACGCGCGCGCGCCCACGGGGTCATGCCGATCGTGACCCACGCGCTCGAGGGGCCGATCGGCATGTCCGCGTGCTGCGAGCTTGCCCTCGCGATCGGCGGCGAGCCTGCGGTCGGGCTCGCGCCGCACCCGGCCCTCGCGGCGTGGTCGGTCGCGATCCCGCAACTCGCGACCACGCGTCTCCACGCCGCGCGCACGCCAGGCCTGGGTGTCGGCCGCGATCTGGAGACCGTCGTGGCGTCGCTCGACGACCCGCTCTCGATCCGATCGGCCGCCCGGTACGTCCCCGACCGGCCCGCGATCCTCACGCGGACCGGCACGCTCGACTTCCGCGCGGCGGCCGCGCGCGCGACCGCCGCACACGTCGTGATCGCCACCCCCTCGCTCGACACCATCGGCGCGATCCACGCCGCGCTCGCCGGCGCGCAGCCGATCGCTCTGCTCCACCCCGCCCAGCCGGCGGAGGAGCTCGCCCGCCAGCGCGCGCTCGTGGCCGAGACGCGGCCTGTCGCGGACGCCGGAGCGATCCTGTTCACCTCGGGCTCGACGGGCGCACCGCGCGGCGTCGTGCTCACTCGCCGAGGCCTGCTCGCGGCGGCGCAGGCGAGCATAGCTCAGCTCGGGATCCGCCACGACGATCGCTGGCTCGTCGCGCTGTCGCTGGCGCACGCGGGTGGGCTCGCGATCGTCGTGCGATGCCTCGTCGCGCGTTGCCCCCTCGTGCTGCTCGACCGCGACTTCGATCCGGCGGAGGTCGCCGCGCTGCTCGAGCGATCCACTCTCGCCTCGCTCGTGCCAGCGCAGCTCGCCGCGCTGCTCGATGATCCTGCCTGGCGGCCACCTGCCCAGCTGCGCGCGGTGCTGCTCGGCGGCGCGGCTGCGAGCCCCGCGCTACTTGCCGACGCGGCCGCGCGCAAGGTGCCGTTCCTGGTCACCTACGGCATGACCGAGGCACTCGGTCAGGTCGCGACCGCACCCCTCGCGCGCGCCGGAGATCCCGCGGCGCCGCTCGTACCGCTCGTCGGCGTCGAGCTGTTCGCCGGCACGCGCATCGCCCCGGCGGCGATCCGCATCCGCGCCCCGATGCTGGCGGCCTGCTACCTCGACCGCACGCCGATCGCCCCCGAGCTCGTCACCGCGGATGTTGGCTTCCTCGAAGCGGGCGAGCTCCACGTGCTCGGTCGTGCAGATGACGTCATCATCACCGGCGGCGAGAACGTGCATCCGGTGACCGTCGAGGCGGTCCTGGTCGCGACTCCCGGTGTTCGGGCGGCGTGCGTGTTCGGGATCGCGGACGATCGGTGGGGCCAGATCGTCGGCGCGGCGATCGCCGTGGCCCCGGACTTCGAGCCGCGGTCGATCCAGCGCTGGCATGCCGCCCTGCCCGCCCACGCGCGGCCCCGCGAGCTCGCGGTGGTCCGTGAGCTGCCGCGCATCGCGAGCGGCAAGCTCGATCGCCCCGCTGCCGCTCAGCTCCCGCGCGAACCCGTTCGCTACCACTGACCCGAACGCGGCGCCGTACGGTATACCCACCCCGTGAGTGCCCAATTCCTCGACGACGAGGCACGAGCCGCGTTCCAGCAGGCGGTCGAATCGATCGAGGGGGCGACCGCGATCGAGGTGGTGATCGCGGTGCGCCGGCGCTCCGCGAGCTATCTCCACGCCAACGTGATCGTCGGCGCGGTGGTCGCCTTCGCCGCGCTCGCCGTGATGCTGTTCTCGCCGTATGAATTCGGGCTGCTGTCGATCCTCGTCGATCCGTTCGTCGTGGGGCTCGGGTCGGGGGCCCTGGTCGAGCTGTTACCCGCGCTCAAACGCGTGCTGACGCCGTCCGGGCGCCGGCATCGCCAGGTCGCGCGCGCCGCGCGTGCCACGTTCGTCGAGCGCGGCGTCCACAACACCCGCGATCGCAGCGGGTTGCTGGTCTACATCTCGTGGCTCGAGCAGCGGGTCGCGCTGGTGACCGATAGCGGCCTCGATCGGATGTTACCCCCCACCACCGTGGCGGCCGCCGAGGCCCTCCTGACCACGGCGATGGCCTCGGGCGGCACCGCGGTCGCGCGTGCGCTGGCCGAGCTGGGCTCGAAGATCGATGGCCTGCCAAGGCGTCACGACGACGTCAACGAGCTGCCAGATTCGATCGACAGCGATCTCGCGCGCGCCGACCGGGCACCGCGATGACGCTCAGGCGCGGTCTCGCGGTCGGCCTCACGGCCGCCACGCTCGTCCTGCTGCTCGTCGAGCTCGCGGTCGCGCGCCCGGGCGGCGGACAGTCGTTCTCGGGCGGCGGCGGTCACGGTGGCAGCTCCGGCGGTGGCGGCGGCGGCGGCGCGATCTTCGAGCTGATCGTGTGGCTGTTCCGGCTGATCTTCTACTACCCGCAGGTCGGCCTGCCGCTGCTCGGCATCATCATCGGGTACTTCGCGTACAGCGCGTACAAGCAGCACCAGAACAAGGACTGGGACAGCGGCCCGCCGGTGGAGCTCCGACGCGCGGTCACCCTCGACGACATCAAGCGCGTCGATCCCGACTTCTCGCACGTGCTGTTCGAGGACTTCGCGTTCCGCCTGTTCTCGACCGCGCACCGCGTGCGGCATTCCGCCGAGACCCTCGCCACCGTCGCGCCGTATGTCTCGGAGGCCGCACGCGACGCGCTCGCGACCCGCGCCCCGGCCGGTGTCCCCGTTTCGTCCGTCGTCGTCGGGGCGATGCGCGTTGTCGGGGTCGAGGCCCCGGAGACCGCGCCCGACGCCCCAGGGCAGCAGCGGATCGGGATC
>JAGSPR010000668.1 GCA_018262455.1 Deltaproteobacteria bacterium | reverse complement strand
GGTCGGGATCAGCGAGCTCGTCAAGCGGGCGATCGGCCTGTCGCGCAGCTCGCTGGCCGGGATCGACCTGCGGACCGATCTCGAGCTCGACGGGACGCTGCGCTGTGCCCCACACCTCATGACACAGGTCCTGACCAACCTGATCGAGAACGCCGGGCATGCGGCGGGCCCTGGAGGCTGGGTCGAGATCCGCGGGCGCGCCGAGGCCGGCCAGATCACCCTGGAGGTCGCCGACAGCGGGCTCGGCGTTCCTCTGGAGCTGCGGGATCGCATCTTCGAGCCGTTCTTCACGACCAAGCCGCCGGGCTCCGGAACCGGGCTCGGGCTGTCGCTGGCGCGCGATATCGTACATCGTCATGGTGGGGTCCTGGAGGTTCGGGACCGGGGCGCCCGGCCGGTGTTCGTGATGCAAGTACCAGGTCATTCCAAGCTGGACGCTACGGCCGGCGGAATGTGATCATGAGGTCGTCGTACCTTCTATGCCCGCACCTAGCCAATCCCGGTCCGGTCCGCTCATCCTCTACGTGGATGACGAGCGCGCCAACCGGATCGTGTTCGAGCAATCGCTGACCGAGTTCCACGTCCGCGCGGTCGCGGATGGCGAGACCGCGCTCGCGGTGCTCGCGTCCGAGCAGGTCGCTGTCCTCGTCACCGACATGCGCATGCCCGGCATGACGGGCGAGGAGCTGTTGCGGATCGCGAAGGAGCGCCATCCGCAGACGATCCGGATGGTGGTCACCGCGTACTCCGACGTCGATCCGATCCTGCGCGCGATCAACGAGGGGCTGGTCGCTCGCTACATCATCAAACCCTGGGAACGCGCCGAGCTCGTGCAGGTCCTGCGCTGGGCCACGGAAGCGTGGACGTTCGGGCGCGACTCGGCCGCCTTGCACCACCGGCTGATGGAGACCGAGCGGCTCGCGACGCTCGGCAGCATCGCAGGCCTGCTCGTGCATGACCTCAAGCAGCCGCTGATGTCGCTGTTCGTCAACATCGAGCACCTGGCCGAGCTCGCGCGGGCCGCGCCCACGCTCGAGGCGGCACTGCAGGCCGCGCAACTGACACCCAGCATCCGCGGTCGCCTGCTCGAGCTGGTCGGCGATCTCGAGCCGACGACGAGCGATCTCAAGACCTCGGTCGACCACCTCAACGTGCTGATCAGCAGCCTGCGCGACCTCGGTCGGCCGCGGGATCCGAGCGCACCGCTGACGATGATCGATCCGCTGCCGATCGTGCGGCATGCGATGGCGGTGTGCCAGGAGCTCGCGTTGAACGTGCGCGCATCGATCGACTACGACGGTCCCCGGGTGCTCCCCAAGGTGCGGATGTCCTCGACCGAGCTGACCCAGGTGCTGATCAACGTGGTCTCCAACGGGACGCAGGCGATCGCCGCGCGCGGCGTACCCAACGGCAAGGTCTCGATCGTGGCCCGCACCGAGGCCGGCATGCTCGAGCTCCAGGTTCGCGACGATGGCGTCGGCATGTCACCCGAGGTGCTCGGTCGCGCCGGTACCCCGTTCTTCACCACGCGCGCCGAGGGCACCGGGCTCGGGCTCGCGCAGTGTCAGCGCCTGATCGGCACGGCCGGCGGGCGGTTCCGGATCCAGAGCGAGCAAGGCATCGGCACCACGGTGACGATCAGCCTGCCCACCGCCGCATAGTTCAGGGCGCTTGGGCCGGATCGGTGGGCGCGTCGGCGATCTCGCGCCAGCGGGGTAGCCGCTCCGCGAGCCCCGCGGCCTCGAGGAAGCCGGTGTCGATCCGATCCGGCCGTCCGTCGACGAGCGCCGTCGCGACGTGGACGACGGCCAGCGTGGCCAGCGCTCCCTCCGCAAGGCGTGCGGGCGCGTGGTGGTGCGCCACCGCGTCGACGATCGTCATCGGCAGGCCCCAGATCCCCAGCAGGTACCCTCCGATCTCGGCATGGCTGAATCCGAACATCTGCTGCTCGACGCGGTCCTGGGGCTCCCCCGTCGACTGGACCGTGCGAACCGCCTCCGCGAACCGGTCAGGGAAGCCGAGCGCGAGGACCAGCAGACCCACGTCGTGCAAGAGCCCCGCGGTGAACGCCGCGTCCGCACCGGCCGGGTCGGCGAGACGCCGGGCGAGGTCCGCGGTGGCGATCGCGTGCTGCTGCAGCGTCGTCAGCGAGAACCCTTCGATCGACGCGGTCGGCGGCGTGGAGAACACGTGCGCCGAGACCGCCAGCTCCTTGAGCGTCTGGAGCCCGAGGTGGCCCACGGCGCCGTGGATCGAGGACGGCGGCTCGGCCTGGCCGAAATAGTCCGAGTGCGCGAGCTGGAGCACCTTGAGCGAGCTCGCCGGATCTCGCGCGAGGACCGCCGCGAGCTCGGCGAGCTTGACGGACGGCCGGGCCAGCGCGTCCTCGAGCTCCGCGTGCGCGCTCGGGACCGACGGCAGGCGGTCGAGCGCGCCGATCACGGCGCGGATCGCCGGATCGGGGAGCAGGCTCCGCAGCCGGCGCATGCGCTCGAGCAGGCTCCGCAGGGTGTCGGCGCTGCACGGCTTGCTGAGGAACTGGTGTGCGACCGCCATCGTGCGGACCAGGTCGGCGTGCGCGGTCTGGCCGGACAGGATGATCCGCACGGTCCGAGGCTCGCGGTGCTTGATCTGCGCGAGCAGCTCGGCGCCATCGATGCCGGGCATCCGCATGTCCGAGACCACCACGTCGAACGGCGCCTGATCGATCGCGGCCAGCGCCGCCTCGCCGCCGAGCGCGAACTCCATGGTCCAGTGCGTGCGTTGCTTGCGGAGGAGCGTGCGAAGGCCGTCGAGCAAGCGCTGGTCGTCATCGACGAACAGCACGCGCATCACGACTGTTCCCCGCCGCCGTCGATCGGGAGCTTGACCACGAAGGTCGTGCCCTCGCCGACGGCGGTCTCGAACGTGAGGTCGCCGCCGTGCTTGTGCTTGACGATCGACCAGGCGAGCGCGAGGCCCTGACCGGCCCCGCGACCGAGCTCCTTGGTCGTGAAGAACG
>JAGSPR010000667.1 GCA_018262455.1 Deltaproteobacteria bacterium | reverse complement strand
AGCTCCAGGGCGGTTCACCCGGTCTGTGGGGCGATTCGCCGGATGTCGCGCGAAAACCGACGGCGGCGCAAAATCACCAGACCGAGCACTGCTTGCCGGGGTTCATCGGGGTGTCTTTCGCGCACTTGAACGCGGCCGCGAAGCCGGGTTGGTTCACGATCACGCCGTTGACGCGCCACCTCGGGGGCGAGTGCGGGTTCGAGTGCGCCATGGTCTCGAGTCGCTCGGGGGTCGACTTGTCGCACCACGACTGGCCGTAGGCGAGGAAGTAGAGCTGGTCATCGGACATCCCGTCGACCACGGCTTGCGGTGCCTGCTGCTGCTGGGACTTCCACGCCTGGTACGCCTGGAACGCGATCTTGACGCCTCCGTTGTCGGCGATGTTCTCCCCGGCGGTGAGCTTGCCGTCGAGCTTGACCTTGGGCACGGCCTCGTACTGGCCGTACTGCTCGACGACGCACTTGGTGGCGCCGGCGAACTTCTGCTTCGTCGACGCGCTCCACCAGTCGCGCAGGTTGCCGTTGCCGTCGAACTGGCTGCCCTCGTCATCGAACCCGTGCGTGATCTCGTGGCCGATCGTGCCGCCGCCGGTCGAGCCGAAGTTGACCGCGGGATGGAAGTTCTCGCCGAAGAACGGAGGCTGCAGCTGGCCGGCAGGGAGGGCGATCTCGTTGAGGGTGGGATCGTAGTACGCGTTGACGGTCGGAGGCGTCATCTGCCAGTCGAAGCGATCGACGGGCTTACCGATCTTCGCGAGCTGGCGCGCGAGCTCCCAGCGGGCCGCGGACCGCACGTTCGCCGCGAACTCGGGCACGATCTCGAAGTCGTAGCGGCGCCACTTGTCGGGGAAGCCGACGAGATACGCCATCTTGTCGAGCTTCTGCTGGGCGGCGGCGCGCGTCGGGGCGTCCATCCACCCGAGGCTCTCGAGCTCGCCGCGCATCGCGCCGAAGATCGCCTTCGTCAGATCCACCGCGCGCAGCTTGGAGCTCCCCGCGAACCGGGCCTTGACGTACGACTGGGCGAGCAGCTCGCCGAGATCGCTATCGACGCGTTGCACGCAGCGTCGCCAGCGCGGCGGGGTCTGCTTCGCCCCCGAGAGCTCCTTCGCCATCGTGTGCGCCTCGTCGACCCAGGCCTTGCCGAGATGGTTCGCCGACGCGCGCAGGATCGACCACGTGAGGTAGTGGCGGAGCGCCGCCGGCTGCTCCGTCCCGAGCATCCTCGTGACCGCGGTGTAGTACGCGGGATCGTTGACGGTGATGTCGGTGACGCTGGGGATCCCGAGCTTCGCGAGGTAGTCGCGCCACGGGAACGCGGGCGCGATCTTGGCCTCGAGGCCGGCGCGATCGACCTTGTGGTAGACCGCGTGCGGATCGCGCCGCGCGACGTCCGTCTGCTGCACCTTCGCGAGCGAGGTCTCGATCCGCATCGCATCGGCGGCCGCGGCCTTCGCGTCCTTGTCCCCGAGCAGCTTGAACATCCGCTCGATGTGCGCGAGGTACACCGTGCGGGTGTGCGGCATCGTGCCCGTGCTCTCGACGTAGTACTTGCGATCCGGCAGCCCGAGACCGGCCTGGTCGAGCGCGGCGATCACCTTGGTCGCGTCACCGAAGTCCTGCTGGGGGCCGGCCGTGAAGAACGGGAACACGCCGCCGGCATGCAGCCCGATCACGGCCAGCGCCGCCGTCTTCTGATCCTTGACGCCTGCCGCCGCGTCGAGCAAGGGCTGGATCGGCGCGATGCCGGCCTGCTCGATCGCGGGCTCGTTCATGCACGCGGCGTAGTAGGCGCCGATCTTCGCGGCCGCCGGATCGCCGGGCTGGTTCGCCGCGTCCTCGATGATCTTGCGCAGAAACTCCTCGGTCTCCTGGTTCACGATCGAGATCGCGCTCCAGCTCGAACGGTCGCCGGGGATCACCGCGGTCTTCAGGAAGCCGCCGCACGAGTAGGCGTAGAAGTCGACGCACGGATCGACCGCGCGATCGAGCCACGCCGGCACGATGCCGGTGCCCGCGAGCGTCATCGTCGTCGCTGCCGGTGCAGGCGTGGCGTTGGCCGCAGGAGCGGGCTGTTCGATCGGGGTCGGTGCGGGGAGCGCCGGTGACGGCGACTTCGAGCCGCCCGAGCACGCGGCGACCAAGGTGACGAGGGCCAGGATGCGCATCGCGGCGGACGATAGCAGGGACTACGCCGGGTTCGACAGCTCGTAGCCGATCGTGATCTCGAGCGTCAGCGGCTGGAGCGCCCCCCCGATCGAGCGCTGGCCGGCGGCCCCGCGCGTCTCGACCTCGTTCGCCGTCGCCTGGGGGAAGTAGGCCGACGACCACATGGATCCGGCGGATGCTTCGCTGACCGAGACCACGCGTCCGACCTCGATCCCGAGCGTCTTCGCCGTCTGGTTGGCCTTGTCCTTGGCCGCCAGGAGCGCCATCTCCCGGACCTGCTTCTTGAGCGCCGGGAGGTCCGAGCGGCGGAACTGGCTCGCCATCGCGCCGACGCCTGCCGACGCGCCGGCGTCCATCATCGAGGCCAGCAGATCGAACCGATGGGTGGTCGCGGTGACGATGATCTCGGCGCGATACGTCGCGACCTTCAGCTGCGACCACCCGGCCGGAGTGTTCGCGTAGATCGGATTGAGCGTCAGGGTCGACAGCTTGAGATCCGAGCCCTCGATCCCGAGCGTGGCGAGCGCGGCGAGCAGCTGGTGTTGCTTGGCCTGCACGGCCGCGGTGGCGAGGCCCGGGCGGAGCCCGTCGGCGGAGATCGTCATGATGAGATCGGCGCAGTCCGGGCTGACCTCGAGCGTGGCGATGCCGGTGACGGTCATCTGCCCGGGCTTGCCGACCTCCGAAGGAGCCGGCATCGCGATGATCTGGGGTGGGCCTTTGCAGGCGAGGACGGACGTGGCGAGGACGAGGCTGGCGAGGCTGGCGACGATGGTCTTGCGCATGTGGGGTTCCTGACTGTGTCTCCCGTGGACGGATGCGCGAGTCGATCGGCGCTC
>JAGSPR010000315.1 GCA_018262455.1 Deltaproteobacteria bacterium | reverse complement strand
CCGCGAGGTCACCTCGCTGATCCGCCGCGTCGCCGACAGCCCGGCCACGGTGCTGATCAGCGGCGAGAGCGGGACGGGCAAGGAGCTGGTCGCCCGGGCGATCCACGAGCTCTCGGACCGACGCCATCATCCGTTCGTCGCGATCAACTGCGGTGCGTTGCCACCCGCGTTGCTCGAGAGCGAGCTGTTCGGTCACGTCCGTGGCGCGTTCACGGATGCACGCCAGGCCCGTCAGGGCCTGTTCGTGCAAGCCGGCGAGGGCACGCTGTTCCTCGACGAGATCGGCGAGATGCCGCTCGAGATGCAGGTCAAGCTGCTCCGCGTCCTCCAGGAGCGCACCCTGCGGCCGGTCGGCGGCGATGCCGAGGTCGCGTTCGGCGCGCGGTTGATCACGGCGACCAATCGCGATCTCGAGTTCGAGGTCGAGGAGAAGCGATTCCGCGAAGATCTGTTCTATCGGATCAACGTGGTCCAGATCCCGGTGCCGCCGTTGCGCTCGCGCCCTGGAGACTTGCTCGCACTCATCACCTACTTCGTACAGAAGCTCGCGGCGAGGACCGGCAAGCCGGTCGTGGGCGTCGCGGATGACGCGGTCCGCAAGCTGGTCGCCTACGATTGGCCGGGGAACGTGCGCGAGCTGCAGAACAGCCTCGAACGCGCGATGGCCCTCGGAGGCGGCAACCAGATCACGCTGGACGAGCTGCCCGACAAGATCCGGCACTACCGGGTCGACGCGACGGTGGCCGCCAGCGGCACGCCGGACGAGCTGATCACGCTCGACGAGATCGAGCGGCGCTATATCCGGCAAGTGCTCCTGGCGACCCGCAATAACAAGACGAGCGCGGCTCGCATCCTCGGCATCGATCGCCGATCGCTGTATCGGCGGCTTCACGAGCCCGATGTGGTCCCTGACAACGGGGAGACCTCGCCGCAAGACGAGATCGGTGGCTAGGACGCGTCAGGCGACCTGACGAGACCGCGCGACATTCACCCGAGGGCGTGCAGGCCTTGACGCCGACGTGCCGTGTCGCGCGAGCCTCGCGAGGAGCTCGTGCGCTCGGTCCTGGCCGAGCGCGGAGGCCGCGCGGACGGCGTCGTCCTGGCCGTGCTTCGCTGCGCCTCGCGCGCGCACGGGATCGCCGAGGCCGGAGTACAGCGCCGCGAGACAGAGCTGCAGGCGCCACCGCGCGGGCGGTGCCGCGCTGATCGGCGCGTCGTCTCGCAGCCACTCGAGGCCCTGTTCGAGCTCGGTAGCCGCGGTCGCCAGCTGGCGTCCATCGACGAGGGCGCGCACGAGCTCGAGATACGAGGTGATGATCGAGTCGCTGTCACCGCTGGTGATCGCCTTGCCCACCGCGATCCGGAGGTCCTCGACGCGAGGGGGCTCGGATCGGGCGGGGCGGGCGGCAACCCGCTGGACCGGCACCTGTTCGATCTGCCAGTTGCGGGTGGTTGCCTCGGTGGAGAACACGCATGGTCGCGTGCCACGCGCGACGCGCAGGGCAGGGGTGCGCACGGCCGGCGTTGCGGCGCGCAGCGCCTCCGCGAATCGCGCCGCCGTCTCGAAGCGTGCGCTCGGATCCTTGGCCAGCGCGCGCATGACCACCCCATCGATCGCATCCGGAATGCCTTGGTCCGGACTGCGCAACGAAGGTGGAACGACCGGGTCATCGACCTGACGGCCGAGGATCTCGGCGACCGATCCCCCGCAGAACGGGGTCATGCCCGTCAGCAACTCGTAGAGGACCACGCCCGCGGCGTAGATGTCCGAGGCGACCGTGGGTGGGCCGCCGCGGATCAGCTCCGGTGCGAGATAGTCGGGCGTGCCCGAGACCAGCAGGTCCTCGTGAACCGACGGCTCGTTGCAGAACCGGGCGAGCCCGAAGTCGATCACGTGCGCGAGCAGCGTTCCATCGGGGAGCGGCTCGACGAGCACGTTGGCGCTCTTGATGTCGGCGTGGATGATGCCCGCGGTGTGTGCTTCGTCGAGCGCAGCCAGGACCTGGCCCGCCAGATCGGCGGCGATGCGCGCCTCCATCGGGCCCTGCTCGATCACGAGCTGATCGAGCGGCGCGCCGCCCACGTACTCCATCACGAGGAACTGCGCCCCGTCGCGATCGCCGTAGTCGATCACCCGCGCGATGTTGCGGTGAGTGAGCCGCCCGCCCGCGAGCGCCTCGGTGCGAAATCGCCGGATCACGAACGGGTCGGTCGCGAGCTCGGCGTGCGGGACCTTGATCGCGACCCTGCGACCGAGCGACAGCTGGGTGGCGCTGTACACGACTCCCATGCCGCCGGTTCCGAGCACCGGTCCGAGCAGGTAGGTGCCGTCGAACGGGTCCGGCGCGCGGGGGGCGACTTCGACGAGGTCATCGAGCATTGACCTTCACTGAGCACGTACCGTGCCGCGGCCGATTCCCCTCGCAGGGCGAGCCGACGTAGGCGCTCGCCCGTCGGCACACGAGCGAACGGGGGCGAGTTCGCCCGATCGAGCGATGTCCACGAGCTCGAGCAGTCTGGAGGGCATCAGGCGACCCGCCGGCCCGCCTCGGGGAGCACGACGCGAAACGTCGTCCCCGACAGCGCGGACTCGACACCGATCGTGCCGCCGTGGGCCCGCACGATCTCGCTCACGATGTAGAGGCCGAGCCCCAGGCCGTTCCCGTTGCGCTCGACGTCCCCGCCTCGGCGGTAGGGCTCGAACATCGTGGCGATCGCTTCGGGGGAGATGGGATTGCCGCGAAGCTGGTTGTGCACGGTGATCGTGGCAGCGCCTTCGGCGCCGGCGAGCTCGACCGTGATCGGCGCGCCCGCCAGTCCGTACTGCACCGCGTTGCCCATCAGGTTCGACGCCACCTGTGCGAGCCGGTCGGGGTCCCACAGGCCGACCACATCCGCGCTCCCGACCAGGTCGAACTGTGTGCCGTTGTATGCCAACGACAGCTCGCCCATCACGGACCTGAGGAGCGGCAACAGCGGGGTCCTCGTCCGGAGGACGGGGATTCCCGAGCCGAGGCGCGCACGCGTCATGTCGAGCAGCTGATCGACCATGCGCGTCATCCGCTGGGCGCACGACTCGATCCGCTTCACCACGTAGGCATCGGCGTCGTTCTTGCGCTCCGCCGCGAGCATCTCGGTGCCGATCTGGATGGCTGCGAGCGGCCCGCGGAGGTCGTGGCCCACGATCCCGAGCATCTCCTGCTGGAACCGAGCGATCCGCTCGCGTTCGGAGTTGACCGCGCGCTCCGCCGACCGTTCGGCGTCGAACCGGACCGCGCTCTCGACGGCGAGGCTCGCGTATTCGATGCACGTCTCGATCGTCTGAAGATCGTCGTCGTCGAACGGCCCGGACCCTCCATCGCGTGTCACGGTGACGAGCCCGCGAACCGGCGCGCGGCTCGACAGCGGCAGGATCGCCAGCCCGCGAAGCCCGAACCGGCCGATGTGCGCGGCGTACGCCGCGGGCAAGGTTGCGCGTGCTTGCTCGGCGCTGTCGAACGAATGGACGACCGGATCTGCCACGGACGCGATCGCCGCGAGCGACTCGCCCGACGGATCGGCTCGGTGGCGAGTCACCGGCGCGCTCGTGACCGAGCCAGGCAGCGGAAGGATCGAGCACCCGTCGCAGAGGCTCATCGTGAGCGAGATCGCCAGCGCGTCGAGGATCCGGGGGATGTCGGTCCCGGCCTCGAGGAGCGCGAGCCCGAGCTGGTTGATCGTGGACAGCCGGCGGCGTTCCTTCCGGGCCAGGTCGCTCAGGCGCTTCGTGCGGATCGCCGCGTCGACCCGGGCGCGGAGCTCCTCGGTCGCGAACGGCTTCGCCACGTAGTCGTTGGCCCCGCAGGCGAGGCCCTTCGCGATATCCGAGGTCTCGATCCGGGAGGCGGTGATCAGGATGATCGGCAACTCGAGGGTGCGCGGGTCGGTTCGCAGGAACCGGCAGACCTCGTCTCCCGCCATCCCGGGCATCACCCAGTCGAGGAGCATGAGATCCGGTTGTGGCGCACCTGCGGCGAGTCGCTCGACGACCACCGAGCCGTCGGTGAACCGCTCGAAGTCGTAGGACGATCCGAGCGATCGCTCGGCGATCAACGCCTCGGTGGGGCTGTCATCGACGATCCAGATCAGCGGGCAACGATCATGGGGTGGCGTTCGGCGCTCAGACACGGCGGATGATCTCCTCGGCCATGCCACCGATCGGAATGCTGCAAGCTCCGAGCCGGGCCTCGTCGACGCAGCGGGGCATGCCGTAGACGACACAGGTCGACGCGGACTCGGTCAGCAGCGATCCACCGGCGGCGACGATCGCCCGCGCGCCCGCCAGCCCGTCGTCCCCCATCCCCGTGAGCACGACGCCGAGCGCTCCAGCCCCGACGGCGTCGGCACCGCTCGAGAACAGCTCGTCGACCGACGGCGTGAACGGTCGGACCGTCCGGGCTCCCAGGCGAGCGCGGAGCCCGAGCCCGTCGCGCTCGATGAGCAGGTGCAGCCCACCGCGCGCCACGATGGCGAGCCCGGGTCGCAGCTCCATCCCGTCCTCGGCCTCGACCACGTCCAGCGGCGACGCCTTGTTGAGCCGGCGTGCGAGGGCCTCTGTGTACCCTTCCGGGATGTGGAGCACGATCGCGATCGGCGACGCGAGGGTCACGGGAAGGCTCGCCAGCAGGAGCGACAACGCCTGCGGGCCACCGGTCGAGGTCCCGATCATGACCAGCGCTGCGCGCGCCACCGGCTTGCCATCCGCCAGCGCTGGCTCGGTGACCGGGATGGTGGCGCCTTCGCTGTCGGCCACGGCGAGGACCTTCGCCACGAGGTCGTCGCCGATCTCGAACAGCTGGTCACTCGGGAGCGCGGTGGGCTTGGCGATCAGATCGATCGCTCCGAGCGCCAGCGCCTCGGCACCGATCTCGGTGTCGATCGTCGAGCTGCTGACCACGATCACGCGTGGACGTGACCGGCCGTGAAGCGCTCGCAGCACCGCAAGCCCGTCGGTCCCGGGCATCGTCAGATCGAGCGTGACCACGTCCGGGTCGAGGGCGGCGATACTCTCGAGACCTTCTTCGACATCGCGCGCGACCGCGACCACGTCGATCCGGCCGCTCGCTCGCATCAGCCGCGCCAGGACCATGCGCGCGAACGCCGAATCATCGATGACGAGGACCCGCGGCCGCTTCATCGCGCGTTCCGGTGGGCACGAGCGAGCATCACAACGCTGGATCGACCACGGTGGAGGGCTCGCCCGGCCGCCCGGTCACGGTCATGCCCGTGAGCAGGTCGACCTGCTCACTCGTCGACGCGCGCAACGAGGCGACCTCCCGCGCGACGGTCGCGATGTCGACGACGCCGGCGGCCGCGGATTTGGCCTGCGCGGCGAGGGCGGTGGTGATCTCGCGCGTGCGCCGCCGAACATCCCGCATCGCCTGGGTGACCTCCGCGGTCGTCGTGGTCTGATCGGCACTCGTGCGGACCAGCTCCTGGAGGGACCTCGTCTGCTTCGACGCGCTGGCGGCCAGCGCGACGAGGGCCTCCGCCTGCTCGCCGACGGCGCGCGCCGTCTGCTTCGCGATCCGCCGCACCTCGTCGGCGTCGGTGACGAGCGAGGTCACCCCCGACGAATGCTCGATGGTCGCGGTCGTGATGTCGGACGACAACCGGGAGACATCGCGGATCCCCGCCTCGAGCTCCTTGGTGACGAGCGCCTGGTCCGCGATCGCGCGTGCGTTCCGGACCGCGTGCCGCCGCGCCCCATCCATCCCGCGCGCGATCTCGGCCGAGCCCCTGGCCTGCTCGGCGATCCCCAGGACCATGCGCTGCGTGGCGTCCGCGATCTCGTGCACGCTCGCGGACATCCCGGCAACACCTCGGATCTGCTCGGTCAACGCGGTCGCCGTGCGCAGGGTCGCGCCACGCATCTTGACCGCCGCGCGCGCGAGCTCGGTGGCGCCCGTGGTGTGCTGCTCGGTGGCGCGCGTCACCTTCTCTGCCGTCGCGGTGAGCTGGGTGTTGCCCTTCACGAGCTCGCGCAGGGCACGCGCCTGCTCGCTCGTCGCATCGCGGGTCTGCTTGCCCATCGTGCGGAGCTCGCCGGCGGCACGCGCGAGGTTCTGGGTCGCCTGGGTCTGGTCGGTGCTCGCACGCGCGATCGTGCGGCTCTCGGTCTCGAGCCGTGCGGTGGAGCTGGACACGGTCTGGACCACGCGGACGTGTTCCTGGCTGGCGGTGCTGATGTTCTGGATCGAGGTGTCGAGGAGCTCGACGCCCTCGAGGATCGCGTGAAGCCCGCCGCGAGCGTCCTCGCTGAGCTGGGCACCCTCGTCGGCCAGGCGGAGGCTCTCGGTGCTCGAGGTGAGCGCCTCGCGCGCGGTCGACTGCAGGCCGCGCACGATCTTCGCGACATCGGTGGCTGCCGCCGCGGCGCGATCGGCGAGCGCGCGGACCTCCTCCGCGATCACCGCGAACCCGCGGCCGTGCTCCCCGGCACGCGCGGCCTCGATGCTCGCGTTGAGCGACAACAGATTCGTGCGGTCGGCGATCAGGTTGATCGCCTGCACCATGTCTCCGATCTCCTCCGCGCGGCGCCCCATGTCCTTCATCACGCCGGCCCCATCGATCATCGCTTGCCGGATCTTGATCAGCCCACCGATCGAACGTCCCACCGTGACGCCGCCGGCCCGCGCCGAGGCCGCCACGCGCGCCGAGCTCGTCCGGGTCTGCTCGACCATCCCCACGATCTTGCTCGTCACGGACTCGAGCTGGAGTGCCGCCGCCGCGCTCGACGACGCCAGGCTGCTCACCTCCTGGCCCGACGCCGCGACCGCTTGCGCCGAACGTGCGAGCTCCTCGATCGCCACGGCGTTGCCGTCGACGACCATCGCCATCTTCTCGGTCGTGGCCGCGACCTGCTCGACCGACGCCGCGACCGACGCCAGGCTCGTCGCCGAGATGGTCGCCGCATCCTCCAGCGTTCCGGCGAGCTCGGAGACCCCGCGGAACGAACGCGCGAGCTGCTCCGCGGTCGTCGAGGTCTGCTCGATGGAGCTCGCCGTCTCGGTCGTATCCGACGCGACGACCTCGAGCGCCCCGACGAGCGTCTTGAACCCCGCGGCGACGCTCGTGATCCGCTCGCCGACGTGCCGCGAGTCGTTCGCGAGCCGCGCCGAACCCACGGCCATCTCCTCGACCGTGGTCGCGACCTCCTCGATCGTCGTCGCGGTCTCCATGCCACGCGCCGCGGTGTCGGCGACGTTCTTGCTGGTCTCCGCCATCGCGGAGACCAGGCGTTCCGTGGTCTCGGTGAGCTCCGCCGCGTTCGCCGCGGTGGACCTGAGCGACCGCGCGGACTCCTCGAGGACGGTCGCAGTGGACTCGCTGCCACGCGCGAGCGACTCGCAGTCCGTGCGCACGGTCGCCACCGACGTGACCAGCTCCTGGAGGCCCGTGGTCGTGGCGTCGAGTGCCTTCAGGATCTCGCGCTTGCTCGCCAAGACCGCCGCCTGGGAGCGCGCGAGCTCCTCGGTCGCGGCCGCCGTCTCGTCGAGGCGCGAAGCGATCCCGTCGAGCGCGAGGCTCGCCGTCTCCGAGGAGGTGCTCTGGTTCGCGCCACTCGCGGCTAGCCGGACCGCGGCCTGGGCGATCTGGTCGGCGCGTCCGCCGTGCTGCTGGAGCCTCGCGATCTGATCGGTGCGTTGCGACCCGGTGGCCTCTGCCGTGGTGCCATCGTTGCCGGTGTCGTTGTCGTTGCTATGCATGAGTGAGCTCCTCCCCGATGATCCGGGATACGTCGATCAGCAGAAACAATCGGTTGGCGAGCGTCGCCACGGCCGTCACGAATCCCGCGCTCTGGCGGTCGAGGATCTCGGGCGGTTGCGCGAAGCTCGTCTCGTCGAGCTGCACGACCTCGCGAGCGCTGTCGACGAGCAAGCCCGCGACGCGGGGTCCGACCTGCACGACGACGACGCGATGATCGATCGTGTGCTCGATCGAAGCGAGCCCGAACCGGAGTCGTAGATCGACCACGGGTACGACGCGTCCGCGGACCTGCATCAGGCCGGCCACGTAGGTGGGCGCACCCGGGACGTGGGTCGCGATCTCGAACGACTCGAGGTGGAGGACTTGCGCAGCTGGCAGCGCGTAGTC
>JAGSPR010000080.1 GCA_018262455.1 Deltaproteobacteria bacterium | reverse complement strand
TCTGTTGCGGTCGCAGGTTCGGTCACAGCTGCCTCCAGAAACGTTAGCGCCGGCGGTTCTTCTTCTTGCGCGGGCGGTTCTGCGCGGGACGATTCGGTGCCGACGGCGCTTCGCTCTCATCGTCGGACTTGTCGCTGCGCTCGGTGGATTCGGCGTCGATAACCTTCTTCGCCGGCTTCTCGTCCTTCTTCTTGTCGCCACCCGCGGTCTTCGCCGCGGCTTCTTCGGCGTTCTTCTTCATGCGAGCCGCGATCTCGAGGCTCTTCTTGTCGTACTTGTTCATGTAGATCGAGTGCAGCGCGCTCAGGCACGTGTTCGTGAAGATGTAGAGCGTCAGCCCGGCCGGGAAGAAGAACGACATGACGCCGAACATCAGCGGCATGCCGTACTGCAGGAACTTCTGCTGACGCGAATCACCGGTCGCCGGCGTGAGCCGAGCCTGGACGAACATCGTCGCCACCAGCACCACGGGCAGCACGTGGTACGGGTCGGTCATGGTCAGGTCGTCGATCCAGCCCGGGATGAACGGCTGCTGGTAGAGCTCGCCGGCCGATGACAGCATGCGATAGAGCGCGATCCACACCGGCATCTGGAGCAGGATCGGCAGGCAGCCCGCGATCGGATTGACGTTGTGCTGCTTGTACAGCGCCATCGTCTCGGCCTGGATACGCGGCTTGTCGTCCTTGTACTTCTCCTGCAGCACCTTGAGCTGTGGAGCCAGCGCCGCCATCGACTTCATCGAGCGCATCGACTTCGTCGTCCAGTAGAGCGTCAGGCCCTTGACGAGGAAGGTCAGCAGGATGATCGCGATGCCCCAGTTTCCGACGACGCTCTGGAACTTGAGGAGCAGCCAGAGCAGGGGGCGTCCGATGAACGCGAACCAGCCGAGATCGATCGTCTTCTTGAACCCGGTCTCGAAACCGGCAGCTTCATCGGCCTGATCGAGGTTGTTGTAGTTCTTCGGGCCAAGGTATGCGACGAGCTCGCGGGTGGCCGGCGCGCCGGGCTTGAGCTGCTGCGCCGGAAACACGATGTCGGTCCGCATCAGCCCGTACGGCGTCACGGGATACGTGTGCTTCTCGAAGCTCTCGGTGCCGGCGTGCTTCGGCGCATATGCCGCGAGCAAGTAGGGATGCTCGAAGCCGGTCCACGTGATGTTCTGCTCGAACCGAGGCTTCTCGATGCCGTTCTCGCCGTCCTTGAGCTCCTTGAGCGGCGTGTGCACGATCTCGCCATCCTTCATGGTCGACGAGCTCCACACGCGGGCCTCGATCCGCGACGAGCCCTCCTGGATCGCCTTCGGATCGTCGAACGCGAACGAGGTCAGCACGAGCTGCTGCGTACCCTCGGCACCTTCCATCTTGAGGTCCATCTTGACGATGAATGCGTCGGGATCGATCGTGAACAGCTTCTCGAGCTTGATGCCGTTCGACTCGTAGGTGTAGCGAACCTGGGTATCGGACAGCCGGGCGCCCTTCCACTCCTGATGCGCCCCATCGACGAGGTAGTGGCTCGAGGGCTGCCAGAATCCGACGTAGAACGCGCCAGTCCCCGGCAGGCCGGCCATCAGATCGCCCTTCGTCTGATCCTTCTGGAACCGCGGATCCGCGAGCTGCCACGAGACCAGTGCGCCGCCATGGCTGCAGAACCTGGCCGTGAACTTCTTCGGGTACGCGAGCTCGAGGAGGTTCGCCGGCTCGCACTTGGGCGCGGGCTGCTGCTCCGCGCTCGACGGCGTGCCAGTCACGCCGACGCGAGACTTCGCAGCGACCGGTGCGACCACCACGCCATTCGAGCCGATGGTCGGCGCGGGCGGCTTGGGCTCTTCCTTGGGTGGGAACACCATGTTCCACACCAGCATCACGCCCAGCGCGAGCGCGACCGCGAGGAGCAACCGCTTTCCTTGACCTTCCATCAGTGCTGCTCCTGGCAGTGGTGCGTGCGACGAGGGGGAACCGGATCGAGACCGCTGCGAAACAGCGGGTTACAGCGAAGGACGCGCCAGACCGCCAGCGCGGTGCCGACGAAGATCCCGCGTGTCTTCACCGCCTCGATCGCGTACTCCGAACAAGTCGGTAGATATCGACAGCTCGGCGTGCGCTTCAGCGGCGACAACACGCGGCGATAGAACATCACCGGCAGCAGCACGATCTGGACAAGAATCCGGTGGAGCGTGGTCATGAAATCTGTCGCAGGATTCTCATCAGATCCGGGGCGAAGTCCGCGAGGTGAAGCTGCCGCGCCGCGGAGTCCTTGGCAACCAGGACAATGTCCCAGCCGCGAGGTACCCAGCCGTGCAGCCGCATCCATTCTCGCAACAGACGCCTGATCCGATTTCGAACGACGGCGTTTCCCACTTTCGTCGTGACGGTGAGACCGAGCCTGCCGGCGAGCTGTGAGTCGGTTCGTTGCCGTGCAATCGCGAGCAGGTGCTTGCCGTGCACCTTGATACCGCCCGATTGGACCGCAACGAAGTCGGCGCGTTGCCGCAGCCGCATCTCCTTGGAGATTCCCAAGGGACCCCGAGCCATGGCTCGTCGGGGCACGTCACTTCTTGGCGGCCGTCACCGAAATCCGTTTACGTCCTTTGGCACGTCGACGACGTAGGACTTCGCGACCACCACGGGTCTTCTTGCGGGCTCGGAAGCCATGGGTGCGCTTGCGGCTCTTGTTATGCGGCTGGTACGTACGCTTGCTCACGGTTCATCTCCACCCGGCGACCGGGCGTTTTGCAGAGGCGCATCGATACTCAACCACCCTTGCGAAGTCAAGGTAGAGCACGGATGCGACGCGATCGAGACGTGCACTATCTCCGTCGAGGTTCCGGATTTCACTTGCCGGCGGTTTGGGCTTGCAACCCGAAATCGGCATCTGTTACCAACGCCAGGTTTCCGCGCTTGTGAACAATCCAGACGGGTTGGTCACCGGGCGAGAGGATCGGCCAGACGATCCTGTGGATAAGCTCTGGATTGGTAGCCCATTTGTCTGTGGACAACATCATCCAACATGAAGATATCATGTCACATTCCTCGGGAGACCGAGGAATGACCGTTCGGCTGCTTTGGGATGAAGCTGTTGGGAGACTTCGAACGCGAGTCTCTCCCCAGAACTACGACATGTGGCTGCGTCCGATCGAGCTCACGTCGTTCGATGGAACCCTCCTTCGGCTGCGGGCGCCGAACAGCTACGTCCGGCTGTGGTTCGAGTCCAACTTCCTCACCAGCTTGCTCAAGGAAATCGAGGAGCTCGGCCACGAGGTGAGGGTCGAGTTCGACCCTGATGGCCAGACCCAGCGGCTCGATCCGCCCGAACCCCTCCTCCAGAGCCCCCTGGGCTCCTCGCCGGTCCTGAAGATCTCGGAACCAAGCTCATCCCCTCCCACGGTCACGGTCACCGCGGCTCCTGAGCGTCCCGAAGATGAGATCCACGCTCCCGAGGCAGCTTCGCTCAACCCTCGCTACTCGTTCGACACGTTCGTGGCGGGCCCGTCAAATCAGCTCGCCTTCGCCGCCTCGCAAGCCGCGGCCTCCAGCTACCCGCCGAAATACAATCCGGTCTTCATCTGCGGTGGCGTCGGGCTCGGCAAGACGCACTTGCTCCACGCGATCGGCCACCAGCAGTTCGGCAATCGTCCTGGCTCGCGCATCGTCTACATCTCGAGCGAGCGCTTCATGAACGAGTACGTGCAGGCGATCCGCACCGGCAAGATGCACGAGTTCCGACGCAACTACCGCGAAGGCATCGACGTGCTGCTCGTCGATGATGTGCAGTTCCTCGCCGGCAAGGAGAGCACGCAGGACGAGTTCTTCCATACGTTCAACGCGCTGCACGAGAACCACAAGCAGATCGTGCTGACGGCCGACCGCAAGCCGCACGAGATCTCGGACATCGCCGACCGCCTGCGGACCCGCTTCGCATGGGGGCTGCTCGCAGACATCGAGCCACCTGAGCTCGAGGTCCGCATCGCCATCCTGCGCAAGAAGGCGGCCGTCGAAGCCGTCTCGCTCCCCGACGACGTCGCGCTGTACATCGCCTCCTCGATCAAATCGAACGTGCGCGAGCTCGAAGGCGCGCTGATCCGACTCGCGGCCTACGCGTCCCTCTCCAAGCGCCACATCGATCTCGAGTTCGCCCAGGAGACCCTGGGAGCTGCGATCACGCGGCCTCGCGAGATCATCACGGCCGACTCCGTCATCAAGGCCGTCGCCAGCTACTACGGCCTCAAGCCCAGCGACATCAAGAGCGAGCGCCGTCACAAGTCCGTTGCGACGCCCCGCGCAGTCGCCATGTACCTGGCACGCCATCACACCAAAGACTCGTACCCGGACCTCGCTCGCACGTTCGGTGGAAAGCACCACACCACCGTCATCTCGGCGGTCCAGAAGATCGTCGAGCGGCTGAAAGACGACCCCTCGTTACGCTCCGAGGTCCACGCGATCGAGGGGATGATCCTGCGATGAAGCCCGGCGAATTCCACCCGCTGGATGCTGTGATCAAGGCTGTGCGCCCGGCTGTGGACGATCCGTGGACGACCGCGACTCCCGGATTTGTCCACACGTTCACTTCATGTCATCCACTGCGGGACGCTCAGTCCAAGCCGTGTCCAGCTGGTTCGGTTTTGGCTGTCATAGCCCAGGGTTATGAAGCTATCCACAGCGTTCACAGGACCTACTAGTTCCTACTTCTAACAAAGATCTAATTCTTAAAAGACTAAGAGAGCAGACCCGGACCGCAGATCGAGACCGCAGTCCCGAACACGTACGAGTCCGACCGACGAACGAACGAACGAACGAAGAGAGATCGAGGGTGACATGGAGTTTCGAATCGCAAAGAACGAGTTCCTTCGCGGCCTGCGCCTCGCGCAAGGAATCGCCGACCGCAAGAGCACGATGCCGATGCTCGCGAACGTCTTGCTTCGCACGCAAGGCAAGAACCAGCTCCTGGTCGCGGCGACCGATCTCAACGTTTCCCTCACCGCCGAGCTGAAGAGCACCAACGCGAGCGAGGGTGGAATCACGCTCGGAGCCAAGAATCTCTACGAGCTCGTCTCGAACGCTCCGGGGGACGAGGTCACGCTCAAGAAGGCCGATAACCACTGGGCCGAGATCAAGAGCGGCAAGGTGACCTACCGCATCGTCGGGATGCCCGACCGCGACTTCCCCAAGGTTCCCGATCACCGCGAAGCTAGCTACTCGACGATCGAGAGCTCGGTGCTTCGCGAGATGATCGAGCGCACGCTGTTCAGCGTCTGCAACGACGAGACGCGCTTTCACCTCAACGGCGTGTTCTTCGAGAGTGATGGCAGCAAGAGTCGCATGGTCTCCACGGACGGTCACCGGCTGAGCAAGGTCGAGCGAACCATCGCCAATGGCCCCAAGCTCTCAGCCGGCGTGATCATTCCGAAGAAAGGCCTGCTCGAGATTCGCCGCGTGCTCGACTCGGGACCGAGCTGCAAGCTGGCCATCAAGACGCCTCACCTGTTCCTCGTTCAGGACGACATCGCCATCGCGGTCAAGCTCATCGACGCGCAGTTCCCTCCCTACGACCAGGTGATCCCCAAGGACCACAAGAAGATCATCACGGTCGACCGGTCGAGGTTCATCGATGCGCTGCGCAGAGCCCAGCTGATGTCCTCGGAGACGCGCGGCGTGAAGGTCGCGGCGACCAGAGAGGGTGTGACCATCACCAGTGACAATCCGGATCTCGGCGAGGTCCGCGAGGAGCTGGAGGCCGAGTACAACGGGGAGCCGATCGCCATCGGCTTCAACCCGAAGTATGTCGTCGAGTTGCTGACCCAGATGTCGAGCGACCAGATCACGATCGCGCTCGGAGGAGAGCTCGATCCTGGGCTGATCCGTCCGCTGACCGGCGACGACTACCTCGGGGTCGTGATGCCGATGAGGATCTGACCGCTGCGGATCCAGGCGCTGGTCGCCGAGGGCGTCCGCAATCTGGAGCCGTTGCAGTTCGAGCCGCGCGAGCGGTTCAACGTGTTTGTCGGCGACAACGGGCAGGGCAAGACCAACCTGCTCGAGGCGATCTTCGTCGTCGCAGCGCTGCGTTCGTTCCGCACATCCAGGCTGAGCGATCTCATCGGGTTCGGGGGAGAACGAGCCAAGCTCGGAGCACGCGTTCTCAAGGATGGTCTGACGAGGGTCTACGATGTCGAGCTCGCGCCAGGTTCACGGCGGGTAAGACTCGACGGCAAGGCCGTGCGGCCACTGGCGAGGTACTTCGGCGAGTTCAACGTCGTGGTGTTCACGCCCGAAGATCTCGCGCTTCCTCGTGGCACACCGGGAGATCGGCGACGGTTTCTTGATCGCGGGGTGTTCAACCTCGAGCCCACGTATCTGGTGACCGCGACCGACTACGACAAGGTCCTGCGGACGCGGAACATGGTGCTGCGACAGGCGGGGCAGGGGGCTCTCGGAGGCCACCAGGCTGCGGAGCTGCTCGAGGTCTACGACGAGCAACTCGCGGGCCTCGCGGTCTCGATCGTGGCAGCACGCATGAGGTTCTCGTCGACGCTGGCACCCGAGCTGCGGGCCACGTTCGCCGCGATCACGCGGACCGATCGCGTCGCAGGCCTGCGGTATGCCTCGAAGCTGATCGATCTGCCGGCCGAGGCGATCAAGCAGCTGTTACGCGAGGGTCGCGCGAAGGATCTCGCAAGTCAGTCGACCCAGATCGGTCCGCACCGCGACGACATCGTGCTCGAGCTCGACGGGCGAGAGGCAGGCAGCTTCGCGTCACAGGGCCAGCTGCGAGCGATCATGCTCGCGTGGAAGACCGCCGAGCTTCAGATCCTCGGTCGGGCGCACGGCGATTCTCCCATCCTGCTACTCGACGATGTCTCGAGCGAGCTCGATCCAGCCCGCAACGAATTCCTGTTCGAACACCTCGCGACCCTCGCAGGGCAGTGCTTCATCACGACGACGCATTCGAGTCACGTCTTGCTCCGCCAACACCGGGCTGATTACCGCATCCAAACCGGTCGAATTCTCGAATGAATCTGAGTGATTGACGCACCTCGAAACACGCGTCAGTAGCTTCCGAACGCACCCTGCGTGTGGTACCAACACGGCTCGTCTCGTCAGGCTCGGTGAATGTCAGATCCCACAGTAACTTCAAAGGCTTCCACTCCTAGTGATGCCGACTATGACGCTGGATCGATCGGCGTCCTGAAGGGCCTCGAGGGCGTTCGCAAGCGCCCCGGCATGTACATCGGTGACACCGATGACGGCAGCGGTCTGCATCACCTCGTTCACGAGGTCGTCGACAACTCGGTCGACGAGCACCTCGCGGGGCACTGCACGCGGATCGACGTCATCATCCACTACGACAACTCGGTCACCGTCGAGGACAACGGGCGAGGCATCCCGGTCGACATGCACCCGATCGAAGGGCGCCCCGCGGCGGAGCTCGTGATGACCTCGCTGCACGCGGGCGGCAAGTTCGGCGGTGGTGGCTACAAGGTCTCGGGCGGGCTCCACGGCGTGGGCGTGTCCGCGGTCAACGCGCTGTCCGACTGGCTCAAGCTCGAGATCCGGCGCAACGGCAAGGTCTACTACCAGGAGTACTCGAAGGGCATCCCGACCACCGAGCTCAAGCAGACCGGCGTCACCGATCGTCGCGGCACCAAGATCACGTTCCATCCCGACAACGAGATCTTCAAGAACGTCCTCGAATTCTCGTTCGACACGCTGGCGCAGAAGCTACGCGAGCTCGCGTATCTCAACAGCGGACTCGAGATCGTCATCCACGACGAGCGCACGGATCGCAAGGTCGAATACAAGTTCGAAGGCGGCATCGCGACCTATGTCGGCGATCTCAACGCGAACAAGACCACGGTCTCTGACGTGATCGCCTTCGTGGCCGATCACGAGGGCACCACCGTCGACATCGCGATGCAGTGGAACGACGGCTACTCCGAGCTGCTGACGTGCTTCACGAACACGATCAAGAACCGCGATGGCGGCACGCACGGTTCGGGGTTTCGCCAGGCGTTGACCCGCACGGTCAACAACTACGCGAACGAGTACAAGCTGCTCAAGGATGCCAAGGGCGGGCTGTCGGGCGACGATCTTCGCGAAGGCCTGACGGCCGTCGTCTCGGTCAAGGCGAGTGACCCGAAGTACTCGAACCAGGCCAAGGACAAGCTGGTCTCGTCCGAGGTCGGGACTGCGGTCTCGGCGGTCGTCAGCGAGAAGCTCGGGCAGTACCTCGAGAAGCATCCCAAGGAAGCCCGGATCATCATCTCGAAGGCGCTGCTGGCGTCACGCGCACGCGAGGCAGCTCGTAAGGCGCGCGAGATGGTGCAGCGCAAGGGCGCGCTCGAGCTGACCTCGCTGCCGGGCAAGCTCGCCGACTGTCAGGAGCGCGATCCCGAGAAGAGCGAGCTGTTCATCGTCGAGGGCGAGAGCGCCGGCGGCTCTGCCAAGCAGGGACGCAGTCGCCAGTTTCAAGCGATCCTGCCGCTGCGCGGCAAGATCCTCAACGTCGAGAAGGTGCGGTTCGATCGGATGCTCGGCTCACAAGAGCTGACGACGCTGATCACCGCGCTCGGCACGAGCGTGGGCGATGAGAAGGATCTCGCGAAGCTCCGCTACCACAAGATCATCATCATGACGGATGCCGATGTCGACGGCAGTCACATCCGGACGTTGCTCCTGACGTTCTTCTTCCGTCACTTCAACGAGCTGTTCGAGGCGGGGCACGTCTACATCGCGCAGCCGCCGCTCTACAAGATCAAGAAGGGCAAGACCGAGCTCTACCTGAAGAACGAGCAGGCGCTCGAAGACTTCTTGCTCGACAGCGTATGCCGCGAGACCACGCTCCACCGCGGTGGAGGGATGGCTCCGATGACGGGCGACGAGCTGGCGGCGCTGGTGAAGCTGATCAGCCAGGCGCACCGGTTGCGCGCGCAGCTCGACAAGCGCTCCGACGGACGGATCTCCGCTCAGTTCGCCGACATCGGCCTGACCGCAGAGGACCTCACGGACAAGGCCAAGCTCGAGCGCCTCGAGGCGAAGGTGATGGCCGAGGTCTCGCGCAAGCACGGCGAGCTCGGCCAGGCCGCGGCCGAATACACGCTCGATAGCGAGCACGGAACCTGGGAGATGCGGTTCTCGGCCGGAACCCACGGCGTTCGCCGCCACACGGTGATCAGCGCCGACATGCTGCGCACGGCGGAGTTCGTCGAGCTCAAGCGGATCAGCGCCGAGCTGCGAGGCAAGCTGACCGAGCCGATCACGCTCGCCCATGCGGAGGACGAGCCGCGCGCGGTGACTGGCTGGGATGAGATCGCAACGGTGGTCGAGGAGCTTGGCCGCAAGGGCCTCGGCATCCAGCGCTACAAGGGCCTGGGCGAGATGAACGCCGAGCAGCTGTGGGAGACCACGATGGATCCCACCAAGCGCAATCTCCTCAAGGTGAAGATCGAGGAGATGGAAGAGGCCGATGGCATCTTCACCAAGCTCATGGGCGATCTGGTCGAGCCGCGGCGCGCGTTCATCGAAGAGAACGCGCTCAACGTCCGCAACCTCGACGTCTGACGCAGGCTCGCCGGCCTTCGCGAGGGTCCTCATGCGGGGGCCCCTGCGCGACCGTCGAAGGAGTCACAGCGCGCGGTGCAGCGCTTCGCGCAACAGCGGGGCGACGTGCTCCGAGTCGTTGAGTCGAACGAGCTGCAACTCGGCCAGCGAGGGCCCCGCGAGCACGTTCAGCGTCGCGGGGGCCTGACGGAACGACCAGACCCGCGTGAGGGGGAGGCCGAGGACGCGGCAGAGCAGCACCCGGTTCACGGCATCGTGTGCAGCCACGAGCGCCGTCTCGTCACCGGTCAGCCTGCTCGCGAGGGTCTCGAGCACGGGCCAGGCGCGACGCTCGACATCTCCCAGCGTCTCGGCGCCTGGTCCCGCGGGGACCTCGCGGTCGGGACTGCCACGCCACAGCCCGAGCATCGCTGCATGCGCCGCTTCCACATCGGTCGACAGCTTGCCTTCCCACGCGCCGTGCGAGATCTCCATGAGCCCCGGAGCGAGCTCGAGCGGGACAGCTCGACCGGACAGCACGACCTCGGCTGTTCGCCGAGCGCGCGACAGCGGAGAGGCCACCGCGAGCTTGATCGGGAGGTGGGTCAGCCGAGCCGAGAGCGCAGCGACCTGACGCTCTCCTTCGGGCGACAGCGGGATATCGGTACGGCCCTGATAGCGGCCCTCTCGGTTCCACGCCGTCTCGCCGTGGCGGACCAGCAGGATGTTCATGGAAGGACTCTACACCGTGACGCGCCGAGTCACGCGACTGGTGGAACCTCGGCGCTCGCGCTCGCGCTCGCGCCCGTGGTAGCCAGTCTGGATGTATCGCAGCCGCATCCTGGGCATCGGCATGAACGTGCCGTCGCGCATCGTCACGAACCACGATCTCGCCGCACGCATGGAGACGTCTCACGAGTGGATCGTCGAGCGTACGGGGATCGAACAGCGTCGCTGGGTGTCCGAGGGCGAGACCGGCACGATGCTCGCGGCCGCCGCCAGCAAGCAGGCGATCGAGCGGGCGGGAATCGATCCGAAGGACATCGATCTCATCATCTACGCGACCCTGTCGCCGGACTTCTTCTTCCCGGGCACCGCCGTGTTCGTGCAGCGGGCGCTCGGCCTCAAGGAGATCCCGTGCCTCGACATCCGGCAGCAGTGCACCGGCTTCATCTACGGGCTCTCCATCGCCGACGCTTTCATCCGGATGGGCCAGTACAAGAACATCTTGATGATCGGCTCCGAGGTCCACTCGACCGGACTCGACATCTCCACCGCTGGTCGTGACGTCACCGTGATCTTCGGAGATGGTGCAGGCGCGGTCGTGGTCGGCCGCGCGACCGATGACAAGCACATGATCCTGTCCACGCACCTCCATGCCGATGGTAGCGAAGCCGAGATCCTGTGGACCGAGTACCCCGCCAGCGCGCGCAATCCACGCCTCAGCGTCGAGGCGATGGCCGAGGGCAAGCACTTCCCCAAGATGAACGGCAAGAAGGTCTTCAAGCACGCGGTGACCCGGATCCCGCAGGCGATCATGGAGGGCATGGTCGCGAACGGCGTCACCCTCGCCGACATCGACATGGTCATCCCGCACCAGGCGAATCTGCGGATCAACCAGATGGTGGCGCAGATGATCGGTCTGCCACCCGAGAAGATGCACAACAACATCCAGCGTTACGGCAACACCACCGCCGCCTCGATTCCGATCTGCATGCACGAGGCGATCGAGCTCGGAAAGATCCAGCCCGGAAACCTGGTCTGCCTCGTCGCGTTCGGCGCTGGGTTGACCTGGGGCTCGGTCTTCCTGCGCTACTGATCCGCGTCGAGCTGCCCTGACCGCGAGCGGTCAGGAGACCCGCCCGCTCACCGGCACCGAGCACCGGGGTGGACGCTTCACGCTCGTTCAGGCAACGGCTTGCGCGAAGATCGCGTCGATCTCGATGGCGATCTGGTCTTCGCCGACGCCCTTGGCGAGCGCGAGCTCCTTCGTCAGCAACCCGCGTGCGGTGTCGAGCATCTTGCGCTCGCCAAACGACAGCTCCTTGGTGGCCCGGAGCACGCTGAGGTCGCGCATGACCTCGGCGATCTCGAAGACGCTGCCCGTCTTGATCTTCTCCATGAACTCGCGATAGCGACGATTCCAGGTCTGGGTGTCACGCGGAATGTCGCGAGCCTTCAGGATCGAGAAGACCTCCTTCACCTGCTTGGCAGTGATGAGGTCGCGAAGACCAACGGACCCGGCGTTCATGGTGGGCACCATGATCTTGAGACCGGTCTGGATGATCCTGAGAATGTAGACGCTCGTGTTGCTGCCGCCGATGTCGCGGTGCTCGAGCGCCACCACCTCGGCCACCCCGTGCACCGGGTAGACGGCCTTGTCGCCGACAGTGAACTGCTGCTTCAACACAGAATTCAAGGATACCAGCCCAGTCCCGGGACTGTCAACCGGCCGACGTTCTCAACAGGGTGATATGATTAATGAAACCACGCAGAACCCGCGGCGAGCTCACTGCCTGGTTGCGTACTCGACGATCGAGGAAACGGCGAATCCCGTGCCGCCCTTGGGCTGCGAGGGACGCGTACTCGACAGCGAGGCCGGACCGGCGATGTCGACGTGGACCCACGGCGTGTCCTTCGCGAACACCTTGAGGAACAACCCCGCCGTGATCGCGCCTCCGAACCGGTCTCCGGTATTACGCATGTCGGCGACCTGGCTCTTCAGCTGATCACGCAGCCGAACGTTGAGCGGCAAGCGCCACATGTCTTCGCCGCTGCGCTCGGCCGCCGACATCCAGCTCCGCACCAGCGCCTCGTGATCGGACATCACGCCTGCCGTGTATGGGCCGAGCGCCACGAGGCACGCCCCGGTCAACGTCGCGAAGTCGAACATCTCGTCCGGCTTGATCTTCTCGCGGACGTACGTGATGGCGTCGCCGAGGGTAAGCCGGCCCTCGGCATCGGTGTTGTTGATCTCGACGGTGGTGCCGTCCATCGACTTGAGGACATCTCCGAGCCTGTAGGCGCGGCCGGAGACCATGTTCTCGCAGCACGCAGCGACGGCGTGGATCTCGAAGTCCGAGCCGATCGTCGCGATCGCATCCATCGCCGAGATCACCGCGGCGGCGCCGGACATATCGACCTTCATGTCCTCCATCGCCTGGGACGGCTTGAGCGAGTAGCCGCCCGAGTCGAACGTGATGCCCTTGCCGATGAAGCAGACCGTCTTCTTGGCCTTCTTCGCTGGCTTGTAGGTCATGTGGATGAAGCGGGGCTCCTGGTCCGAGCCCTGGCCGACGGCCAGGAACATGCCCATGCCGAGCTCGGCGCACTTCTTGGCATCGAGGATCGTGACGCTGAGCACGTTCTTGTGTTTCTTCGCGATCGCCTGGGCGTCGTGCGCGAGTGCGATCGGAGTCACGACGGCAGCGGGCTCGTTGACGAGATCGCGGGCGTGATTGACCGCGTGCGCGATGGTCTTGCCGCGAGCGCTGGCTTCCAGGAAGGCGCGTGTCTGGGCGGCGGTCGGCTTCTTCCCCTTGAAGTCGGTGACGATTCCGAACCGTTTGAGCGACGCCGGTCGCTTGTGATCCTCGCCGGTCAGATACCGCGAGAATCGATAGGTGCCCAGGTGAACGCCCTCGGAGGCCATCTGGATGAGGCCCGGTTCGCGATTGGCACCGAGGGTCGGCAGTACGAACGCTACCGAGGCGGCCCCGAACTTCGACGCTGCCTGAGCGACACTCGCAGCCGTGTCTCGGATGTTCGGGTTCGCGTAGTCCGAGCGCGGGCCCCCGCCGACAAACATCACCCGGCGGGCAGGCAGCCGGCCGTGCGTGTGAACCGTGATCGACTGCCCATATTTGCCTTCGAACGACTCCGAGCGCGCGACATCGGCGAGCACCCCTGCCAGAGCGGCATCCACCGCTTTGAAAGTCGCATCCTTGCTGGGATCTCCGAGTGCCACAAACGCCAGCAGATCGGCCGTCGCGTGTAGTGCGGATCCCGTCACATGGCTCAGCTCGATGTCACCCTTCGCGTCCATAAATTCTCGAAACTCCTGGGAAAGTGCGGTGGCGGTTATACGACACGAGATCCGGAAGACCAAGGCTTCCGTCGAGGAAATAGATTGCCTACATTGACACTTCAATCCTCAGCTCCGTAGAGTCGTTACGAACAAAACTCCGGGGGAGTTTGAATGCGATCCAAGGTGATGACTGCGCGCCCTGCAGCACGTAAGGGCAATGGAAGTCCCGCGAAGAAGACCGTAGCGGTCGCGTCGAGGAAATCCGAACCGATGATCCAGATGGTCGAGCGGAAGTCGTCGCGCAGCATTCAGGAGCTGCCGAAGAAGGCCGGGGAGCTGCCGATTCCGACTGCAACGTTCGTCTTCTAGCGTCTTCTCGTGATTGGCTCGACGGTCAGTCCGCAGCTTCGAGCGTCTTCTTGAAGTTGCGGGCGTCGTTCCATCGCTGCGGCGAGTCGTACGCGATCGTGGCCGGCACGCCCTCGTAGTGCTCGAGCAATGACAGGAGGTCTTCCTGTCGTTCGCCTCGAATCGCGCCCGAGCGGCCGAGTCCCGTGATCCGGAAGTACAGATTCTTCAGGTCGAGGTCGTAGTAGACCTCGGGAGATTCGCTGGGATCGCGAACCATCGGATCGAAGGCGCAGGTGACGCCGAGCTCGTTGGCGAACACGATCGCTGTCCGCGTGTCCCACAGGCCATCGGGAACCCAGACTCGCTCGACCCCCACGGCGTCTACCGTCGCGAGCTCGCCGAAGAACCGTCGCAGCTGGTCGCGATTCGCTGCCGAGGCCGCGAACAGCGAGGGAGAGCGAAACACGACGCAGCTTGCGTCGAGCAGATCGACGGCTGCGCGCAGCTCGACCAGCGCCGCACGACCGAGGGCACTGTCGCGAAAATCTCCGACGGTCGCGTCGTGGGCCCACAGCTTCGCAGCCTTGGGTGGCTGGCGATGCGTCAGCACCCAGGGCGCAACGAGGCCCAGTGACTTAGGGGGCGCGACTTCCTTCCACTTCGCGAGGACCGATGGCTTGACAGGCCCCGCGAACAGCAGCGAGAGCTCCAGATAACTGAGCTCGCGAAAGTAGCGCTCGCGCTCGAGGCGGTCCGGAAGATCGACAGTGCCGATGCGAGCGTCAGTCATGGTGGGGTTTGGGCTGCGAACGCCGCCGAGAGCGGGGCGGAGCGCGGCAGTCGGCGCAAGCTACGTCCTCGCTGCCGAGGGTGCAACCCTCGGGCGATGCGACTTGTCGACGGAGTCTCCACGCTCGTCGCTCGGACGGTTGGCCGATGCCGGCAGACGAAGTTCACGCGGACTGGGCTAAACTCCCGAAGTGAATGCGGCGGCGCTTGGTCACACTTCCTGGCGGGCACTCGGGCTGATCGAGGTGCTGCCATGAGGCGCGCGTTCAGCGTGGCAGTCTACGCGCGGCGCGGCGAGCGGGTGCTCGTGATCGAACACCGTCGACTCCAGACCTGGCTGCCGATCGGAGGGGAGGTCGAGCCCGGCGAGACGCCGATCGAGGCCGCGGTCCGCGAGCTCCGCGAGGAGACCTCGCTGGTCGGTGCGTTTCACTCGCTGCGCGGGGCGCTCGATGGAGTCCCGCCGGGACTGCTCGGCTACGAGGAACATCTCGCCGGCTCGAAGGGCCTGCACATGAACTTCGTGTTCGTTGCCGAGGTTCCACCGGATGCGGAGGTCAAGCCGAACGACGAGTTCGGAGCCTGGCGCTGGGTCATGCGCAGCGAGCTCGAGCGCCTCGAGTCACCGCTCAACGTCCGTCAGTTCGGCTACCTGGCGCTCGACGCCGTGTGGGACTGACGCGTGCGCATCCGCCAGCACGTCAACCCGAACCAGATCCACTTCGCGCGGTTTCGCGGCGAGCGTCCCCCGCTCGATGGACGGCTGGTCGAGGTCGAGATCGGGTGTGCCGAGGCGCAGTTCCTGTTCGAGCGGGCCGCCCGCGATCCATCCCGGCTCTACGTCGGTCTCGAGATCCGCGAGGACCTGTCGAGGCTCGTGAACCGGCGGGCGCGCGAGCTGGGCGTGCCGGTCCACGCGGTGTTCTGCCAGGCGCAGCTCCACATGGCGGAGGTGTTTCCCGAGGCCTCGATCGAGCGCGTCTACATCAACTTCCCCGATCCGTGGTTCAAGCGTCGCCATCAGGATCGCCGGATGATCGACGAGGCGCTCGCGGAGGGGATCGCGCGGGCGGCACGCTCCGGTGCCGACGTGTTCGTGCAGACCGATGTCTGGGACATCGCGCTCGACGCGATGAGGACGTTCGAGGGCGATGCACGGTTCACGAACCTCGCGGGCGAGTGGACGTTCTGGCGCGAAGGCAATCCGTACGGCGTGCGGTCGTGGCGCGAGCAGAACGCGGAGGAGACAGGGCTCCCGATCTGGCGGATCTTCTATCGTCGGTGCTGACGGCTTGCCCGGTGCGTCGTCGGGCTGCCTGTCACGCGTTCAGCTGGGGGGCGAGTCGTGGATCGCAGCTGTCTTGATGCGATCGAGCCGGAACTGACGCTCGTCACCGGTCTCCAGATCGATGCAGTTGAGCAGCGTGATCGAGCGATCGAACACGAGGTTGCGGATCCGGACGAGGCGGGGGCTCATCTGCCAGGCGGACTTCGCGTACACGATGCGCAGGGTGCGTTGCTCGAACCATGCAGTCTCGACCGCATCGCGCACTTCGATCGGGATCGGCAGGGCAGGGACGCCGACCAGCTGGAGCTCGGCGACGACCCGCAACAGCTCGCGTTGCGCCGAGGTCGAGAGCGCGGCGCGGACCTTGTCGGCGGCCCGCTCGATCGCGCGGGGAAACGGGATCAACCGTTGCTCGATCGCCAGCCGAGCCAGCGCCACCAGCAGTGCTGCCTCGCGCGCGGTGAAGTTGATCGGGGGCAGCTGGTAGTTCTTGTCGAGCGCATAGCCACCGCCCCGGCCGCGGTCCGCGCGGATCGGCATCCCCGCATCCTGCAGTGACGCGAGGTCCCGATAGATCGTCCGCAGCGTGACGCCGAACCGGTTGGCCAGCTCCTGGGCCGTGATTCCGGTCCGGCGGGCTCGAAGGGCTTCCGCGATCGCGAACACCCGGGATTTCTTGCGCATCTGGAGACTCCAGAACAAACCTGACAAAAGGCTGTCAGCTCGGGGAGCCAAGGTCCAGAACGAAAGGAAGATTCCCGTGTCCACGCTCACCCCCTCCAGGCTCGTCCCCCGGCAGCGCGCAGCCCCGGCCATCCTGATCAACGGCCCGCACGGCCGCCTCGCGCCGCGCGAGGCCCGAGTCGGTAACGAGATCGGGCATCCCGAACATCTCATCCCGGTATGAGTCGCCGCCGTCCTTGTCCCGAGCTCGCCACGGCGCACCAGCACTGGTGGACCTGGCTAGCGTCGATCCATCCCGGACCGCCAGAGGACGGCCGCGTACCGATCGTACGTGGCTGGCGCAGGTTGGCGCAGAACCTCCTGCGGGGCTCGTCCCGCGCATCTCGTCGTGACCTCGATCCGAGCTAAGGTCCCGATCGTGCCCACGTACCGCAAGAAGGTGAAGCGGACCGCGGAAGCTTCGGAGCCGGCTCCGGCTCCGGCTCCGCTGCCGCCGCGTGCGGACTCCCCCTTCCGGTTGGTCTCGGCGTTTCAGCCGGCCGGCGATCAACCCAAGGCGATCCGCGAGCTCGCGGACGGCCTCCACCGAGGGGATGACGCGCAGGTCCTGCTCGGCATCACCGGCTCGGGCAAGACGTTCACGGTCGCGAATGTCATCGCCGAGCTCGGCAAGCCGACGCTGATCATCGCGCACAACAAGGTCCTCGCGGCGCAGCTCTACGGCGAGTTCAAGGAGCTGTTCCCGGACAACGCCGTCCATTACTTCGTCAGCTACTACGACTACTACCAGCCGGAAGCCTACGTTCCGACCACCGACACCTTCATCGAGAAGGACTCGATCGTGAACGAGGAGATCGATCGGATGCGCCACGCGGCGACGTTCGCGCTGCTGTCGCGCAAGGACGTCATCATCGTTGCGTCGGTCTCGTGCATCTACGGCATCGGCGACCGCGAGACCTACGCCGCGATGACGTGTGAGGTCGACGTGGGGACCTCGATCGATCGCGATGCCGTGCTGCGTCGGCTCGTCGAGTTGCAGTACGAACGCAACGACGTCGATTTTCACCGCGGGACGTTTCGCGTGCGCGGCGACACCGTCGAGGTGTTCCCGGCCTACGAGGCCGACACCGCGATCCGGATCGAGTGGTGGGGGGACCAGGTGGAGGCGATCAGCGAGATCGATCCGTTGCGAGGAGGCATCAAGCGGACCCTCGAGCGGTCGGTGATCTTCGCCGCCTCGCACTACGCGACGCCCGACGAGACGATGCGGCGCGCCGTGCAGAGCATCCGCACCGAGCTCACCGGTCAGCTCGAGCGGCTGTCCTCGCAGGGCAAGCTGCTCGAGCGCCAGCGGCTCGAACAACGCACGATGTACGATCTCGAGGCGATCGAGCAGATGGGGTTCTGCTCGGGGATCGAGAACTACTCGCGCCACCTGACGGGCCGCAGCGTCGGCGATCCACCCCCGACCCTGATCGACTACTTCGGGGATGACTTCCTGCTGATCGTCGACGAGTCGCACCAGACGGTTCCGCAGATCGGCGCGATGTACAACGGCGACCGGTCTCGCAAGGAGACCCTCGTCGAGTTCGGATTCCGGCTGCCCAGCGCGCTCGACAATCGCCCGCTGCGGTTCGACGAGTGGCGGGAGCGCGCCCGCCGCACGATCTACGTCTCGGCGACCCCGGCGGAGTGGGAGCTCGCGCAGGCCAAGGGCGTGATCGTCGAGCAGATCATCCGGCCGACCGGCCTGCTCGATCCCGAGGTGGCGGTGCGGCCGGTGGCGCACCAGGTCGACGATCTGCTCGCCGAGATCCGCGAGCGCACCGCCGCCGGCGAGCGGGTCCTGGTCACCACGCTGACCAAGCGGATGGCCGAGGATCTCACCGAGTACTATCGCGAGATCGGCGTGCGGGTGCGCTACCTCCACTCCGACGTCGACACCCTCGAGCGTATCCAGATCATCCGCGATCTCCGGCGCGGCGAGTTCGACGTGCTCGTCGGGATCAACCTCCTGCGCGAGGGCCTCGATATTCCGGAAGTCTCGCTCGTCGGCATCCTCGACGCCGACAAGGAGGGCTTCCTGCGCAGCGAG
>JAGSPR010000666.1 GCA_018262455.1 Deltaproteobacteria bacterium | reverse complement strand
GTCGGAGCGCGGCTCGGGACGCTTGCGCGCGACGATCGCGTTGAACAGGAGGATCAACGTGACGTCCACCGACCGGAGCTGTTGGTATCGAGCAGGGCCGCCCCTGCGCGCGTGGCGAGGGGTGGACCGGTCCTGTTCGTGCGCGCGATCCTCGCGCTCGCGTCGTGATCGCCGCGTCCGGAAAGTCGTAGGCTCACATCGTGACGATCGACTTCGAGGAACATCGGAGCCACCTGCGCGGCGTCGCGTATCGCATGCTCGGTTCGCTGTCCGAAGCCGACGATGCGGTCCAAGAGGCGTGGCTGCGCCTCGACCGCGCCGATCCGAGCGACGTCACGAACCCGCGTGGCTGGCTGGTCACGGTCGTGGCACGCGTCTGCCTCGACATCCTGCGCACGCGCGCGTCGCGCCGCGAGGAGCCGCTGGATGCGAGTGCCGACCGTCCTGCGACCGCCGACGCCGAGCAGGAGCTGATGCACGCCGACTCGGTCGGCCTCGCGCTGCTGGTCGTGCTCGACAAGCTCGATCCGGCCGAGCGGATCGCGTTCGTGCTCCACGATCTGTGCAGCATGCCGTTCGACGAGATCGCGACGATCGTGGCGCGCTCGCCCGATGCCGCGCGCCAGCTCGCGAGCCGTGCGCGCCGGCGCGTCCAGGGCAGTCGGCCGTCGGACGACGACCTCGCGAGCCAGCGCCACGTCGTCGAGAAGTTCATCGCAGCACTGCGGCACGGCGACGTCCCGGGCCTGATCGCGATCCTCGATCCAGAGGTCGTCGTCCGGTTTGGCGACGAGACGGGGAGCTCCAGCGAGCTCAGCGGCGGTGCCGACCGCGTCGCCCGCACGTGGACCTCGGGAGCCGCCGCGTTCGCGAGGTTCGCGGACCTGTTCGCGCTGGTCTTGGTCGATGGTTCCGTCGGGCTCGTGATGGCACCGAAGGGCCGCGTGGTCCGCGCGCTCCGCTTCACGTTCGAGGGCAGTCGCATCGCGCTCGCCGAGATCATCGCGGATCGCGCCCGACTCGATGCGCTGGACATCGCAGCGATCGACTGACCTTCGAGCTCCTACCAGCGGGCGAGCTGGGTGATCTGGATCAGGTTGCCGCAGGTGTCGTTCACCTTGGCGATGGTCGAGCCGGTCACCTCGGTGGGCGGCATGGCGAGCTCGCCGCCGCGGGCTTCGATGCGCTCGCAGTCGCCCTTGATGTCGTCGGTGAACAACATGACCGCGGGCTGGCCCTTCGCGAACATCGCCTGCTGGTAGGCCTTGGCCGCGGGGTCGTCGTCGAGCGCCAGTTGCAGCTCGACACCGTTTGGGTCCTCCGCTGACGTCACGGTGAGCCAGCGAAACGTCCCCTGGCTGAAGTCGGCCTTCTTGGCAAAGCCCAGCACCTCCGTGTAGAAGCGCAACGCCTTTCCCTGGTCCTCCACATAGACGCTCGTCAGCTTGATCTTCATCGGTCCTCCATCCGCTTGGTCAGCTGGGTGAGTTGAATGAGGTTGCCGCAGGTGTCGTTCATCATCGCGATGGTCGAGCCGGTCACCGCGGTGGGCGGCATGGTGAACGCGGCGCCGCGCGCCTTGATGCGCTCGTAGTCGCCCTGGATGTCGTCGGTGAAGAACATGGCCGCGGGCTGGCCTTTCTCGAACATCGCCTGCTGGTAGGCCTTGGCCGCGGGGTCGTCGTCGGGCGCCAGCTGCAGCTCGGTTCCATCCGGGTCCTGCGCGGCGGTCACGGTGAGCCAGCGATATGGTCCGTTGGTGACATCGGCCTTCTTGGCAAAGCCCAGCACCTCCGTATAGAAGCGCAGCGCCTTCTCCTGGTCGTCCACGTAGACGCTCGTCAGCTTGATCTTCAGCGTCCTCTCGGCCGTGCCGGTCTTGGTGTCGGGCGTCGTCGAGCTCTTGCTCGTGCCGCCGCACGCCATCAGCGCTGCAGCCAACACGATCGCAACCGTGATCTTCATCGAGTCTTCTCCTTGGTCGTTCGCGGAGTGTGCCGCGTCATTCCCTTGACGGAACGGGACAGGAGAATGTGACCGCTTCCGGCAATACAAACGTGTCTGCCGAATAACCTGCCGAAACTGTGAAGCGCATCGGTGCGCGCGCATCTCGGCCGCGGTTTCCAGAAGCGAACTAGTGGCGAACGGCGGGGGCAGCCACGCTCTACGCGACTCCGCGCTGTCTGCCGTCACGAGTGCGGCTAGAGTGTTTCCCTCGAACACCGGAGGTGACGATTGAGGTTCTTGTCGATCGCTGTACTCGTCGCGATGCTCGCATCGCACGGATGCCTGTCGTACCAAGTCATCGCCGAGAAACCGGATCGCCGGGTCCAGGCCGGGCTGTCTGCGGGGCAGGTCGCATTCGCTGCGCTCATCGCTGCGGTCCCACCAAAGGAAACCGACGGAGAAGAGCTTGGCTATCCGGGGCGGTTCGGCCTCCTCCTGGGCGCCACAGTCGTGACGGATGCGTTCGTCGCGCTCATCGGGCTTTGCAGCGAACATTGCGACGGCCTCCTCGCGTGGCTCGCCGGAGACTGAGCGCGCTCGCCCGCGCGGCGGCCCCCATGCAGCAAGAACGCAACGGGGGCGATCGCGATCCGACGAGCGGGTGTCTGCGGGCCCGAGCAGACACCGCGCGAAAGTCCGCGCCGCAGCCCTCGCAGGCCTCCTCGGTAGCTGTTACGAACGCGCGTGGCCAAGCGCGCCGAGCCGACGGTCGAGACTGCGCTCGAGGTCATCGAGACGACGCGACTCGGCAGGTGGGGCAGGGCGCTGCCCCCGCACGTGATTCGCGGGGTGCTCGCCGCGAGCTCCGATGGTCCGAATCATCTGTTTCTTCGGCTCGCGGTCGACGATGAGGGTGACGACAAGAAGCTCGCGCGATCGTGGGAGCGCGCGGTGCAAGCGCTTGTCGATTGCAGCCAGCAGGACAGCTGGGGTTCGAAGACGCGCCGTGCTCGGACGCGCGCGCTCGCGAAGAACGCGCGTGTGCTTCAGGCGATCCAGGGCACGGTCG
>JAGSPR010000079.1 GCA_018262455.1 Deltaproteobacteria bacterium | reverse complement strand
GAACGTCAGGAACCGGCCTGCGAAGCTCGACTCCGCGTACTGCTCCTCGTGCCCGAACGGCGTGATCTCGAGCCGCCCGGCGTAGAGATAGTCCTGGTTGATGTTCTCGACCTGGTTCTTGCCCTCGCCATTGAATGCGCCGGCGATCACGCGAACCTCCGGCACGCTGCGCGCTGGCTTGAGCTGGAGGGCCGCACGGACGCCGAGATCGCGATCGGGCGCGATCGTCGCGAGCTGCGCCTTGTCGACGAACGCGAGCCGCGAGTCCGAGAGCAGGTTCTGCCGCGAGATCGGCACTCGCATCTGCCCACCGTCGACGCTGAGCTTGCCGTGTGGCAACCGACGGACGACCGTCGCGTACGCATCCTCGAGCTCGAACGATGGCTGGAGCTCGGCCTCGACGAAGGCCGAAAGCTCCAGGTTCCCGGCCCGCGTCTGTGCCAGCCCGGTCAGCCGGACGCGCGCGAGCTTGAAGCCGTTGGTGTCGGCGGCGGCGTTCGCGTCGTCCTGACGCGCGCGATACAGCGCCTGAAGGAACCCGCCGAGCTGGACCGTGGATGGCTCGGTGCTGGGCAGCGCCACGCTCTGGGACACCGTCGGTGCCGGTGGGGAGCTCGACACAGGAGTCGTGGCGACGGACTCGGGGGCCGGCGCTGGCGCGACCGGTGGCGATGGAGGTGTCGTCGTCGGCGGCTCGCCTGCGGGTGGCGGATCTGCGGGTGGTGCGGGTTGTGCGGCCGCGAGTCCGCCGAGACAGAGGAGTGCGAAGGGTAGGCAACGCAAGGGCCCCTATCGAACCAGGGTCGCATCGCAGATGCCACTCAAATGCATGACAGCCGTGACACGAACTGTCACTAATTACGTCTCGAAGATGCGGATCAGCGGTTTCTTGCTCGTGCTGCTCGCCTGTGGGGCGCACCCCAGGCCGACGGTCGAGGTGACCTCGGAGAGCGACACCCCGTTCGGCGCGGCCGCGAACTTCAAGCCGGTCGCGTTCGGGGTCGAGGTCGGCGGCAAGCCCGGCGCGCGCCCCGTGGTGCTGATCCCGGGGCTCGGCTGTCCGGGCGAGGTCTGGACCGAGACCGTCGCCCACCTCGGCGAGGACTACGAGACCCACACCCTGACGCTGTCCGGGTTCGCCGGTCGGCCGCCGATCAAGGAGCCGCTGTCCGCGGCGGTCCGACGCGACCTCACCCGTTACATCCGGTCACGCAGACTGAAGGCGCCGATCATCGTCGGGCACAGCATGGGCGGCTTCATCGCCTACTGGCTCGCAGCCGCCCACCCCGACCTCGTCGGCCCGGTGATCGTGGTCGATGCGGGCCCTGCCCTGTCGGGCGATCTCGACGACGCCCAGCAGCTCCGCGCCAGGTGGAAGCACGCAAGCGACGAGGAGTTCGTCGCGCAGACCCGCGCGGCGTTCACCGCGATGACGAGCGTGCCCAGGCGCATGGAGTCGGTGATCGCCGCGGTCACGCGCTCGGACCGCCGCGCGATCGGTGACGCGATCTACGAGATGGTCACCACCGACCTCTCCAAAGAGGTCCACGAGATCGAGGCGCCCGTCCTCGTGATCGCGGCCGACGGTGGATACCAGCAGCGGATCCGTGAGCAGATCGAATCGATCCCTGATCACACGATGGTCGTGGTGCCGAAGACCCGCCACTTCGTGATGTTCGATGCGCCCGAGGCGTTCTACCGGGCGATCGACAGCTTCCTCGCAGCGCACCCGGGCAAGCCCGCTCGCTAGCCACCGGCAGCTCCGAAGATCCCGGGCGTCACCAGTGGAGCGGTTCGTCGTGCGCGTCGTCGGGATGACGGCCCGGCGCTGCGGCCCGGAAGGCGCCGCGTCGCCACGCGCAGCCGGTGCACAGGTGGCCGGCGGGCGCCTCGGCCGAGCGGTGCAGCGCGCGCAGCGCCTGCGCGGCCGGGCCATGCCAGATCTCGGTGAGGGTCTGCGTGCGGAGATCTCCGAGGACCAGGCGGGCGTCGTCGTCGCGGCAGCACGGGACCACGCGGCCATCCCACAGCACGACCACCGAGCGCCACGGGTAGGAACAGAGGTAGCGGGTCGGGCGCGCGCTCGGCAGCCCGGTCTCGGGATCGGGGCCGTCGAGATCCTTGACGTAGGCGCGCACGAACGGCAACCCGAGCGCGCCCCAGCGGGCGAGGAAGCTGGCGTGCTGGTGGCGATTGCGGGCCAGATCGATCATCTGGATCACGATCGTCGGGGGTGCGGCCATGCCGGCGGCGTGGGCGAGCACGGCCTCGAGGTTGCGCTCGGCGCGATCGAACCGCGCCGCCGGCCCGCGGATCGCAGCGAGCGTGTCGCCATCGACGCCGTCGAGCGAGATCACGAGCCTGCGCAGCCCGGCATCGAGGATCGCGCGCGCCAGCTCGGGCGCGAGGTGCGAGGGGTTGACCGACATCTCGGTCGGCAGCCCGTGCTCCGTCGCCGCGGCGACCAGCGCGGGCAGCTCGGGGTGGAGCAGCGATTCGCCGAGGTGGTGGAGCTCGAGCGGACGCCAGCGCGCCTGCTCGGGATGGACCTGCGCGAGCAGCCGCTCGAACAGCGCGCGCTCGATGAATCCGGTCGGCCGCGTGATCCGACCCGGGATGCCTCGTGGACAGAACCCGCACCGCATCGGGCAGATGTTGGTGAGCTCGATCTGATCGACGAACGGGACGACCGGCATGGCGCCTTCGAGCGCGACGTCGAGCGCCCGCTCAGCGCCGGCGGCGTCGGCGTACAGCGCGCCCAGATCGACGAGCTCGGCGAGCGCGAGCTGCACCGCGGCTGCGCCGTGATCGGCCGCAGCCCGGTCGAGCGCCGCGACGTCCTCGTGCCCCGGCCACAGCGCCCGCAAGGCGGCCAGCTGGACGGGGGTTGGGTTGAACGTGGCGCCGCGGCCGTCGTCGACGACCAGCTGCCCATCGCGCCGAAACGGACGCAGATAGGGAGACACCACGACCGGCAGGGACATCAGGGGAACTGGTGCAACCGGGGTGCCGATCGCATGGCTCCAGGCATCGAGGATCTGCGCGATCGGCGTGCGAGGCGCGTTGCCGATCGCAACGGCTGCGCGGGCATCGCGCCCCTCGGAGAGGATCGCGTTACCGTAGGACCATGAAGCCATCCGAGGAGGCCGGCGATCCGACGCTGACATCCAGTCAGGTGGCGACCAACGATGTCGCGGACACGCTGGTGGCCGTGGAGGGTGATCCGGAGCCCGGCGCTCGCACCCGGCTGTCCAGGCCCACCATCGCGGGCCACGAGGTCGGAGAGCTGATCGGCAAGGGCGGAATGGGCGAGGTGCGGCAGGCCCACGATCCGAAGATCGGCCGCAACGTCGCGATCAAGCGGCTGCGCGCGGCCCATGCGACCCCAGAGGCGGTGGATCGCTTCCTCCGCGAGGCCAGGATCCAGGCGCGGCTCGATCACCCCGCGATCGTCCCGGTCCACATCCTCGGGGAGGACGCCGAGGGGCGTCCGTACTTCACGATGAAGCAGCTCGCCGGCACGACGCTGTACGAGGTGCTGTTACGCAAGGCGTCGCTGCAGACGCTGCTCCGCGCGTTCATCGACGTCTGCCTCGCGATCGAGTTCGCGCACGAACGCGGGGTCGTCCATCGCGATCTCAAGCCCTCGAACATCATGCTCGGCGACTACGGCGAGGTCTACGTGCTCGACTGGGGCATCGCGCGCGTGATCGGCGACCGCGAAGGCGGGGCGGGCCAGCCCGGAGACATCACAACCCTCGAGGGCAACACCCAGGTCGGCGCGATGCTCGGCACGCCGGGCTACATGGCCCCGGAGCAAGTGCGAGGCGAGGCCGACGTCGGGCGGGCCGCCGACATCTACGCCCTCGGGAGCATCCTGTTCGAGATGCTGGCCGGGGTCTCGCTCCATCCGAGCGGCGACGCGGCGATCGCCAGCACGCTCGCGACCCCGACGGTCGCGCCGGCGCAGCGGCGGCCCGATCGCCCGATCGCGCCCGAGCTGGACGCCGCGTGCACCGCGGCGCTCGCCGCCGATCCATCGCTCCGCCCGACCGCGCGCGAGCTCGCGGATCGAGTCCAGCGCTACCTCGATGGTGATCGAGATCTCGAGCGGCGCCGCGCGCTCGCCGCCGAGCACCTCGCTCACGCGAAGCAAGCGCTCGCCGATCCGAGCCGGCGCGCGGAGGCGATCCGGATCGCGGGCAACGCGCTCGTGCTCGATCCGCAATCGAGCGAGGCCGCGGCGCTCGTGATGTCCCTGATGATCGAGCCCCCGCGCGAGCTCCCGACCCAGCTCGCGGCGCAGCTCCAGGAGTTCGAGCTCCAGCTCGGCGTGCGCACGGCACGCACCGCGGCGTGGTCGCTGCTGTCCTACCTGGCATTCGTGCCGCTCGTGCTGTGGGCCGGAGGCGTCGACTGGGCGGTGTTCGTGCCGATCTACGCGGTCGTGCTCCTGTCGGCCGGTCACTCGGCGTACCAGGTCCGGGCGAGGCGTCCGAGCGCGATCATCCCGCTGGTCCTCAACGGGGTCTTGATGGTGCTGTTCAGCCGGGTGTTCGGGCCGTTCGTGCTCGTGCCCGGCATCATCGGCATGTACACCGCGACGCTCGTCGCGCAGCCGGAGGTCATGGATCGGCCGTGGCTCATCATCGCGATCGCGCTGGCCTCGCTCGTGGCCCCGTTCGCGCTCGAGGCGACCGGCGTGATGGCTTCGACGTGGCACCTCATCGATGGCGCGATCGTGATCGATGCGCGAGCGCTCCATCTCGGCGGCACGCCCACCACGGTGATCCTGATCGCGGGCAACCTCGGGATCGTGCTGTTCAACGGGCTGCTCGGCCGCTCGATCGCAGCTTCGCGCCGCGATGCGCTGCGCCGGCTCGAGATCCAGGCCTGGCACCTGCGGCAGCTGCTGCCCGTCGAGCCGCCACACCCGGGCTAGCCGCGGCGGCGCCGCGGCTAGCCTCGGCGGCGGCCCGTTCTCGAGGTCGGGGATTGCGTTGCGCCACGCGCCCGTCGATAACTCCCGCGTGATCCCGACGATCGTGCATCTCACCGACGCGGCCGCAGCGGCGCTACGGCGTTACCTGGATGACGTCTCCCCCGACGACGCGCCGCTCCGCGTCGCGATCGAAGGCGACCCCGTGCACGGCTACAGCTACTTCTTCGGGTACAGCGACGATCCGAGCAACCCGTACGAGCTCGACGAGCAAGTCGACATCATCCAGCGCAGCAAGGGATTCCCGGTCGCGATCCGGCGCGAGCACGCGCCATACTTGCTCGGGGCGACGATCGACTACGACGAATCGCGATGCGCGTTCCGGTTCGACAACCCGAACGTCGCTGGCGTCATCTGACCGACCACGTGAACGGACTCTTGCCAGGAATCACGGATCCAGGGGACTAGCTCGGACGCGGCCGGCGGACCAGCAGCACGACGCCCAGGCCGGCCAGGACCAGCAGGCCAGCCAGCGCGGCCAGCGCGGCGACGCGATCGAAGGTGCGATTTCGCGTCCACTGGAGGTAGTGGAGCCGATACAGCCAGTCGATACGCTCGCTGTCAGGGCCGGTCTGGCTGACCCTGCCGTCGTCACGACCGACCGCGACCACGGCGCCGCCGGCAAAGTGGCTGCGCACGGTGTGGTCGTCGCTCTCGACCCGTTCGATCGCGCCGTAGCGGTCGGCGGCGGTCGCGCGGCCGGCGGCGTATTCGGCGAGCCGGCGGCCAGCGGCGTCGTCGAGTGGGGATCGCAGCGCGGCGCTGGTCGCGTCCACCAGGATCACCCGGTCACCGAGCTCCAGGCGGTAGGTCGGCGCGCCTCCGAGGGTGACGAGCTCGAGCCCGTGCAGCGCTGCCTCGCGCTCTGGTTTGCTTGCGCGTGCGGCGGTGAGCGCGCTTGCAGGGGTCACCAGGCCAGCGGGGTCGATGACTGCCGCGTGATCCTCGGCCGAGATCATCTCGTACGCGCCGCTCCATCCGGGCTTGAGGTGAAACAGGAAGCCCGTCGTCACCCACACCACGAGCGGGGCAAGCAGGGCGAGCCCGAGCCAGCGATGAGCTTTGCGCGCGACCACCCGGGCATCCTACTCCTGACCCTGGTCCGGCTCGCGCGCCCGCTCAGCCGAAGACCTGATGCGCCCGCGCCGCGAGTCCCCATGCCACGCTCGTCAGCTCCTCCCCGCCGACGAGCTTGTCGATGCCGAACCGCGCCACGAGCCGCGCACGCACCGCCGGCACGAGCGAGCTGCCGCCGGTCGCGAACACGCGATCGACGTCGCCGGCGGAGACCCCGGCCTCCGCGAGCACGCGATCCAGCACGCGATCGATCGAGGACAGGTCGTCGGCGATCCAGTCGTCGAAGCCCGCACGGGTCACCGGCAGGTCGAGCTCGATCTCGTCGAGCGCCAGCCGATCCTCCGGCCTGGTCGACAGCCGCACCTTCGCACCCTCGACCGAACGATGCAGCACGAGCCCGAGATCCTCGTCGACGATCCGGATCAGCCGCTCGAACTTCGGACGGTCGAGCGCGCCGTACGCCACCCGCTCGAGCAGCCGGATCGTCGATTCCTCGCGCAGGAACGACAGGTAATGCCACCGTCGCAGATGACCGTAGAGCCAAGCCGGCACCGGGGCTTCGCCGCCGAGCTCGTCACGATAGCGGGTGCCGCGTCCGAGGGCCGGCGCGACGAGGGCGTCGATCACGCGCGCGTCGAACGCATCGCCGGAGATCCCGATGCCGGCGGTCGCGAGCACCTGCCCGCTCGGCACCCGCACCACCGTGAAGTCGGTCGTGCCGCCGCCGAAATCGGCCACCACGATCAGCTCCTCGTGATCGAGCCGCGCCGCGTAGCGTGCCGCCGCGCCGACCGGCTCGTACTCGAACACGACCTCGTCGAACCCCGCCGTCGCGAGCGCCGAGCGCATCCGGCCAAGCGCGCGCTCGTCGTCCTCGGCGTCGTCGGCGCCCCAGTACCGCACGGGGCGGCCGATCACGCAGCGATTCCCGAGCTCGACGGGCGCCGCCGCCGCGCGGAGCTGGCGGAGGTAGGCGGCGATCATGTCCTCGAGCTGCCAGCGCCGGCCGAAGATGTACGTCTTGGAGAACGCCGCGCTCGCGAGGTGAGACTTGATCGATTGGATCAGCCGGCCCTCTCCCGCGGTCTCGAGGTAGCGCGCGATCGCCGGGGCTCCCGCGCTGAGCCGGCCTCCTGGCTCGAAATAGAGCACGGTGCGCCAGTGCGTCGCGCCCGCGAGCGGGACCAGGCGCACGTTGCCATCATCGCTCGCGATCGCGACCGCAGAGTTGGTGGTGCCGAAGTCGATGCCAACCGCATCCATGGACCCACCGTCGGCGATCGCGTCGCTATTTACTAGCTTCCCGCCAACCGCTATCCTGTGGGAGCCAATCGGGATGCGTTCGTGTGCCTCGTGAGCGCGCCCATCGTCATCATCGGAACCGCGTACGGCAGGCGCGCCACGCTCGAGGTCGCCGGCGACACGCTGACCTGGCGAGCGCAGCGTGGCCTCGCGGCCGTCGCCGAGAACATCGTGACGACGGTGCACGGCGTACGCGTCGTGCGCTGGCTCGAGCTCCGCCACAGCTGGGCCGGGTTCGCGGTCACCGCACTCGGCGCGCTCTGGGTGGCGAGCGAGGGCCTCGCGATGGGGATCTCGACGATCGTCGTGGGCGTCGGGCTGCTCGGCTGGCGGTTCACCCATCCGCGCCAGTACCTCCTGCTCGACCTCGGCCAGAACCAGCTCGTCATGAAGGTCGCGCTCGCCTCGGCCAGGCCCGCGCGGCTGCTCGCCGCTCGCATCGACCACGCGCTCGACACCGGCGAGGTCCCGGCGACCCCGCCGACGTTGCCGTGATCCCGCTCATCGTGCCAGCTCAGGCCAGCTCAGGCCAGCTCAGGCCAGCTCAGGCCAGCTCAGGGCGCGAGCTTGATCGGCTTCTTCGTGCCGGCGCCCGACAGGTCGGCGAAGAAGTCATTGCCCTTGTCGTCGACGACGATGAACGCGGGGAAGTCGACGACGTCGATCTTCCACACCGCCTCCATCCCGAGCTCGGCGTACTCGTGCACCTCGACCTTCTTGATGCAGTCCTGGGCGAGGCGTGCGGCCGGGCCGCCGATCGAGCCGAGATAGAACCCGCCGTGCTGCTTGCACGCGTCGGTGACCTGCTGCGAGCGGTTGCCCTTGGCGAGCATCACCAGGCTGCCGCCATTGGCCTGGAACAGCTCGACGTAGCTGTCCATCCGGCCAGCGGTGGTGGGCCCGAATGATCCCGAGGCGTAGCCGGCGGGGGTCTTCGCGGGACCGGCGTAGTAAACGCAGTGATCGCGCATGTACTGCGGCAGCCCAAGGCCGCGATCGATCCGCTCCTTGAGCTTGGCGTGCGCGATATCGCGCGCCACGATCAACGGCCCGCTGAGCGAGAGCCGGGTCTTGATCGGGTAGCGCGACAGCGTCGCGCGGATCTCGGTCATCGGCATGTGGAGATCGATCTTCACGACCTCCCCCGAGATGTCGGCGTGGGTGGTCTCGGGCAGGTAGTGCGCCGGATCGTGCTCGAGCTGCTCGAGGAACACGCCGTCACGCGTGATCTTCCCGAGCGCCTGGCGATCCGCCGAGCAGCTCACCGCGATCGCCACCGGACAGCTCGCGCCATGTCGAGGAAGCCGGATCACGCGCGCGTCGTGCACGAAGTACTTGCCGCCAAACTGCGCGCCGATGCCGGTGGCGCGCGCGATCTCGACCACCTTGGTCTCCCACTCCAGATCGCGGAACGCACGCCCGAGCGCGTTACCCGACGTCGGCAGCCCGTCGAGGTACCGCGCGCTCGCCAGCTTGGCGACCTTCAACGTCTGCTCGGCGCTCGTGCCACCGATCACGACCGCCAGGTGGTACGGCGGGCACGCGGAGGTGCCGAGTGATCGCAGCTTGGTGTCGAGAAACGTCGCCAGGCTGTTCGGATTGAGCAGCGCCTTGGTCTCCTGGAACAGCAGGCTCTTGTTCGCCGATCCGCCGCCCTTCGCCATGAACAGGAAGTGGTACTCGTCGCCGTCGACCGAGTAGAGCTCGATCTGCGCCGGCAGGTTGTTGCCGGTGTTCTTCTCCTCGAACATGTCGCTCGGCGCGACCTGCGAGTAGCGGAGGTTGCCCTCGGCGTAGGTGTCGAACACGCCGCGCGAGATCGCGGCCTCGTCGCCGCCGGGCGTCAGCACGAGCTGGCCCTTCTTGCCCATCACGATCGCGGTCCCGGTGTCCTGGCAGCCGGGCAACACGCCGCCCGCCGCGATGTTCGCGTTCTTCAGCAGCTCGAGCGCGACGAACCGATCATTGGCCGAGGCCTCCGGATCGTCGAGAATCTTGCGCAGCTGCGCGAGGTGCCCGGGGCGCAGCAGGTGGGCGATGTCGCGCATCGCGGTCTTCGTGAGCAGGGTGAGCGCCTCGGGCGCGACTTCGAGGAAGCTGCGCCCTCGCGCTTCGAACGTCTGGACGAAGTCGCCGGTCAGCTTGCGGAACGGCGTGTCGTCGTGGTGTCCGGCTTCGAGAATCTCCTGGTACGCGAACGTCGGCATGTGGTGCGCAGCATAGCCGAGTGATCGCGCTACTGGGCGCGGTCGCCGATCGGGCGGTACGGCACGCCGAACAGTCGCGTCCAGCTCGCCGCCGCTGCCTGGCGGAGCCGGGCGCCATCGGCGCTGGCGATCACCCCGGCCAGCGCGGCCAGCCGATCACGGTCGACCTTGCCGCGCACGATCAGCCAATCGTCTGGCTTCGCCCCGAGCTGGCTCGCCAGCTCGACAAGGACGATCACCGCGACGTGCGAGTACACCCCGCCCCACTGGGAGCGATCGAAGGCGAAGTCCGCGAGCGTCCACAGCGCCCAGTGCGGCGTCGCCGGATCGCTCGCGATCTGGCTCAGGTACGCCGAGGTCTCGTTGCGGACGCGGGTCGCGAAGTGGTCTGTCTGGCCGTTGTTCTCGACCGGGCCGACCAGCGCCTCGACATCCGGTGGCTGCCGCAGCGGGGTCTCGACGTCATAGCCGTGCTGCGCCTCGTGGCGCGCGACCGAGACCCGCAATGCGTCCCCGAGGTTCGCGGCGATCCGCGCGGCACCGAGCTCGGCGAGCTTGGTCTCGATCTGATCGGCGCGCCGCAGCTCGAGCTTCGGGACCGACTTGCCGACCTGCTCGAGCAAGGTGTCGGGCAGGAACACGGTCTCGATCGTGCGCAGGTGCATGCCCTGGTGCTTCCAGTCGCCGAGCAGCGCCGCGCGCTCGTTCAGCAGCGCGCCGACCGTTGCGCCGTTGGGGCCGTCGACCCCGAGCGCGGTCGTCAGCTCGCGCCGGACCGCGCCGTCGACCTTCGCCCTCAGCTCGAGCGCGGCGGTGTTGCCGTCCATCCAGTCGTCGCCGCCGATCCGGAAGCTGCCGGTGTCGGCGAGCACGCGCAGATCACGGGTCGCGACATTCTCGTCGATCTGATCGAGCAGGACGAGCGGATCGCCGAGCTCCTCGCCCTGCATGCCGAACTTGGTCTCGGCATAGTTGAGCTGGTCGAGCCGCCGCAGGTTCAGCACCCGCATCGGCTCGCGGCCTCGCTCGACGATGGAGATCAGCTCGACGCGATAGGCGTAGAGCCAGGCATCACGCGAGTTGCCCCTCGTGGTGACATCGGCATCGAGGAAGTAGCCGAGCCCGAGCGCGGCGAGCTGGAACGAGACGTCGTGGCTGCGCATCACCAGCTCGTTCGACGCCGACTCGAACACGGCCACCTTCGGCGACAGGTTCGACCACGAGACGAGCTGGTTCATCAGCGCCACCCAGGCCTTCGCGAGCGCGGGAGATCGCGCCGTGATCTCGGTCCGCCCAGCGAGCGCTTGCAGCTTGGCCGCGAGCTCGCCCGGATCGACGTGCTCGCCGCGATCGAGCGCCCGGGTGTAGCGATCGACGGACACCACCGCGGTGACGAGCCCGTCGCGCAGCATCGCCTCGAGCGCGGCGTCGTGCAGCGGAACCCCGCCGACCTGGTAGGCATCCATGCGCTCCGCCACGACCGGGCGCGTGTAGACCTTGCTGGCCGGTGGCCCGGGCTCGGTGGCCAGGACGATCCACGCGATCCCGCCCACGGCGAGGACCAGCCCCGCCACGACCAGGACGATCAACCACGGCAGCCGGGAAGGCGGCCGGCGCCGGGGCAGCGCCGCGAACGCCGCGGTCACCAGGCCGGCATCACCGGCATCGGCGAGCCGCTGGTTGCGCAGCTGGAGCACCGCGACCCGCATCACATGCGCCGGCGCCGGGTCCACGCCGTGGGTCGTGGCGAGCTCGGCCATCGTCGCCAGCAGGCGGCGCCGCACACCGCGCTTGACGAGCGAGCGCAGCAACGGGTCGGCGGTGGTGGCAGCCTCCCGCGCGACCGCCTCGCTGTCGGCTTCGATGCCCTGCGTCAGCGCGGCTTCGACGTGACGTGGAACCATGAGATCAGAGCTTCGCGGCGGCGGCGTCCGCAGCCTTCGCCCACGGACCGCCTGGATAGAGCTTGGCGTACTGCTGATACGCGCGCTTCGCCTCGTCCTTCTTGCCCGCGAGCTCGAGGGTCTTTGCGAGGTTGTAGGACGCCGCGCGCTTGGCCGATTGCGACGCGATCGCCTTCTCGAACGACGCCCTCGCCTTGCCGTAGTCCTTGGACTCGGCGAGCACGATCCCGCGGATCAGCTCGACATCACCATCGGTCACGCCCTGCTTCGGCTCGACCTTCGCGAGCATCGCGCTCGCGTTATCGAGCTGGTTGGCGGCCACGTACGCGGACGCCAGGTTGAGCCGTGCCTTGCTGTAGGTCTCATCGGTGGCGAGCGCCTCCTTGAGCGCGGCGATCGCCTCGCGCAGCTGCCACGGGATCCGCGCCTTGTCGGTGCCGCGGGTCTTGGATGAGTCGTCCGGGCGGGCGAGGCCGACATACTTCACCGCCGAATCACGCTCGAGCGAGAACCGGGTCTGCCAGCGGCCGAGCGGGGAGTCCTGCGCGGTCATCGCGAGCACGCCGAGCTTGGTGTAGGCGATGCCGAGGTCATTCATCGCGTCCTTGAGCGAGGGCAGCATCGCGCGGAACCGCTTGAAGTCATCCACTGCCTCCTCGTAGGCCGCGATCGCCTGCTGCATGTCGGTGGCCTCGAGCTTGGCGCCACGATCCATCGCGGTGACGCCGAGCTTGAACGACACGAACGCGTAGCGAACATCGTTGGTCCAGTACTCGGTGAGGTACTCGACGCGCTCCTCGAACGTCGGATGATCGAGGTGCTTGGGGATCTCGAGATCCTGGCCCATCACCTCCATGAACTCGATGCCGCCACGCGGGTGGTAGCCGGCGAGGAACGCCATGACGATGCCCTCGCGATCGGCGTCGATCTCGTGCAGCCGGGTGACGTGGGTCAGCACCGACGGGTCGAGCATGCGATTGGTGTCCTTGACCGCCTCCTGGAACACCGCCGTGTTCATCGTGTGACGGCGGATCACGTGCGCCAGCTCGTGGGCCAGGACGTGGCCCAGGATGTCGTTGTTGGCGTCGATCGACCGCTTCGGGAACTTCTTCTTCAGGAGATCCAGCAGGCCGCGGGTCACGTAGACCCGGCCATCCGACAGCGCGAACGCGTTGACCGACGGCGAGGCCACGAGCTGGACGTGGAACTGCTGCTTGACCGCGCTGCCATCGGCGAGCCGCTGCACGATCTCCTCGAGCACGGCCTTCTCCGGCGCGCTCGCCTCGACGCCGCCGAGCTCGCGCTCGATCAGCGCGACCACCGACTTGTAGCGCTCGGTCGAGAACACGTCACCCCGACGACCCTCGAGCACGCCCTCGGTGACGCGCGGGTGCGTCGGCTTGACCTTGGTGAGCTCGGCGAGCCCTCGATCTCCCACCGAGCCATACGGATCGGCATCGATCGCGGCGACGAAGTGGTTCGCCGCGGCGTCGGTCTTGCCGCTGATCTTGTCGAGGATCCCGAGCTCGACGTGCGCCACCGCGAGCTCGCCATCGAGCGCGAGGGCCTTGTCGAGCGCGGCGCGGGCCTCGGTGTTGTGATCGCCGGCGCGCTGCACGCGTGCCGTCTCGACCCACGCGAGCGCCATCTGCTGGTTGATCTTGCCGATGGTGCCGGTCTCGAACGCGGCGGCATACGCGAGCTTGGCGTCGTAGATGGTGAGCTCGATGGGCTCCCCGGAGAGCTCCACCACGGCGCGCTCGGCGAGCTTGTAGGCTGGGCCCTGGCGACGCGTGAACTGCATGATCTTGCGCGCGGCGTCGAGCGCATCGGGTTTCGCGGCGGCGTCGCCGGCCTTGAGCCGCGTCTGGGCGCGCTCGAACACCAGCGAGTACGCGTTGACGTTCTGCGGGTTGATCGCGAGGGCCTTGTCGACCGACGCCTTCAGCCCCTTGTCATCGCCAGCGTGCACCTGGAGCTCGGCGAGCACGAGCCACGCCTCGTCGTTCTTCGGGTTCTGCTTGGTCAGCTTCGTCAGGACCTCGATCGCCTGCTTGTCCTTCTTGTCGCGCAGGTAGATCGACGCGAGCGCGAGCGAGGCGCTGGCGTTGCCGGCATCGAGCGCGAGGATCGCCTTGTACTCCTTCGCCGCGCCCACGAGATCGTTGGCGCGCCGCAGGTAGTACTGCGCCATCCACTCGTGGCGATCGATCTCGAGCTGCTTCTTGTTCAGCTTGGCGGCCGGAGATCTCGGCGGTGGTTGCTTCGGCGGTGCAGCCATCGCCCCGGTCGCGGACAGCGCCACGAACGAGCCAAGCAGCGAAGTGATGACGAGGTTGCGTAGGTTCATGGGGCGTCCTTCTTGGTTCACTGCAGCGGAGAATTTGCACCGGCCGGCAGGAAGCTGGCCCAGTAATACGGGTGGGCGTACTTGCCGCGTGCGCCGATCTCGAGCTGGACGTCACGCAGCGCCGAGCTGCGTGGCTTCCCGGCCTGCAGGCGCGTGTAGTAGCCGGCCATCAGGTCCTTCGTCGCGAGATCGTCGACCTGCCACAGCGTCATGACGAGACTCTCGGCACCGGCGATCACCAGCGAGCGGCGGAGGCCGTACACGCCTTCGCCGTTGGTGACCTTGCCGACACCGGTCTCGCAGGCCGACAGCACGACGAGCTTGGTGCCCCAGAGGTCGAGCCCCGAGGCCTCCATCGCGGTCAGGATGCCGTCCTCGTCCCCCGAGCTCAGCTTGTTCGCGCCCGCGAACGCGAGCCCCGAGCGCAGCAGCGGGTTCTCGTACGTCTCGACGACCGCGGGGGCCGGGGTTGCAGAGCGCGCGGCATCACCGCTCGGGGTGACGGGCGGCGGCTCGTCGGCGAGGAAGAACCCGTGGGTCGCGAGGTGGAGGATCTTGGGGCCGTGGACAGCCTTGAGCGTCGCCTCCGTCGCCTGCGCGCCGCGATAGACCTGGAGCCCACTCATCGTCTTCACGACCTCGTCGGCTTCCTGGCCGGTGCCCGGGAGCGGCTGCCAGCTGAGCGAGGCGAGATCGGCGGAGCGCCGGCCACGCGTCCCACCCGCGCCACCTGCCGGCGGTGCCCCGGTGACGTCGAAGCTGGGGTCGGCGAAGATCACGCCACCGCCCTGGGCCTTGGTCTTGACGCTCAGCCGCAGCAGATCGCGCCCCGAGGTCAGGTACGTGAACGTGAACCGCTTGATCAGGAACTGTTGCTTGTCGTCGACCAGCGCCGAGAACGGCACGACGTTCAGCGTGCCATCGGGCGCGATCAAGATGTTCGTCGCGCCGCCGAGCACGGGGATGATCTTGGACATCGTGAGCTCGTAGAGCGCGTGGCCGAGGTCGCCGGCCCGATCGTTGTCGGGATCGGAGACCGCTTTGCGGAAGTGTTCGACCGCTTGATCGATCGCGGCGGCCGGCCCGAGATCGACCAGCACGGGATCGCCCTTGGCCGCGAGCACGTACGCCGCGTAGCGCCGCGGCGGCAGCACCGGGTTGAGCTTGCCCATCTGCTTGGGATCGCCGGGCTGAAAATTGACGATCTCGATGAGGCGCGCATCCTTCGGGATCACCTTCTGGACGGCCGGCAGGTCGATCGCCTGGCTGACCACGCGATACGCGGCGCTCTTCTGGCCGACGGTGAGCTCGAGCTTCTGGATCTGGTCCTCGAGAGCGGCGACCTCCTTCGCGTAGTCGGCATCACCGGTGGCCGATGGGCCGGCGACCGTCAGCTTCGCCAGCTTCGCGCGTGCGCTCGCGAGCTCGTCGAGCAGCTTCTTGTCATCGGCCGAGAGCTTGGAGCGAATCGTCGCGAGACTCGCCGCGGCGGCGTCGAGCACGCGCCCCTTGCGCCGCAGCAGGGTGGTCAACCCGAGCTTGGCGGCGGACGCCGACTTCGGCGCGTACTGGTAGTGGAAGTTGATCGCGGTGTCGAGCTGGTAGCCGTTGCGCGCGAAGTACACCCCGTGATCGGCCTCGGTGCCGGTCTTGAGCGTCAACGTCAGCTCCTTCTCGGCGAGCTCTAGCCCTTCGGTGAGGTGCTGCTGGGCGAGCGTCAGGTTGCCGCTGCCCATGTAGAGGTACGCGGTGTTGAGCAGCACCATCCCGTACATCGGGTGCTTCTTGCCGTAGGTCTTCTCGATGTTCGCGCGGTAGGCGGCGAGCAGCGTCTCGGCCCGCTTGAAGTCGCCGAGCTCGCGCAGCACGTCGGCGATCAGCGTGCTGTAGACCGTGGCGCTCTGCGGCGACAGCTTCGTCAGCGCCGCCTGCGCCTGCTCCAGCAACGCGAGCGCCTCCTTCGGCTTGCCTTGCGCGCGCTTGACCTCGGCGAGCGTGCTCTCCCAGCCCGAGAAGCCCTGCTTCTTGGCGGCGATCGCGATCGCGCGGGTCAGCGTCTTGTCGGCGTTCACGAGATCGCCCGACTGCTTGTACTGGAAGCCGAGCTGGCCGAGCATCGACGGGATCTGGAAGTCGTCGGGGCTGTCCTTCTCGAGCCGTGCGATCTCGTTCGTATAGAGCTCGACCACGCGCTTGATCAGCGGAGCGGCGAGATCGTCACGCCCACCATAGTGGTACATGCTCGAGACGCCCCACAGCGTGCTCGCCTTGACGAGCACGCTCGACTTCGGATCGTTCGTCGTGATCGCGATCGCGCGGTCGTACATCGCGATCGCCTTCGGCTTCTGGTTGGTCATCCAGTACAGCGCGGCGAGTGCCTGGATCGGTCCGATCAACGACATGTCGTTCTTGGTCGGCGCGATCGCCTCGGTGATCTTCAGCGCCTGCTCGTAGACCCGCTGGGCCGACGAGTACTCGTTGCGAGTGTTGAGCACCGTCGCGTACATCGTGAGCTGGCTCGCGTACGACTGGCTCTGTTCGCCGTCGAGCTGCTTCGCGATCGCCAGCATCCGGAGATAGATCGGCTCCAGCTCGTCCAGCCGGCTCTGCTGCCAGAGCGGACCGACCAGCGGCATCAGCGCATACATCGCCTCGCGCGAGGAGACGCCGTGCGCCAGCTCGGCCGTCTTCAGCAGCTCCTTGTACAGCTTGTCTGCTTCGACGTAGTCGCCCGCGACGCTGAGCATGCTCGCGAGCATCTGCTTGCGGCGCTGGGTCTCGACCGCGTCGTCCCCCGAGACCTTGCGCTGCAGGTCGTAGAGCTTGCGCGCGACCTTGACCGCGGCGAAGTACGCCTGCTTGCTCTGGTGACCGCTGAGCTCCTGGTCGAGCTTGCCGAGCTCGGCCTGCTGCGCGGGGGTCCCGGTCTTCGCCGCGCCAGGGACCGACTTGCTCGCGCCAGGGACCGGCTTGGGCGCAGGTGGCCGCCTCGGTGCGGCGCCCGCTGCGCCTGCGAACCACGCGACGACACAGAACGCGATCGAGGCGAAGCGCATCGCTGGTGTTCTTAACACGAGCCCACGGTGCGCTCCGGCTACATTTCCGGGCACCACCTGCAGGTTGGCGTTAGGATCCCGCCGATGAGGCTCTCCCTGGCACTCCCGTTCGTCCTGGCCACGTTGACCGCGTGCGGTGGCGGCCCCAAGGCTGCACCCACGATGCCCGCGGCCAAACCCGATCCGATCCCTCACACGGCCGGGCCGGCGTGCACCGCCGTGGCCGAACACCTGGTCATCGTGCTGGCGGTCGACGAGCCCGACACCCAGGCCAAGCTGGGCGACATGGTCCGGACCCGCTGCACGACCGACCAATGGTCCGACGAGGCCCGGAGCTGCCTCGCCGCGGCGGAGAACGGGGCCGAGGTGAAGGGCTGCGTTGGCACGTTGACCGAGCCGCAGCGCACGGCGTTCGACGCCGACGAGCGTGCCTTGCTTGGCAAGACCGACGCCCCGAAAGCCGAGACCGCACCTGCTCCGACCGCGGCCCCGCCGCCGCCCGCGCGCGCGACCCGCGGCGCGACGCCCAAGCCCAAGGGCGGCTCGAAGACGAGCGACCCCTGCCAGGGCGGCGAATAACGATCACGCGAGACGACGCCGAACCCGGGGTGCAGCCCCGGATCGAACAGGCTTGAATGGTTGAGCTAGACTGGGACCGCCTGCGGTCGCCATGATGAAGCTGACAACCAACGCTCAGGTCATCCAGAAATTCCTGACGCTGACGCCGAGGTTCGGGCACGCGCCGGAGTCGCTCTGTGCCGAGGCAGGTCTGTCCCGCGAAGGCTTGGACGATCCGGAGGCGCGGGTGCCGGTGGATGACCTGCTTCACCTGTGGGAGGTCTCCGCGAAGCGGGTCAACCGGTACGACCTCGGCCTGCTCGCGACCGAGCTGTTCACGTTGCCCGACTACGGCCTGCTCGGGTTCGTGTGCATGAACAGCTCGACGCTGGCGGACGCGTTCGTGGCGGTGGTGCGGTACTCGAAGTTGTGGACCGATGACCCTCGCTGGCACATGCTCGCGAACGGGGCCATGCGCCTCGAATATCGAACCGGTGCCCGATACCCGCTCGGGCTGCGCTGCGCGACGGAAGCCGCGCTCGTGGAGTTGGTCCACGGAGCCCGCCTGCTGCTCGGCGAGCGGCTCATCCCCGAGGCGGTGCTGGTACGCCATCGCGCGCCGCCGGACCGGTCGCCGCACGACGCGTTCTTCGGCGTCGTGGTCCGCTTCGGATCGAAGACGAACGAGGTCCGGTTCGAGAGAGAGACGCTGAACCGACAGGTGGCAGGCAGCAGCGCGCCGCTGGGCGAGTTCTTGCGAGGCCTCGCCAATCGAACCCTCGACGAGCGGGCTGGTCTGATCGGCAAGGTTCAGGAGCTGATCGCCAAGGACCTCGTGCGCGGCCTGCCCACCGAGACAAGCATCGCGAAGAGCCTCGGATTGAGCACACGCAGCTTGCGCCGCCGCCTGCAGGAGTCGAGCACCAGCTTCCGTGAGGTGTTCGCGCAGGCTCGCACCCAGCTCGCTCAGGACTACCTGCGCAACTCGACCCTGCCGCACGCGGAGATCGCGTTCCTCCTCGGCTTCCAGGAGCTCAGCGCGTTCTATCGCGCGTTCCGACACTGGACCGGCCTCACCCCAGGGGATTTCCGGCGCGAGCACGTCGAGCCCGAGCCGTGAACCGGCGCGGTGCGTCGAGCATCGCCTGACCGTCCGACTTCCGCACGTCCGATCCAGCGGTCCGGACCTCGTCCGGGGAGGCTCGGGCTCCGCGATGTGCGCACCGAGCTCTGGGGTTCATTGACGGGCGCGCTGACTACAGTGGCCCGAGCGCGTCGAGCTCCGCCTTCGTCGCGGTGCGCAGCCACACGAGGTACTCGGCGATCGCGTCGCGATCGAGCAGCGAGAGCTCCTTGTCGAACCGTGGCATCTGGCCCATGTCCTCGGTCATGTGGATC
>JAGSPR010000665.1 GCA_018262455.1 Deltaproteobacteria bacterium | reverse complement strand
GAAGAAGAACGGCCACGCGAGGAAGCCGAGCGCGCGGACCTTGCCCTTGAGCTGGATGCCCGCCCCGCCGGCGAGGCCGCGACCGGCGTAGGTGTCGATCGCCGAGCCGTCGTCCATGAAGCCGTAGCGAAGGCCGCCGCGCAGGTACGCCTCGAGGTGGTCGCCGACGAGCGGTTGGATGTACTTGAGGTCGAGGCCGTACGTCGTGATCGCCATGTAGCGATCCCACGTCGGCCGATCGTCTTTGATGACGCCTTCCTCGTTCGCGATGTGCGCGCCGAGGTGCGTCTCGAGGGCCCACGGCCCCTCGCGCAGGCCGATCGCGATCCGGAAGTGGAACGCGCTCGGCATGTAGTCGCCGAGCTGGCTCTTGACGTCGCTACCGCCGAACGACTCGGTGAAGTAGAAGCCGTCGGCGCGTGCCGAGCTTGCTCCGAGACAGCACGCGATGACCACCAGAACCCGTCGCATGCTCGGAGCTTAAGCAGCGGCCATACCGCGACTCCACCAACATCATTCAACGGGTTGAGACGCGCGAGATGCAGCAGGTGCCGCGAACCCTGACGTCCATGTCCTACTTCTGGATCACGACGACGGTGACCTTCCCCTGGATCTGACCGCCGACCTCTTCGTTCGAACCGGCGACGCTGAACCGCGTGCCGAACGGCGCGTTTTGCGAGAGGAAGATGCCGTTCGCCGAGGTCGCCGCGCCGCCGACCGAGGTCCGATCGGCGGACAGGTACTGGACCGTCCCGTTCGTGGTCGTCACGACCTGGCCCGCGAGGGGGTTGAACAACGGATCGACGACGATGCCGATGACCAAGCCGTTCGCGGGGAACTGCGCCAGCGACAGCGCGGCGAGGATCTGATCGAGCGTCGGCTTGGGGATGTGCACCGCGCGCAGCGTGAGCGCGTCGGTGATCGGCGGGATATTGTCGTCGACGCACTTCACGGTGGCGGTCGCCTGCGCCGCATCCTCGAGCACCTGCACGCAGGCGATGTCGATGAACTGCGGCTCCAGCGTGGCGCGCCAGACCGGCCCGAAGTCGGTGATCTCGAGGGTCAGGCGCTGCGTATCGGCAGACGTGAGCGAGTAGACCGTGTCCGCACCGCGCAATTTCGGTTCGCCGATGTCGACGCTGAGCCGGCTGCCCTGATCCACCGAGACCAACACGCCCAGGTTCTCGAGGCTCTCGACGGTGGACGTGATGTCGACCGTCGAGGTGATGTTGCACGTCCGCAGCGCCGGGAGGTTCGTGCACCCGAGCTCGACTCGGATCTCTTCGTCGCCCGGGTGGTAATAGGTGTGGCCACCGATCGCGGGCGCGGGGTCCTGCGAGACCGGGAAGCCCGCGACCGCGTCGAACACCACCTCGTGCTTCGCGCAGTCGAGCTCGCCGTCGGTCGTGACTTCGTCGCGCGGCCAGATCAGCATCTGGACCTCGAGGGTCTCCTTCGGGAGCTCGAGCGGTTTGTCGCCGAGATCCACGCTCGAGATCGCGCACAGGTCCTTGTTGCGGTTCTGTGGCAGCGGCTCGCAGATCGTGACGAGCGGCGCGGCCGGATCGCTCGGCCGGAGGATGCGGATGCTGATCACGGCGTCGCACGGAATCTTCACGTCGGCGCAGTTCGACGACCCGCAGCTCTGCGACGAGTCGTCGGAGATCGCGTAGGCGATCCGTGTATTCGGCGTCTCGCACGCGGCGAGGCCGAGCGCGGCGAGGATCGCGAGTCTCACCAGCGAATCCTCGTGGTGGGAGAGATATCGTTGTCCCACGTGACGCTGTCGTCGGTCGCGGCCTTGTAGATGTAGTAGCCGCCGATGATCGCGGCGATGACCCCGACCGCGATGCTCACTTGCCACTTGGGGCGCTCGATCCAGCGTCGGTTATCGACGATCGGCTTGGGCTTCGGCTCGTCGGGCTTCGGCTCGTCGACCTTCGGCACCGGCGGCGCGAGCGGGGCGAGCAGATCGATCGGCTTTTCGTTCTGGAGCTCGCGCAGCGCGGAGAACCCCGGCGCTTGATCGCGCGTGCCCGCGTTCCAGGTCTGCACGATGACCTTGTTGTTCGCGCTCGACAGCAGCACGGCGTCGCGCACCTCGACGAGGTCCGCGAGCACGCGCATCGCGGCGGCGCGCGCGGCCGGGTCCGGTGCATAGCGCAGCGCCGCGCGCGCGCGGCGCACCTTGAGACGCTTGCTGGCCGGGGCGTCGGCGATCTCGAGCTTCACCTTCTTGGTCGCCTCGACGAGGATCTGCTTCGCCGCCGTGACGCGATCGGGTCCGGTGAGCCACACGACGTGCGGGCCGGCATCGAGCTCGACGTCGGCGGGTGCGATCCCGCTGTCCTTGCCGTCGATCCACAGGCGGCCGTGGCCGACGACGCCGAGCATCCCCTTCCCGCTCCAGCGCTTCTTGGCCGCCTCGTAGGCCTGGACGACGTCGGGCAGGTAACGCGCAGCGTCGGGCACGTACGACGGATCGAGCCGGTGGGCGAGCGCGAACGAGCTCGGCGCGTCCGAGGCTTGCCGCGGCATGCCGAGCTGCGCCTGGCCGCGGATGAACGCGAGCTTTGCGTAGAGGAGGATCACGGCCGCGCTCGGCACGACCTCTCGCAGCTCCCCTTGACCGTTGCCGGCGCTCTCGTTCGCGGTCTCGAACGAATACTGTGCGAGCTGGCCCTCGGCGGTCTGCTTGGAGTTCAGCGCGTTCGCGATGTGGTCTTGGTCGTCGTCGCGAAACAGGCCGAACAGCTCGGCCGCGACCGACGGATCTGGGATCGGCTGGAGGTCCGGATGACCGAGCAGCACCGGGTTTAGGTCCTTCGCGAGCTGCTCCGTCTTGGGGTCGGCCGACAGGTCGATGACCGCCACCGGCCGGCGCTCGGCATGGGCGATCGCCACCCCGAACACGAGGGTGCAGACGACGGCCACGCGAGCCGGCAAGCCGGACGGCATTTGCATACTATAGGGCACCTTGCACGACGGTCCCACGGCCGTCAGGGTGGCGTTGGGGCTGACCTGTG
>JAGSPR010000314.1 GCA_018262455.1 Deltaproteobacteria bacterium | reverse complement strand
CAGTTGGCGCCGAGCGAGGCGAAATTGACGAACGCTTTGGCGAGATCCATGGGAGCTCGATTTCTACGACGGTTCCGGCGTCTCGTCGACCGCTTCGGCACTCGCCGGGGCCGGCTCGTCGCGGGTCTTCATCAACTCGCGCATCACCGCGGTCGCGTACGCGCCGCCGGGCAACGTGAACGCGACTTCGATGGTCGCATCGTCCGCCTCGGCGACCGCGACGTCGGCGACGGCGATCGCGGCATCGCGCCGGGTGCCCTCGGCGATCGCCTTGACCCGCGTGAACACGTCGCGGGTGAGGCCCGATGCCTCGAGGATCGCGTCCTCGCGCTCGGCCGCGATCGTGCCGTCAGCCGGCCGCCGCATCGTGTCGCCGAACATCGGCCCGGTCGGCACGACCTCACCAGCGATCAGGCGCGCGGTGTCGGTCTCGGGATCGGTCGACGCGAACATGCCCCCACCGCCGGTCTCGCCCGCTCGCTTGTGGACGACGTCGCCGGCGATCACGCACCGGTACAAGCCATCTTCGATCCGCGCGCGCAGCCACCCGTTGAACAGCTCCGACTGCAGGGCCGATACCATCAGGCGATCGAGCCGGCGATCGCGGCCGAGGCTGCGCACGCCGGTGACGAGCTCCCGCCCGCGCGCCGCGTTATCGCCCCCGCGCCCGAAGCGCTGCTCGCCGAACCAGTTCGGGGCCCCGGGCGCCGTGGCGAGCCGATCGAGGATCGCGCGTGCGCGTGCGGCGGCGCCGGCCGACACGCCGCGGACGCGCAGCCGGAACCGGTTCGCCCGGACGTGGCCGGTGCGTAGCTTGTGGCCGTGACGCGTGGCCTTCCGGATCCGGATGCCATCGAGCACGAGCGCGAGCGCGGCCTCGGGTGTCACCGGGGGCGGCAGGCTGAGCCACTGGGTCGTGACCGCATGGCGATCCTTCATGCCGGCGACGCCGATGTCCCGATCGCGGATCCGCAGCGCCCGTGCGATCGCGAGCACGGCCTGCGGGGTAGTGAGCCCGCGCTTCTCGACCTGGACGAACACGTGGTCACCGGCACCGCTCGGCTCGTAGGCGGGCACCTCCTCGACCACGAAGTCGTCGTCGCACGCGCGCAGGACGCCGCCGGTCCCGACAAGGTCTGAGGTCAAGAACGGTTGGGTCACGGGTCAGCGACTCTCGCACACTCGATCACGAGCCGTGACGTGCCCGGCGGTGTAGCATCCCCTGATGAGTACGTTTCGTCTGGTGGCCGCCCTGTTCGTGATCGCGGGGTGTGGCGGCAAGTACGCTGGTGGAACCACCGCGAAGTCGTCCAGGCCCGGGCTCGACGGCGCCGCCCTGCCATACCAGGTGCTCGACGCGCGCACGGGGCACCAGGTGGAAGAAGCCGCGTTCTGGCCCGTGCTCGTCCAGGCTCGCGCGGTTTGTGTCGGAGAGGATCATCCCAACCCGCACCACCACTGGGTCCAGCTCCAGGTCGTCCGCGAGCTCGGCAAGCGGCTCGCGAAGACCGACAAGCTCGCGGTCGGGCTCGAGATGATCCAGCGGCCATTCCAGGGACCGCTCGACGACTACGCGGCCAAGCGCATCGACGGCGCCACCCTGCGCTCGCGCGTCGGGTGGGCGGAGCGCTGGGGCTACGACTGGAACTTCTACGGGCCGACCTTCGAAGCCGCGATCTCGTTCGGCGCCCGGCTGCTCGCGCTCAACGCTCCGAAGGAGCTCACCAAGAAGGTCGTGCGCCAGGGGCTCGACGCGCTCACCGCCGACGAGAAGGCGCAGGTACCCGAGCTCAGGCTCGACGATGCAGCCCACCGCGCGTGGTTCGACGCGCTGATGGAGTCGATGGGCGGCGCGTCGGTGCACGTCACGAAGGGCAAGGAGGACGACGCCTCCAAGGAGAAGGAGGCCCCCGCGACGTCCCCGCCGGTCGCGAATCCGCACAGCGAGGGCGACGCGCCCGCGATGCCGAGCGCCGAGCGGATCTACACAGTGCAGGTGATCTGGGACGAGACGATGGCCGACGGCGCTGCCAAGTGGCTCGAGGCCAACCCGAACGGCCACCTCGTCATTCTCGCCGGCAACGGCCATTGCCACGACTCGGCGATCGTCAATCGGCTCAAGCGCCGCAGCGTCACGAATGTCCTGTCGGTCCGCGCGGTGATCGACGACGACGAGGGCGGCGTGGCCGAGGTGCTGGCGAAGCCTATCAACGACTACGTGCTCGTGTTGCAGCTGCCGAAGTCTTCGCCCGCGAACTGATGGACGATCAGCGGGGCAGGGCGCTGCCGGCTCGCGGGCCGTTCTCGTCGTTGACCATGCGGATGTAGAGCTTCGCGCTCTTGTTCTCGGGATCGAGCTTGAGGACGGCCTCCCACTCGGCGAGCGCGGCCTCGCGCCGGCCGAGCGAGAACAGGGTGACGCCGAGGTGGATGCGAGCCGGGATGAAGTCCGGGCGCATGCGCTTGGCGTGCTCGAACTCGGCGACGGCGGCGTGATAGACGCCCATGTCGCGATAGACGTTGCCGAGGCGGACGCGGAGGTCGGCGAAATCGGGGCACAGATCGAGCGCCTTCGAGTATTCGCGGACGGCCTCGTCGTACATCGCGAGGCCGGAGTAGGCCGCGCCGACATCGGCATGCATGTTGGCGAGCTTGCCCCGCGCAAACCGGTCGAGCGCATTGGGCTGGCCGACACTCGCCGAGACGGCGTTGGTGTAGACCTCGCGGGCGCGATCGTACTTGCCGCGATCGTTGTAGGTGACCGAGAGGTTGAGCGCGGCCTCGGTGTAACGCGGGTTGATACGCAGCGCGTTCTCGAATGCCTCCTCGGCCTCGGAGAACCTGCCCTGCGCGTGGTAGATGACGCCGAGCATGTTGTAGAGGTCGGGGAAGCCAGGGCGCGCAGAGGCTGCCTCGGCGAGGAATGGCTCGGCGCGCTCGTACTCGTTCGCGTTGTAGTGCTCCCGACCCAGCGCGATCAGCTGCTCCACCCGGTCGCTCATCAAGCGCTAGCTTAATGCAGGGACCAGGCGACGGGGCTACTTCAGGCCGGCTAACGCGCCGCGCGCGTCATCCGCGTGATCGCTCTTCGGGTACTTGTCGACGAGCTCTTTCCACACGCCCTTCGCGCGATCAGGCATCGCGACGGCGACGTAGGCGCGACCGAGCAGCCACAGCGCATCCTCGTCATAGCCGACGCCGCGATAGCGCTCGAGCAGCCGGCGCAGCCGGAGCACGGTGCCCATGGGCTTGCCTCGATCCCAGTAGTAGCGCGCGACGTACCACTCGTGGTCGGCGAGCCGGTGGCCGACCTTGACGAGGATCTCGTTCGCCTGCTTGCGATACGGCGAGTCAGGATACTTGTCGAGAAAGCCCTTGAGCTCGTTGACCGCGTCCTCGGTCGACGACTGATCTTTCTCGAACGAGGGCGGGAACATCCAGAAGTCGCCGGGGAGCTGCTTGTAGTAGGCCTCGCCGATCCTGTACGACGCATAGCCATTCGCGACCATGTCGTGCGTGGGGTGAAACTTGATGAACAGCCGGTAGCTGTCGATCGCCTCGAGATACTGCTCGGCGCCGAACTCGGCATCGGCGAGCCGGAGCTCGGCCAGCACCGCGAACTTCGAGTACGGGAACCGGCTCTTGATGAAGCCGAAGTACTTCGACGCGGCGACCCAGTCCTTGCCGTCGAGCTGCTTCTGGCCCTTCTCGTAGTTCTTCTGGGCCGAGACCGAGTACTCGACCGGACCGCTACCCTTGCCGCCACAGGCAGCCGCCAGCGCGAGCCCGAGGATCACGAGCAGGGACGCGATCGAGAACTTGCGGGAAATCGGGAACTTGTTTGAAATCATTAACGCTTTCCGGCGCAAGACGTGGGCGAGGAGTGAATACACCGGGAGGACGAGCGGATCAACGTCCAGGGTGGGACCTCGAACCCGCCCGAGGTGTTGCCTGCGTGCTTGCGCCGGATCCCTGCCTGCCTGGATAAGGGTGGCATGCGTACGGCAATAGTAGCGCTCGCGGTGGGCCTTGGCTCTGGCAGCTTTGCCTGTGGCGGCGGCCACACGCAGATCAAGATCGGCGCGCCCCCGCCGAAGCTGACGACGGGGACCCTCGCGGGCCCGCTGTGCCAGCAAGGCCAGTGCAAGTGCCGGACGGGTGGCGAGGACGCCGGATTTCCCGAGCCGGGTCGCAAGCGGTTCGAGGTCCGCCTCGGCTCGGCCTACGATCTATGGGTCACCCTGCCCGGCAGGGTGCTCTACAAGAGCCCGGAGACCGCCGAGGCCTGCTTCTATGTCGATCTCGCGCCGGGCCAGCACCCGCTCGAGCTCCGCGCGTCCAACCCGACCGGCGTCTCGCTGTCGCTCGAAGTCCATGAGCTCGGGACCGCGACGAAGAGCTGGTACGACACGTTCAAGTTCGTGTGCGGCCACCCGGGCGTGTGCTCGTTCGAAGAGCTCGACACCAGGAAGGCGGAGTACGCGGGGGTCAAGCGCGGCTTGCATGACAAGTGCGGCTCGACGCGGATCAAGGGCGTCGTGTGGGACCACGGCAAGTCCCCGGACCAGCAGTATCCGAGCGAGCTCGCGATCCAGCTCACGCTCGATATCTACAAGTTCGCGCCGTGGAAGCCGCATGGCGGCGAGTGCGGCGAGGGCGGAGGCCGGGGGCCCAAGGGCGGCGACGCGGAGGCCGGCGAGGAGGGTGGCGAGCCAAGCCCTGCTACGCCTGCGCCGTGAGCTTCGAGTACCCCGATAGCTACGACATCATCGTCGTCGGTGCCGGCCATGCCGGGTGCGAGGCCGCGCTCGCGGCGGCGCGGATGGGGGCGCGCGTGCTCGTGCTGACCGGCAGCCTCGACATGGTCGCGCAGATGTCGTGCAACCCCGCGATCGGCGGGGTCGCCAAGGGCCACCTCGTCAAGGAGCTCGACGCGCTCGGCGGGGAGATGGCGAACGTCATCGACGAGACCGGCATCCAGTTCCGTCGGCTCAACGCGTCCAAGGGACCGGCGGTGCGCTCGACCCGCGCGCAGGCCGACAAGCGCCGGTACCGCGATGCCATGCGGATGCGGCTCGAGCGCTGCGATCGGCTCTCGCTTCGCCAGGGCGAGGTCGCCGAGCTTGGCGTCGACGGCGGCGCGATCTGCGGTGTCATGACCACGATGGGGGTGCGCTACCGCAGCCGCGCCGTCATCCTCACCACCGGTACGTTCCTGCGTGGCGCGATCTTCGTCGGGGACGCGCGGGCGTCGGGCGGGCGTGCCGGTGAGGCGCCCGCGATCGGCCTCTCGCACTCGCTCGCATCGCTGGGGTTTCCGCTCGCACGGCTCAAGACCGGGACGCCGTGCCGGATCGATCGCAGGACGATCGACATCACCGGCCTCGAGCTCCAACCCGGCGATGATCCCGCGCCGATGTTCGCGTGGACGCGCACCCCGCAGCGGCCGCCGTTGCCCCAGGTGCCGTGCTGGATCAGCTACACCAACGAGCGCACCCACGCGGTGATCCGGGACAACCTCCACCGCTCTCCGTTGTTCTCGAGAGATCTTGCGGGGCGCAAGGAGATCGAGGGCACCGGGCCGCGCTACTGCCCGAGCATCGAAGACAAGGTCGTCCGGTTTGCGGACAAGGATCGCCACCAGATCTTTCTCGAGCCCGAGGGCGTCGAGGTCGCAGGCGACGGCGCGGGCGAGGTCTATCCCAATGGCATCTCGACGTCGCTGCCGTACGACGTCCAGCTCGCGTTCCTCCGGACGATCCCGGGGCTCGAGCGCGCGGAGATGACCCGGCCCGGCTACGCGGTCGAGTATGACTTCATCGATCCGCGCGAGGTGCTGCCGACCCTCGAGACGCGGCGGGTCCGCGGGCTCTACCTCGGCGGCCAGATCAACGGCACCTCGGGCTACGAGGAGGCGGCGATCCAGGGGCTGCTCGCCGGGATCAACGCCGCGCTCGCCCTCGGACACGGGCCCGGCGATCGCGAGCCGCTGATCCTGCGGCGCGATCAGGGCTACGGCGGCGTGCTCGTCGACGACCTGACGACCCAGGGCACGAAGGAGCCGTACCGGATGTTCACGTCGCGCGCCGAGTTCCGGCTGCTGCTGCGCGAGGACAACGCCGTGGATCGCCTGCTGCCGATCGGTCGCCGGCTCGGGCTCGTCGACGATGTTCGCTGGCGCGACTTCGAGAGCTGGCAGCAGGAGCTCGCGGCGGCGGCCGAGCGTGCCCAGCGCGCCTCGTTCACGGGGACCGACGCAGTCAACGCGGCGCTTGCGCGCTTCGCCTCGGCGCCGATCGTCAGCCGGCGGGCCACGCTCGCGGAGCTGCTGCGCCGTCCCGAGCTCGACTGGCGCGCGGTCGAGGAGGTCGCGGTGGCCGCCGGGCTCGCCGAGAGTCCCGCCAGCGCGGCCACGCTCGAGCGGGTCGAGATCGAGCTGTTGTACGAGGGGTACCTGCGGCGCCAGGAAGCCGATGCCGCCCGGGTGGCGCGTGCGGACGGGGTCCTCGTTCCCAGCGAGCTCGACTACCGCGCGATCCCGGGGCTGTCGCACGAGGTCATCGAGAAGCTCGAAGCGATCCGGCCGCGCTCGGTCGGCCAGGCCTCGCGGATCAGCGGGGTGACGCCGGCTGCGGTGGCTATCTTGTTGACCCACATTGGGCTTTCGGCGAGGAGAAGGGCTGAGGTACGTTCGCCGCGCCTATGAAGCTTCGCGACGTCATCGTTGTTGGCACGCTGTTCGTTGTTGCCCCGAGCGGATCGCTCGCCCTCGCCGGTGGGTTGTTCCTGCCCGGCTCCGGGGCCATCTCGACTTCTCGTGCAGGTGCGGGTGTGGCGACTGCCGATGACGGGGAGGCGCTGTCGCTCAATCCCGCCGGCCTCGCGAAGACGCACGGCACGACGATCACCGTCTCGGCGGCGCTGATCTACTACTCGATGCAGTTCACCCGAACCGGCAGCTACGACGCGCTGTCGACCGACGATCAGCCCTACGAGGGGACGCCCTACGCCACGGTCAAGGACAATTCGAAGCCGCCGCTCGGGATCGGCCCCGTCCAGCCCGTCCCGGTGATCGCGATCGTGAGCGATCTCGGTGGCCGGGTGAAGGGCCTCCACGTGGCGGCGGGGCTGTACGCGCCGAACGGCTATCCGGTCCGCGACATGTCCACCGGCTACCAGTTCAACGGCGACTTCACCAAGCCGCCACCGCCGACCCGCTACGACATCGTCACCCAGGAGGCCGCGGTGGTGTTCCCGTCGGTCGCGGTGTCGTATCGGATCACGCCCACGCTCGATTTCGGCGCGCGGTTCTCGTACGGCTTCGGCGACCTCAAGTCGACGGTCGCGATCTGGGGAAACCCCGGCAACGTCGAGGAGTCGATCAAGGACGATGGCCTGATCAACCTCGAAGCGAAGGACAACTTCGTGCCGGCGTTCGGGCTCGGCGTCACCTGGCGGCCGATGCCGCAACTCGAGCTCGCCGCGGTCTACAACTCGGCCGCCTCGATCCAGGCGAAGGGCACGGCGACGAGCGCCAACGGGCCCGGCGTCTCGCTCAACATGCAGCCGATCGTCGTCGGTCCGACGGCCAAAGGTGCCGCGCGGTGCGCTGAAGGTGGCACGTTCGACGCCCAGTCGGCGTGCGTGGGGATCCAGATCCCGATGAGCGCGACCATCGCTGCGTCGTACAAGTTCCTCGATTCGAACGGCGAGGTGAAGGGTGACGTCGAGCTCGATGTCGGCTGGGAGAACTGGGGCAAGCGCTGCGAGATCGACGCCACCGGGCTGTTCACGGACGCGAACTGCACGAGCCCCGGCATGTACCGCGTGGTCGTCGATTCGGCGGCGTACGTCGATAGCAACGCGGACGGGACGCTCGACGAGAGCGAGATCGCGCTGACGCTCAAGGACAACTACATCGAGCACAAGCTCAAGGACACGTACTCGATCCGGCTCGGCGGCAGCTATCACCTCCCGCTCAACGCCAACCAGCCCGGCGGCAACCAGATCATCCTGCGGGGTGGCGTCGGCTACGACACGCGCGCCGCGGAGACCGGGTGGCTGCGCGCCGATCTCGATGGCGCGTCGCGGATCACCACCACGATCGGAGCCGCGTTCCGGACCAAGAAGTACGAGGTCAACGTCGGCGGCGGAGCGATTCTCGAGGGCACGAAC